>NZ_SMKU01000182.1 GCF_004349215.1 Actinomadura rubrisoli | reverse complement strand
CCCCGCCAAGCCGGACCCCCGCCCCCTCGCCGCCGCCTCGGCCGACGCCTTCGTCGTCGCGACGCCGGCGGCCTTCAAGAAGGCTCCCAAGGACAAGATCTTCCGCACGAACGTCACGTCGGGCCTGCGCGGCCTGCAGTACGTCGAGTATCAGCGCACCTACGCCGGGCTGCCGGTGATCGGCGGCGACTTCGTCGTCACCACCAACGCCGACGGCGGCGTGCTGAGCACCTCGGTCAACCAGACCAAGGCCCTCGACGTCGGCACCAAGGCCACCGTGACGGCCGCGCAGGCCGCGAAGACCTCGCGCGCGAAGGTCGCGAAGGTCGGCAAGGTTTCCACCCCCCGCCTCAGCGTGCTGGCGGACGGCACCGGAAGGCTCGTCTACGAGACCGTCGTCAGCGGCCACCAGAAGAAGGCCGAGACGAAGCTGCACGTGTTCGTCGACGCAAAGACCGGCAAGGTCGTCCAGACCCATGACGAGGTCCGCGACGCGGCCGACGACAAGAGCTTCTACCACGGCACCGTGGACCTCAGCACGGCCGCGACCTCGATGACCGACCCGGCGCGGCCCGGTAACCAGTGCGGCGGCCAGGGCGGTTCCGCCACCACCGGCACCGACAGTGCCTGGGGCAACGGCAGCGGCACCAACCTGGAGACCGCCTGCGTCGACGTCCTCTACGCGGTCCAAAAAGAATGGGACATGCTGAAGGCGTGGCTCGGCCGGAACGGCACCAACGGCAACGGCCGCGGTTACCCTGCCCGCGTCGGCCTCAACCAGGTCAACGCGTTCTGGAACGGCAGCTACACCAACTACGGCCACAACCAGGCCAACAACAAGCAGGCCACCTCCGTGGACGTGGTCGGGCACGAGAACGGCCACGCGGTCTTCACGAACACCCCCGGTGGTGACAGCGGCGGGAACGAGAAGGGCGGGCTGAACGAGTCGGCCGGAGACATCTTCGGCGCGCTGACCGAGCACTACATCAACGAGCCCGCCGACCTGGACCCGCCGGACTACCTGGTGGGTGAGGAAGTCGACCTCGTGGGCCGCGGCCCGATCCGCAACATGTACAACCCCTCGGCCGTGGGCGACCCGAACTGCTACTCGTCCTCGATCCCCAACACCGAGGTGCACAAGGCGGCCGGACCGCAGAACCACTGGTTCTACCTGCTGGCCGAGGGCTCGAACCCGGGCGGCGGCAAGCCGACCAGCCCGACCTGCAACAACTCTGCGGTGACCGGCATCGGCATCCAGAAGGCCGGCCAGATCTTCATGGGCGGCCTCAACCGCAAGGTCTCGGCGTGGACCCACGCGCGGGCGCGCACCGCGACGGTCACGGCGGCCAAGGAACTGTTCCCGGGCTCGGCCACCGAGTGCAACGCGGTGAAGTCGGCCTGGACGGCGGTCAGCGTCCCGGCACAGAGCGGCGAGCCCGCCTGCTGAGGCCCGCACCACGAGCCTCGACGAGGCCGTGCTGACAACTACATATCACCAGGAAAAGGGACATCACTGACTCTCATCGAGTAACCGCCACCAGCTTTCGGCGGTGGACGGTCGAGTCAGCATCGTCCCAGCACGCCCGGTACGGGTTCCCCCGCCTCGTACCGGGCGTGCGCATGTCTGGACGGCTGCTCAGCGATTCGAGTGCCGACCGATGCCCGCCCGCCTGAGCCGGAGGTTTTCCAGGACGGTCTTGCCGGTGCTCTCGGATTGTGACGGCGCGATGCCGCGCCGCTGGTGCCGTGCATTCCTCGCCGCCATTCGATCGGGGTCGGCGGTGAACCCGGCAGGATGGTCGGAAAATCACTGATCGCGTATCATCATTGGTCTCGTGGTGTTCCTTTGGCGGGGTGGCGACGTCGGCCGCGTGCATGATCACGATTGCCGCTCGCTCCGGAACGAAGGAGGCGAAGGCATGACAGACCCGTCGGGGCTGGAGAAGCTCCTCAATCCCGGGGGCGGGCCCACCAGATCTCCTGGGCCGCCCAATTACCTCGCCCCCGTTCTGGACAACCCTGGAAAGCTCGAATACCAGCAGCTTGAGATGCTGGAGGACGCCGCGCGGGCCTGTGATGTCGTCGCGAATTTCGTGCGGTCCGGCATCAGCAGGACCGGACGGCCCACCGATGCGGCCGCCAAGGGGCTCAAGGGGTTCGGTTCGGCAGGTCAGTTGAGCGCTCTCGTCGACTCGTGGGCTTCAGGCGGGAAAACGCTGGCCGATCACATCGATGGTCTCGGGCCGCGGCTGAACAAGACCGCCTCCGCCTACCGGCAGGCCGAAGACAAGATCCGGAGCTCGATCAACAAGGTCTGGAACGTGGTGGACTGACGTGGTGGACTTCGCCTCGCTCAGGGACGCCCGCTTTGACGACCTCAAGACCGCGAGCCAGGCATGGCAGACCTACTCGAAGTATCTTCGAGGGTCGGCGCAGGTGTATGCCACCGATGTCGTCGGGGGCATCGGCAAGTCCGGGTGGAAGGGGGTCGCGGCAGAGACCGCGAAGCGCGAGATCACCCCCGAGAGCGAGAGGCTGAAGCGTGCCTCGTTCACCGCGTTCAGCATCTACAACGCCCTGGCCGGCGCGGAACAGGAGTTCCGGCGGGCTCAGCGGGACCTTCGCAACGCGATAGCCGAGGCGCACAGCCTGCATATCCGGGTCGGCGACGACGGCTCGCTCACCGCGCCTCCGCTCGCGGCGGCGGATCGTCATGATCCTGAGAGCCGCAAGATGTGGGGGGAGACCCTCAGGCGCCTGAGCGGTGCCATGCAGACCGCGGTCGACGACGCGACGAAGACCGACCAGCGGCTTGCCGGCGCACTCCCCAAGCTGTTCCCGGAAAGGGCCTGGAAGGAAGGCTTGCCGACCGATCTGTCGGACGTTCCGCCGCTGTGGCCGGCGTCGGACTACGGACGGCCCTGGGGAGTGGAATCACCGACCGGCCGCGACGAGGAGGTATACCGCAAGGTGCAGCTGATGGCACTCGGCGGAGCCGCCAAGGGCTGGCCGACCGCCTCGTCCCTGCTCAGCCACTGGCTTGACGGAAGCGGTTCCACGAAACACGTCGACGTCGGCGAGATCATGGAGCGCAGCCCGGAGATGCAACGCGAGATACAGCGAACCCTCGCCCAGCATCCAGGGCCGGGAAAGTTCGACTCGGGTTGGAAGAGCGCCAATTTTGACTACCGTACGAACCTGGACATGTATTACGCGTTCAACGGCTATCAGTACAGGGTCCACGGCGACGGAGGCAACTACACCGTGGAATTCTACAAGCGGTACAACTTCGGCACCGCTGAGGAGCAGCGGAACCCGGTCACGATTCCGCTGGCGGGCACTGTCACCCAACCCGAGATCTCGCATCTCCACACCACCGGCATGGCGCGCGATTACGACGTCCACGGCTCATCGGGTTTCAGGCGATGAAGACCCTTGCCCGCCCGCACCCCCGTTTCCTGCTCGCCGGGGCCGCCGTGATGATTTCGCTCGGAGCAGCGTCGTATGTACTGCTGTCGACGTCCGGCGACTCGGACGCCGAGCGGAACCCCGATCCTCGTGCCGCCAAGGGCGCCGATCCGGGGATCTCATTCGAGCGGGCGGCCGGCGACCTGAGGCTGCATCTTCCCGCCGCGATCACTCAGGTGCGCTACCTGGCCCGGAACGACTCGGAGCCCTACTTCCTGCGGTTCTCGTTCATCACCTCGTGCTCGGCCGTCCCGAGGTTCGCCACCGACAACGATCTCGTCCGCGGTCGCGCGGAGAAGGCCGACGTGATCGAGCTGGAGGGGCTCCGAAAGACGGCCAGGGATCTCGGCAGCCCCATGCCCGAAGGCGCCGCGGCGACCGTATGGGGAGATGGCGACGAAAATGGCCTCAAGAAGCGAGCCGTCGCCAACGTGCCGGTGAAGAATCAAGACTGCCAGGTCGTCGGGACTTTCGAGGATTACTCGTAGGACGCCCGCATCCGCCGGGCGGCGACGTCCCTTCCTGGGGAGACCCGGGCACCTGGCGGGCGAAGCGCAGCGCGGCGGCGACCCGCGGGTTGCCGGACTCGCCGCGGATGCCGGCGGTGAGCTCCTCGTCGTTGAGCCCGGTGCGGGCGTCAACGGCCGTGCCGGACGACCGGCGAATGCCCTCGGACGGTTCCAGGAATTGTCAGCGGACGGTGACCAGGCTTATCCCTATGACGAGGAAGGCGATCAGGGCGACCAGGATTAACAGCGATTGCTGAGCTCGGCGTTCGGGTGCGCGGTCGTTCAGGACGATGGTCCCGGCCATTTTGTCGTGCAGACATTGCCGGTGCGGACGGTCCCAGAGCAGCCACAGAGCGTTGAAGAGGCTCAGCAGGTTCAGGACGGGGAGCACGCCGAACAGGAGGAAGAAGGTGAAGTAGCTCGCGGCGCGGCCGTAGCCGCGGGCGGGGGACAGGGGAAGGTCGGGGGAGTGGACGGCGGCCACCCGCATCTTGAGGGCGCACATGCCGAGGGTCCGTCCCCAGACGGCGAGTTGGGCGGCCTCGTAGAGGTAGAAGACGCCGAGGACACCGGTCAGGATGGCCGCGATGGCCGCGCTGGAGGGGTCGGAGTCGCGGTCCGGCACAAGCAGTGTGAGCAGGACGAACCCGGCCATGACGCTGGTGATGGCGGCCGCGATGTGGTCGATGAGGCGGGCGGCCAGGCGTCGTCCCGCGTGGGCGAGATCCAGGTCCACCAGGTAGGGCTCCCACTCGCTGGGCGGCGGGGCGTACCAGTCCGGGAGGTCTTCCTGGGGTTCGGGTGCTCGTCCTTGCCTGTGCATCGCTCTGCCTCTCTGCCGGTCCCCATGGCTCGGCCGTGGGGCGGATGTCCCTGGTCAAGTGACAGGACGGGTAAAGAGGCGGCCAAGTGGAGATCATCGGGGATTATGCAGGGCGGGCCGGGGGTCGTCCACCACATTCGTAACATTGGTCATTCTGTGTGTTAGGGGATGTCCGGATGTGACAAGTGGCCTGGACTGGGCACAAGGGGCGTACCCAAGCACAGGGGAGGTCGAGGACGTGACCGTCTCAGGAATCATCACCGCGATCATCGTCGGAGCGATCATCGGAGCGCTGGGCCGGCTGGTACTGCCGGGCAGGCAGCCGATCGGGGTGCTCCTCACCATAGGAATCGGCATCGTCGCGGCGCTGGTGGGCACCGCGATCGCGCAGAAGGTCGGCGTTGACACCACCAACGGCGTCGACTGGATCGAGCTGGTCTTCCAGATCGGGCTCGCCGCGCTCGGCGTCGCCGCGGTCGCCGCGTTCAAGAGGCGCGGCGCGGGAACGCGGTGATCGTCAGAACCCCACGTCGAGCCGGTTGAGCGCCTCGAAGCCGCCGCCGCAGGCAGCGGCGGGTTCGGGGCGCCCATGATCAGCGGAAGGCTTCGGCGTTCTCCGGGATCGCGAGATCACCGCCCGCCCGTGCGGGACTGGGGACGCGGTATGCGGAACAGGTCCGCCAGCCTGCGCAGGGCGTCGCCGTCGCCGGACGTGGCGGCGGCTCCGTCCTCGACCGCCTGGACGAGGGACGACCGTCCAGCGGCGATGGAGAGGAACTCCTCCTCGCCGATCGTGATGGTCGCGTCGGGGTGCTGGGCGGGTCCGTGCGTCATCTCCAGCGTCCCGTCGTCGACGCGCGCGTGGAACACCTCGTCGCCGATGCGGAACTCGTAGACCGCGCGCAGCCCGGCGGCCGCCTCGGGGACGAAGCAGGTCTCCAGGCCGAGCACGGCCCAGCCCGGGTGGAACGTCTCGCCCTCGCGCCGCTCGCCGAGTGCCCACTTCATGCCCCACCGCGCCAGTTCCCGCACCGCCGGGCCGAGTTCCTCGCCGGCCTCGGTGAGGGCGTAGGCGGGGGTGCGGGCCGGCGGCGGGAGCGTCACCTTGCGCGCCAGCCCCTCGCGTTCGAGATGCTTGAGCCGCGCGGACAGCAGCCCGGTGCCGAGCCCGCGCAGGCTGCTCTGCAGGTCGCCGAACCGCTTGGGCCCGGTCAGCAGCTCGCGGATCAGGAGCAGCGTCCAGCGCTCGCCGATGAGGTCGAGGGTCCGCGCGGTCGCGCAGTACTGGTTGTACGTTCGCTGCTCCACTTCGTCACTCTAAACCTCGGGCTTCCCGATCCTGAACCCGTTCGCTTCCAGGAGCCCAGGATCCATGCCAGGCGCCATGGACGAGAACGAACGTGGTCACGATCCCTCTCCCTGCCGTAGCAGGGGCAGGACGCTGGCACCGAACTCCTCTAGGGCCGCATCGTGGTCGTCGGTGGCGAGACGGGCCACGATGTGGCGAGCACCGGCCGCCGAACGCGTCGTCGCGTCCTGGATGGCCTGGTGTTCACGCTCATACGTCTTCGCTTGGGGTGGATAGGGCAGCCATCCGTCCGCGAGGCGCGCCACCCGCCGCAGCGCATGCACGCCGCCCCCGGCCAGCCAGATCGGCGGTCCTCCCGGACGGGACGGTGGCGGCGCGAGCGTCACGTCCTCGAAGGCGAAGTGCTCGCCCTTGAACGACACCGGCCCGCCCGTCCACAACCGTCGCATGGCGTCGATCGACTCCTCCATGCGGCTGACACGGCGCTTGAAGCCGACGTCGAGCGCGGCGAACTGCGCCTCGGTCTGGGGAATCGGGAACCCGGCGCCCATGCCCGCGACCAGCCGTCCGTCGGAGAGCCGGTCGAGCGTGGCGAGCTGGTGGGCCAGCAGGATCGGATGCCGCAGCGCCGGCAGCAGCACGGCCGTACCGAGCACGACCCGATCCGTCGCGTCCGCCACGGCGGCCAGGAGCAGCAGCGCGTCGGCGCGCGGCCGCGTCACCGGGCTGTCGCCTGCCCAGACCGAGTCCACCCCCAGCGCCTCCGCGCGCCGCGCCTGCCCCACCAGCTGTCCCGGCTCGTGCTCGCCCCGCACGGCCTGGTCCCGCGTCGGCAGCAGATACCCGATCTCCAGTCGCCCCACAAGCCCTCCTCGTACCTCGCCGGACGCTCCGATCCTAGATGTCAACTTCCTATTTCTGAAGTGCAGGGTTAAAAATCAAGATGTCCGCGTTGGCCGCACTCTGCCAGTTCCCGTGGCGGCCGCCAGCAAATTCCGCGCCGTGCCATGCTCGGAATCGGCCGCTCCCGGCTGTGATCTTGATCACAGTGGCCTTTGACGGCGCGATCTTCGCTTGATACGGGGAGTGGCACATGCAGCGGATGCTCAAGGGGTCCAACGTCGAGCTGGCGAATCTGACCGAGGCGGCGGGCCCGATCACCGTGGCGTTGCGGTGGTCCGATCCGTCCGGGGCCGGTGAGGCCGACGTGGCCGCGCTGCTGGTCGGCGCGTCCGGCAAGGTCCGAGGGGACGACGACCTCGTCTTCTACAACCAGCCCGCCAGCCCCGACGGCACCGTCCAGCTGCTCGGGAAGGCGCCGACCGGGGGTGGAAGCGAGGACCGGATCCTGCTCGACCTGGCGGCGCTGCCGTCCGAGGTCGAACGGGTCGTCGTGACGGCCAGCCGGTACGCGGGCGCCACGTTCGGGGAGCTGGACGATCTCGGGCTGACGCTCTTCGACAGCTCTGGTGCCGCTCTCCTGGGGTTCGACATCGGCGACGCCGGTACGGAGACCGCCTTCGTCTTCGGCGAGCTGTATCGCCGGGGCGGCGGCTGGAAGTTCCGGGCCGTGGGGCAGGGCTACGAATCGGGACTCGCGGGCCTCGCCGCCGACTTCGGCATCAGCGTCGACGACAGCGACAGCGACGACAGCGACGGCGGCGGCGGCGCGTCGGGAGTGGAGGACGTGTCGGCGCCCGGCGCGGCCGTCGCGGCGCGGACGTCGGAGGAGACGGCTGCGAGCGGCGCCCCGGCGGAGACGGAGGCCGGCAGGCGGCGGGCGGGACGTGTGCGGACGGCGAAGAAGAGGAGCACGTTGCCGAAGGCGCCGAAGGTCGATCTCGCCGATCATCCCGCCTGGCAGGGCGCCCGGCTGTTCTCGTGCGCGGGGCTCCGGAACGACCACGAGCGGGAGGCGCGCGCCACGTCGACGCTGATGGCGGTCATGGCGCAGGTCCCGGAGTTCGGACGGCGGCTCACGGCACGGTTCAACGCCCCCGCCGGGACCGTCCAGACGTTCGTCGAGGCAACGTTCAAGCACGGGGACGGAAAGGTGCGGCCCGACGGGGTGATCCGCGTCGCGCGGGCCGGGCGGATCTGGACGGCCCTGGTCGAGACGAAGACCGGCGGTAACCCGCTGAGGCCGGAGCAGGTGGAGGCGTATCTGGACGTCGCCGCGCGGAACGGCTACGAGGCCGTGATCACCCTGTCGAACGACCTGGCGCTGGACGGCGAGCATCCCCTGACGGTCGACAAGCGGCGGCTGCGCAAGGTCGCGCTGCGGCACCTGTCGTGGGCCGAGGTCGCCCACGAGGCGCACATGCTCTGCCACCATCACGGCCTCGCGGGGGAGACGCACGCGTGGCTGCTCGGCGAGCTGCTGCACTACCTGCGGACCGACAACGCGGGCTGCCAGGGGTTCCAGGACATGGGGCCGTCCTGGGTGCCGCTGCGGAACGCGATCGCGGCGGGCACGCTGCGTCCCGGCGACCAGCACGCGGTGCGGGTGGCGGAGAGCTGGGAGAGGCTCGTCCGGCAGCTGTGCCTGCGGCTGAGCGGGGAGACCGGCCACAACGTCGCGCCGGTCACCCGCAGGAGGCGGGGCGGGGAGGCCGCCTCGCGCAGATCGCAGGTCGCGGCGTCCCTGATCGACAGCGGACGGATGGGCGCCGAGGTGCGGATGCCGGACGTGGGCGGTCCCGTGCGCATCGAGGCCGACCTGCGGACGGGGCAGATCGAGACGGCCGTCGAGATCCCGTCGGCGGTCCGGGCCCGGGCACTGACGCGCGTGCACTGGCTTCTCCGGCAGTTGGACGAGGCGCCCCCGGAGCTTCGCGTGGAGGCGCTCACGGAAGGGCGCAGCGAGGGACCGTGCGACCTGGTCAAGAACCTCAGGAGCGAGCCGGGCCTGCTCGTCCCCGGGGACGGCGGGGAGATCTCCTCGTTCCGGCTGACGCTCCCGACCGGCATGGGCACCAAGCGCGGGACGGACGAGGCGGGGTTCGTCCGGAGCGTGGATCTTGCTGTGGACCGCTTCCACCAGCTCGTACTGCAAGCCGTGGAGGTCGAGGCGGCCTAGGGGCGGCTGTTGCCCGATGGTGAGGGTCGGGTGGCGGGCAAGGGGTTTTCTTGCATCTCGTCAAGTGGCCATTGCCCGTCGCGATTCTTTGATGTCATAGAGGAGTGGTACGACTACTCATGGTCATTGTTGGGTCTAGGGGAGGACCGCATGGTCTGGGACTCGCGACCGTCGCAGCGTCGGGGGACCGAGCGGGACAGAAGGGTTCCTCCGGGGCATTTCGCGCCCGTGGCGTGCGATGAGAGGTTTCTGCTGCTCAGAAGGAGGTTTCTGCGGGTCGCGCTGGGGATCGTGGTGGTGTTTCTCGGGTGGTATCTGGCCTATGTCGCGCTCTCCGCGTTCGCCCGCGGATTCATGGCGCGGACGGTGGCCGGGAACGTCAACGTCGGGCTGCTGCTCGGTGTCCTGCAGTTCGTCTCGACGTTCCTGCTGGCCTGGCTCTACGCGGTGTACGCACGGCGGCGGCTCGACCCGCTGGCCGCCGAGTTGCGCGCCGAGGCCGACGCGGCGCCCGTCCGGCGTGTGGCGTCCGAGCCTTCGGCAGCCGGGCGCGCGCCAGCCGAGCCTTCGGCGGCCGGGCGTGTGACGGCCGAGTCTGCGGCGGCCGGGGGTGCGGTGGAGGCCAGGCGTGCGGCGGCGGAGGCCGCGGGGGCCGAGCATGCGGCGAGGGGGCGGATGGCGGTGGAGCGGCGTGACGTGTGGCCGGGCGCCGTCCGGCCCGATCTGGGAGGGCTCCGATGACCGACGGACGGGCGCTGACCTTCGGGCTCTTCCTCGTGTTCATCGTCATCACGCTGGGGGTCACGGTCCGGGCGCGGGCCAACACGAGGGGCGCCGACGACTTCTACGCGGGCGGACGGGTGTTCTCCGGCCCGCAGAACGGGGTGGCTCTGGCAGGCGACTACATGTCGGCGGCGTCCTTCCTCGGCATCGCGGGGATCATCGCGCTGTCCGGGTACGACGGGTTCCTGTACTCGATCGGGTTCCTGGTGGCGTGGGTGCTGACGCTGCTGCTGGTCGAACTGATGCGGAACACGGGCCGGTTCACGATGGGGGACGTCCTGTCGCAGCGGACGCGGGAGCAGGCGCCGGTGCGGACGGCGGCGGTCGTCTCCACCGTCACGGTGTCGGTGTTCTACCTGCTCGCGCAGATGGTCGGGGCGGGGGCGCTGGTGTCGCTGCTGCTCGGCATCCATGAGGGGCGCCGGTTCCTCGGGATGTCCGCGGGCTCGGCGAAGACCGTCACGATCGTCGTGGTGGGCGCGCTGATGATCTTCTACGTGATGTTCGGCGGGATGAAGGGCACCACCTGGGTGCAGATCATCAAGGCGGCGCTGCTGATGGCGGGCGCGGCCGTGCTGACGGCGCTGGTCCTCGGCAGGTTCGGGTTCAACGTCAGCTCGATGCTGGGATCGGCGGCCGACGCGAGCGGGCAGGGCCCGGCGTTCCTCCGGCCCGGGCTGAAGTACGGGCCGGACGTCCCCGGCGACGCCTACCAGACCGTGGTCGGCAAGCTCGACTTCATCAGCCTGGCGCTGGCCCTCGTCCTCGGCACCGCGGGCCTGCCGCACATCGTCACCCGGTTCTTCACCGTGCCCGACGCGCGCGCGGCGCGGACGTCGGTGTCGTGGGCGATCGGCCTCGTCGGCGTCTTCTACCTGATGACGCTGGCGCTGGGGTTCGGCGCGGCGGCGCTGGTAGGACGGTCGGCGATCGTCGCGCAGGACCCGTCCGGCAACACGGCGGCCCCGCAGCTGGCGCGTGCGGTCGGTGAGCACGTCGGCGGACGGGTGGGCGGCGACGTGCTGCTGGCCTTCATCGGCGCGGTGGCGTTCGCGACCATCCTCGCCGTGGTGTCGGGGCTCGTGCTGGCCTCCGCCACGTCGCTGGCGCACGACTACTTCGGCCAGGTGCTGATGTTCGGTCGTCCGCGCGAGTCGCAGGAGGTCGCGGTGGCCCGCCTCGCCTCGTTCGTCGTCGGCTCGCTGGCCATCGTCCTCGCGGTCGTCGCGAAGAACCTCAACGTCGCGTTCCTGGTGGCGCTGGCGTTCGCGATGGCCGCCGCGGCCCACCTCCCGGCGATCGTGCTGTCGCTGTTCTGGCGCCGGTTCAACTCCAGCGGGGTCGTGGCCGGTATCTACGGCGGGCTGGTCAGCTCGCTGGTGCTCGTCCTGTTCTCGCCGGTGGTGTCGGGCAAGGTCGACCCGGTGACCGGCGCGAACCTGTCGCTGTTCCCGAAGGGGGTCGACTTCCACCTGTTCCCGCTGGAGAACCCGGGCCTCGTCTCGATCCCGATCGGCTTCGTGTGCGCGATCGTCGGGACGTTCGCCGGCCGCGAGAAGGCCGACCCGGAGCGGTACGACGATCTGTCGGTGCGGGCGCTGACCGGTGCCGGATCCCACTGAGCCCGGCAGTGGCCCCTTACGCGGGCGGGCTGCGCTCGGGCGTAAGTTACCTGTGGGTACGGCATGCTGGTCGGCATGAAGCCCCAGCCCCTGCCCGGCGCGGTCGGCGGGACGGCCCTTGCCCGGCTCACTCGTCAGCAGCCCACCCGGGTAGGCGGTACGGGACGCCCAGCGTGACGCAGGGGGCCTTCCCTCGCGCTCGGCCGGACGGCCGGACGGCCTTTGAGCTCGGGCCGGATCGGCCGAAAGTACGATCGCCGGTGGCGTGAACCGTGCTTTGGGCTGGCGACCTGAGGTGGCGTCGTTATCGACGATGTCGTCATGTCGCATGAGGATCCGATCCCGGTGCTGCAAGCCGAGGGATTGACGAAGAGGTACGGCCGCCGGGTGGCGTTGAGCGAGGTCGATCTGCGCGTTCCGGCTGGTCGTGTCGTGGGCTTGGTGGGTCCGAACGGGGCCGGGAAGACGACCTTGCTGAATCTGGCCTGTGGGCTGCTGGAGCCGACGTCGGGCTCGCTGCGCGTTCTGGGGTCCCGGCCCGCGGCGAGCGCCGCGCATCTGGCGCGGGTCGGGTTCGTGGCGCAGAACACTCCGGTGTACCCGTCGTTCAGTGTGGCCGATCATCTGCGCCTGGGTGCCCGGCTGAACCCGTGCTGGGACCAGGATCTGGCCGAGCGGCGCATCTCCCGGGTCGGCCTGAACCCGGGGCAGAAGGCGGGACGGCTGTCGGGCGGTCAGCGTGCGCAGCTGGCGCTGACGATCGCCGCGGCCAAGCGTCCCGAACTGCTGATCTTCGACGAGCCGGCCGCCGCGCTCGACCCGCTGGCGCGCGAAGGCTTCCTGGTGAACCTGATGGAGTTCGTCGCCGACCTCGGCGCCAGCGCCGTGCTGTCGTCGCACCTGCTGGGTGACATCGAGCAGATCTGCGACTACCTCATCGTGCTGTGCGAGGCGCGGGTTCAGATCGCCGGCGAGGTCGAGGAGCTGCTGGCCGGTCACCGCCGACTGGTCGCGCGCCGCGAGGAGCTCGCCCGGCTGCCGGCCGGTGTCGAGACCATACGAGTGGAGCACGAGGCCGTGTACAGCAGCGCGGTGGTACGCACTGACCTTCCCTGGTCATCGGTTCCGTTCCGAACCGACCCCGTATCGCTTGAGGAGCTGGTGCTCGGCTACATGTCCCGCGCGAACGCGCCCGTCGCAGGAGTCGGCGCCGCGGCCCTGGGAGGCCGGCGATGATCTGGTTGAACTGGCGGCAGTTCCGCCTGCACGCGCTCGCCGGCGCCGTCGGACTCCTCGTGATCGCCGCGTACCTGCTGTACCTGGGCTTTGATGTGCGGGACGCCCACGCCGCCTACAGGTCCCGGTGCGCCGACCCCGGCACCTGCGCGCAGGCCAAGAGCCAGTTCGAGGGGGCCTACCGGACCACGCTGCTGTTCCTGGCCGGCGGGCTCGGCCTCATTCCCGTCCTCATCGGCGCGTTCTGGGGGGCGCCGCTGGTCGCCCGGGAACTGGAACTGGGCACCCACCGACTGGTGTGGAACCAGAGCATCACCCGCCGCCGCTGGCTGCTCGGCCGGATCGCCTTCGTCGGCCTGGCCGCCCTCGTCTTCGCAGGTTCGGCGAGCATGCTGCTCACCTGGGCGGCGTCCCCCTACGATCGGGTCGCGGCGGACCGGTTCGGCACCATCGTGTTCGGCGCTCGTCACATCGCCCCGATCGGCTACGCCTTCCTCTCCTTCGTCCTCGGCACCGTTGTCGGCCTTCTCGTGCGCCGCACGCTCCCGGCGATGGCCATCACGGGCGTCGTCTTCCTCATCGTCCAGTTCGCCGTACCGAACCTGATACGGCCGCACTACATGCCGCCTGAGACGACGGCCCTGCCGATGACCGCGCAGAACATCAACCAGGCCAAGAACCTGGGCAGCATCACCGGCGCGCCCGCCATCGGCGGCTTGCAGGTGCCCGGGGCGCCGGACGCCTGGGTCAGCGAGATCAGTCCGCTGCGCACCGCGGACGGCAGGACGGTCCCCGGGAGCGACTTCAACGGCTGTCTCAACAGCGCGCCGAAGACCGGAGCCGAAGGCACGTTCGGCGACACCGCGGTGTGCCTGTCCAAGCTCGACCTGCACGTCGACTTCCAGTACCAGCCCGGCAGCCGCTACTGGACGTTCCAGGCGACCGAAACCGGGCTCTACCTGGTCGTGGGCGCGGTCCTCACCGCCGTCGCCCTCCGGCGCGTCAGACGCTCCTGACCCGGCCCTTCCCACGGCCGCCGCCAGACCCGCGACGGCAGATCTCACAGAACCTGGGGCACTCATGCGACCCGCGCAGCGTCAAGGACAACAACTCGCACCGACCTCATCGAGACCCACCATGCTGGTCGAGGTCGGGCTGGGGGTGGTGTTCGCCCTGGGCATCGCGTTCATGGCGTTCATGCTCATCGTCAGCTGGGGCGGCGTGTACTGGATCTACACCACCGCCATCGCGTCGGTGGTGTGCGCGCTGGCGCTGCTACGCGGGCGCTGGAGGCCGTGGGCCGCGACCGCAGGCCTGGTGGTGACGGCCGTCGCCGTCGCGGTGTCCGCTGCGGCGGATCTACCGCAGGAGCCGTCGCCGGTGACGGCCCTGGCGCTGGCCGTGCTCGTCGGTTCCTCGGTCAGGACGCTGCCGACGCTGCCAGGCGCCGCCATCGCCACAGGCTGCCTCGCGGTGATCGTGCTGACGTGGCTCTGCGGGCGCAGCAGTGTGACCGTCCTGGCCACCCTGCTGCTTGCTGGCGGCCTGCTCGCCGGACTCGTGCTGCGCGTGTTCGCGCGGATAGCTTGGCCGTCGTGACCGTTCAAGGATGGACCAGGGTCGCGTCCACCGCCGGCCTGGGCACGGCGTTGCTCACGGCGATCAGCGTGGAGGCCCTTGCCGTCACGCAGAGCTGGGGCGCCTGGTACGCGGCGCCGGGCGCCGTCTCCGCCGCGGCGGTGTGCTCGCTGACGCTGGCCGGAAGGCGCCGGCCGCTGTGGCCTGCGGTCGCGGCTCTGGGCGTCGCGGCCCTGGCGGTCGTGGTCACCGGCCTGGCCGGCGGCGACCTTCCGGCCGAGCCCGGCCCGGCCCTGGTCCTGGGCTTGGCGGTGCTGACGGCGTCGGCACTGCGCACCCTGCCACCCGGGCCGGCCGCCGCCGTCACGGCCGCCGGGGCGGCCGTGATCACCGCCGGTCAATTCGCCGGCAGGCCGTCCTCCTCCGGCATCACGGCGGTGACGGCACTGGCCGCCGCGTTCCACTTGGCCGCCGTCGCCGCCGGGCTGTGGCTGCGGTCGCTGGACACGCGAGCGCGCGCCACCACCGAGCAGGTGCGCCGGGCCGAACGGCTGGAACTGGCCCGGGAACTGCACGACGTCGTGGCCCACCACATCACGGGCATCGTCGTCCAAACGCAAGGCGCGCAAGTGGTCGCGCGACGAAATCCGGAGCAGGTGAGCCAGTACCTCGGCGAGATCGAGGTCGCCGGGACCGACGCCCTGACCGCGATGCGGCGGGTCGTCGGGCTGTTGCGCAACGAGGACGACACGGCCCCGACGACCCCGGGCCCGGAGCGGCTCGGCGCGCTGGTCGATCGATTCCACCGCCAAGGTCCGCAGGTCCGGCTGACCATGCGGCACAAGGACGCCGACTGGCCGCCGGAGGTGACCAGCACCGTGTACCGGGTCGTCCGAGAGGCACTGACGAACGTGCTGCGGCACGCGCCCAAGGCCCGGTCGGTCACGGTCACCGTCGAGGAGGGCCCGCAAGGCGTCACCGTCGAGGTCGCCGACGACGCCCCGGCAGCCGTCGCACGGCCCCGCCACCGCGGTGGCTACGGCCTGCTCGGCATGCGCGAACGCGTCGAGACGCTCGGCGGTTCGCTGCGCGCGGGCCCGCGTCCCGTCGCCGGCTGGTCGGTGCGGGCCACCCTCCCCGTCCCGGAACGGGAGCCCCGATGACCATCTCCGTCCTGCTCGCCGACGACCAGGCGATGGTCCGCCGCGGGCTGCGGCTGATCCTGGAGGACCAACCCGACATCGCCGTCATCGCTGAGGCATCGGACGGGGCTGAGGCGATCGCCATGGCCCGCCGGCTGCGCCCCGACGTATGCCTGGTGGACATCCGGATGCCCCGCCTCGACGGCATCGAGGTGACCCGCGCTCTGGCCGGCCCGCGAACGCCCGACCCGATGCGCGTCGTGGTGGTCACCACCTTCGACTTGGACGAATACGTCTACGGGGCCCTGCAAGGCGGCGCGACCGGATTCGTCCTCAAAGACGCCGGACCCGCCCTGCTCGTCGAGGCCGTCCGCGCCGCCCACAACGGCGAAGCACTGGTCTCTCCCTCGATCACCGTCCGGTTGCTCCAACATCTGACGGCCGCCTCGGCGCCGCGCCACCGCGTACACCAGCCGCTGTCGGATCGGGAACTCCAGGTCGTCCGGGCCCTCGCGCACGGCCGTACCAACCAGGAGATCGCCGCAGAACTGTTCATCTCCCTCAGCACGGTCAAGAGCCACCTGTCGACCATCCAAACCAAACTGGGAGCACGCAACCGCGTCGCCATCGCCGCCTGGGCCTGGGAGAACCAGTTCATCGACACCGCTTAGCTCAGCACCCGGCCGACCTGCGCACAGAAGCCACCGCGGGGTGAGCTGGGCGGGTGGCCTGGTGAGGCGCAGGCCACAGTCGGTGGGGGCGCGGGAGGTCGCGGAGCAGGTCGCAGGGTGGGCCGGGCGACCGGAGGGAAGATCCGCGCTGTCCTGGACCGTGCCCGAATGTGCCGAGTGCCCTGGCCGTGGTGGGTTCGCGTGGCAGAATGTTGCCGCGCGTCCCACGGGCGGACCATGCCCGACTGGCGGGAGGAGGTGCGGCGGCGTGTCCCAGGCCGGCCGGCGCCGTACCCGGCGCTCTCGTCCGGCGGCTCGACTCGGCGCCAGGAGCACCGCGACGCTCGCCGTCCTGACGCTGACCGCGGCCGTGGCGGTCCCGGCGGCGATCGTCCCGGACGGCGACGGGCCGAAGGAGCGTCCCGTCCGCCGGGCGGCCGCCGCGGCGCTGCTCAACGCGCGGACCGACCAGATCCGTGGCCGCGAGTGGCACCTGGGCGTGCTGCGCGCCCAGCGCGCGTGGAGATGGTCCCGGGGATCCGGTGTCACGATCGCCGTCCTCGACACCGGGGTCGACCGGCGCCATCCCGACCTCACCGGCCGCGTGACCGCCGGCCCCGACCTCACCGGCGGCGCGCGGCGTCCCGGTAGCCGCTACTGGGGCCTGCACGGGACGTCCATGGCGAGCATCATCGCCGGTCACGGCCATGGTGCGGGGCTCGCCGAGGGCATGGTCGGCGTCGCGCCGCAGAGCCGCATCCTGTCGGTCCGGGTGACGCTGGAGAACGACGACCCGCTGCGGCAGGGCACCGGCTCGACCACCGGCGACCACGACGCCGTCGCCCAGGGCATCCGGTACGCCGTCGACCACGGCGCCGGCATCGTCAACATGTCGCTCGGCGGCGGCCAGCTGCACTACAACGGCACGCCCTCCCAGGAGGCGGCGATCAAGTACGCGCTCGGCAAGGGCGTCGTGCTGATCGCCTCGGCGGGCAACGACGGCTCCAGCGCCAACCGCAAGAACTTCCCCGCCGCGTACCCGGGGGTCATCGCCGTCGGCGCGCTCGACCGCAGGCTGCGCCTCTGGAAGGACAGCAACCGCCGCTCCCACGCGTCCGTGTGCGCGCCCGGCGTGGACATCGTCAGCGCCGACGCCAGCAACGGCTACGTCGTCGGGACGGGCACCAGCGCGTCCTCGGCGATGGTCGCGGGCGTCGCGGCGCTCGTCCGCGCGCGCTACCCGAGGCTGAGCCCGGAGGAGGTCCGCCGGGCGCTCGTCCTGGGGTCGCCGCCGCGCCCCGGCCACCCGACCGGCTCGGCGGCCTGCCCCGGTCCGGTCGACGCGGTCCGGACGCTCGTCGCCGCGTCCAAGCTCAACCGGACGTCCCGCGGGCCGGTGCAGGGGCCGCCGCCGTCCGGGACACCGAGCCCCGCGCCCGAGCCCGCCGCCGACGACTCAGGCCTGCTGCTCCCGGCCGTTCTCGGCGGCGGCGGCGTGCTGGTCGTCCTCGGGCTGATACTCGGCTGGCGGCAGCGCCGGCGCCCGGAGGACGCCCCCGGCGACGACGTGCCCGAGTACGGCCTGCCCGAGTACGGCCTGCCGTCCGACACGCCACGCCAGCCCGCCGGGGCGGTCGCCGCGCCGTCCTCGGCCCCTGGCCCGCCGCCAGGCGAGCCGTTGGCCGCACCGGTCAACGCGCCGCTCTGGCAGAGCAACGACGTCTATTCAGGGCCCGTCGGACGACCCGCGGACGACGCCGAGCGTGCGGAGTACGCGGAGCGTGCGGAGTATGCCGAGCGTGCGGACTACGCCGAGCGTGGCGAGCACACCGGGTATGTGGAGCGCGCCGAGTACGCGGAGCATGGCGAGTATGCGGAGTACGGCGGGTACCCCAGCGAATACGGTGAGTACCCCAGCGAGTACGCAGAACGTCCCGGCCCGTTCGTCGAGCGCCTTGAAGAGGTCGCCGAGCGTCCTGGCGAGTACGTGGAGCGTCCTGAGGATTTCGTCGAGTGGCCCGGAGAGTTCGCCGAATACCGCGGTGAGTTTCCGCCCACTCCGGGAGGTGGCGCCGGGCATGAGCCTGAGGCGCAGCCGCCCATTTTCGGCGACCCGCCTTCCGTGCCTCCTCGGCAGCCGCCGGTGATGCGTCCGTTCGTCCCCGAAGAGTTCTCGGTGAACGGCCTGAACGGCGCGTACGGGGGCGGCCTGGCCAACGGCAGTGAGGTCGTGCCGAACGGCAAGCACCACGGGCCGCCGTCCACCGATGAGGGACGGCCGCCGAACGGCCATGACCTGGGCAACGTGAACGGCAACGGTCATGCCGGGAACGGGCTGAACGGTGCGTCCGGCATCAACGGGGCCGCCCTGAACGGCTCCGGTCCGGCGCCGGACGACTCGGCGTCCCTCGATGATGACGAGTGGCAGCGGTTCCGGCGGAGCGCCCTTGAAGAGCCCGGCCGCCAGGAGGCCGGTCCCTCGCCTGCGCTCCCCGCGGTACCGCCGCCCGTCC
>NZ_SMKU01000181.1 GCF_004349215.1 Actinomadura rubrisoli | reverse complement strand
AACCCCCACCCACTCAACAGCGACATCCCACACCGACCTGATCGTCCCCCAAAGCGAACCCCCCACAACCGCACCACCGCCGGACGACAGCCCTCCGCAACACCCAGGTGAACACCCCGCAGCAGCGCCGCGCACCGATCCGCCCTCCCCGCCGAACGAACACGCCGGAACGCCGTTGAGCGCCAACCCACCACCACAGCGCCCCACAACGACACCGCGCGGCGAGCTGCCGTCCCCACCGGGCGAGCCGCCCGCCGCAGCGCCGAGCCCCAACATGCCGCTTTCGCTGGACGGGCAATCCGTATCGGCGCCGCAGGCCGACCTGCCCGGTGAGTGCACCGCAACGACGGCTGGTGGGAGCTTCCCGCTGCGGTCGGGCGAGTGTCCTGTGGGAGCGTCGCGTGCCGGGCCGGTGGACGAGCGTTCCGCTGCAAAGGCCGCGCCGACTGGTGACCCAGCATCCGCACAGTCGCAAGCCGCCGCTTTGGCGGTCGGGGCGGGTGAGCGTTCCGTAGCGGAGGCGACCAGCGACCTGACGCTTCCGGCGGATGGGGCGACTGCGGCGGTGCTGCGTGCTGACCAGGGGTTTTTGGTGGATGGGTCGTCCGAGACGGCTCTTGTTGGACGGTGCCGCGAGCTTGATGAGGTTCTGCGGCTGCTGGAGTCGGCCAGGCTGGTCACCTTGACGGGGGCCGCGGGGATCGGCAAGTCCCGGCTGGCCGTGCGGGCGGCGCAGCTGGTGCGTGAGCGCTTTCCGGACGGGGCGCGGCTGGTCCGGTTGTCGCGGGTCCATGATCCCCGTCTGCTGCCGCAGATCATGGCCGAGGCGCTCGGGCTCGGGGAAGATCCGGGCCGTTCGTGGGACGAGGTCGTCCTTGGGCATCTGGCGGGTCGGCGGATGCTCCTGATCGTGGACGCCTGCGAGCATCTGGTCACCGCTTGTGCCGATTTCGTCAGGACGGTGTTGCGGGTCGCACCTGAGGTGCGCGTCCTGGCGACCGGACGGCGGCGATTGCGCGTCGCGGGTGAGCATGCCCTGGCAGTGGGCCCGCTGGAGCCGGACGAGGCCCTCGGGCTGTTCGTCTCGAAGGCGGCCGTCGCAATCTCGGCGGCCGATGTCGAGAAGGTCCGGACCCTTTGCCTTCGTCTGGAGTGCGTTCCGCTGGCCATCGAGCTGGCGGCCCACCGGCTGCGGACTTTACCGCTGGACGATCTGCTGGCGCGGATGCACCGTCCGCTCGACGCGCTGGCGGAAGGCCCGGACGTGCCGTCCCGTCCGGGCCGGGACCTGCGGGCCGCGATCCGCCGGAGCCACGAGCTCTGCACCCCTGCGGAGCGGCTGCTGTGGGCGCGCCTGTCGGTGTTCGCCGGCGAGTTCGACCTGGACGGCGCCGAGGCCGTGTGCTCCGACGACGACCTGCCGCCGGACGCGATCCTCGGCGTGCTGGCCGGGCTCGTGCAGAACTCGATCGTCATCCCGGAGAAGGACGCCCGCGTGCCGCGCTTCCGCATGCTTCACCTGATCCGCGAGCACGGGCGCGAGCAACTTGAGGAGTGGGGAGGTGGCCCGGATTCGTGACCGAGGGACGGACGTGGCTCCGGCGCGGGCTGTCCCTCATCACCGCGCCGAGCCCGGGCAGGGCCAACGCGCTGCGGATCCACGGGTGGCTCGTCGGCTACCAGGGCATCCATGCCCCCGCGCTGACTTCAGCCGAGGAATGCTGCGTCCTCTCCACGGCGGCCGACGATGCGCTGGAGGCCGCCATGGCATTGCAGGTCTCCGCCGAGGTGGCCTTGCATCGAGGGGACGAAGCGGTCGCCGTCCCTCTCTACAAGGAGGCGTTGACGCGGTTCCGCGCCTGCGGCGACGTTCTGGGCACGTGTGCTTGCCTGTTCCAGTTCGCCCTCTGTCATGCCCTGCGCGCTGACGCCGATCCGCAGCGCCTGCATCAGGCGATCGAACTGTGCGAGGAGGGCATGCGGATTAGCGATGCCTTCGACGAGCTCTGGTGTCGGTCATGGAACCAATACGTTTACGGTCTTGGGCTTTGGCGGCTCGGCCAGGTCCGTTCGGCGGAGAGTGCCGTCCTGCACAGCCTTGGTCGGAAGCGACGGCTGCGGGACCGGATGGGCATGGGCCTGTGCCTGGAACTGCTGGCGTGGATCGCCGCCGACGACGGCCGCCACGAGCAGGCCGTCCGGTCGTTCGGCGCCGCCCGGCGGATCTGGCGCGAGACCGAAGCGCCCCTCGCCGGGTTCCCGCAGTTGGCCAGGTTCCAGGAAGAGGCCACGGTCCGCATCCTGGACGCTCTGGGCACCGAACCGGCCGAACACCTCTTGCGGCACGCAGAACACCTCCCCATCGATCAGGTACTGGACGAACTGCTCGGCGAGACCCCGCCGCCGATCTGAACGTCCCCTTGACGGAGCGCTCCTCGGGCCGACTGCTGCACCTCGGGCCTTGATGGTGACGAGCCGGGCCGGCGGTCCGTCCGGCGGGTGAGATCGGGCTTATCAGATTGTGACAACTTTTCCCCAGCGGCGGTGGAATGATTTGGCGGACTGCCTGGTAAGGCATCAGGTCCCGCGGACACTGGGGTGCCCGCCGCACGAGACGAGGGCCGCCGAGCCCCCTCACCTGGCCTTCAGTGAATGGACGACTCGGTGCACTAGGCTCACCGATGCCACAGCATGCAAAGTTCCAGACAACGGAGGTTTGTCATGAGCGACCGGCCGTCGGCCTCGGGTGCGGGACTGCCGGAGGAGATCGACACGAGCGTGGCTCATTCGGCCAGGGTCTGGAACCATTGGCTGGGCGGTAAGGACTGCTTCGAAGCCGACCGCGCGGCAGGCGACCGCGTCTTCCAGATGTTCCCCGACATCATCAATGTGGCACGCGCCGATCGGTCTTTCCTGGCGCGTGCGGTCCGATTCCTGGTCGCGGAGGCGGGAATCGACCAGTTCCTCGATATCGGAACGGGCCTGCCCACCGCCGACAACACCCATGAGGTCGCTCAGCGGATCGCTCCGGAATGCCGGGTCGTCTACGTCGACAATGATCCCATGGTGCTGGTGCACGCCCGTGCGCTGCTCAACTCCACTCCTGCCGGGGCCACCGCTTATATCGCGGCCGATGCCCGCGATTCCGACACGATCCTGGACGAGGCCGGCCAGGTCCTTGATTTCTCTCGTCCGATCGCGGTGATGATGCTGGGAATCTTGAACTTCATCACCGATGCCGGCGAGGCGCACCAGGCCGTGAGCCGGCTGGTGGACGCCGTGCCTTCAGGGAGTTATCTGGCCATCACCCATCCGACCCAAGAGCTCGGAGGGGGAGCGAACGCCGAGGCGATGAAGTTCTGGAACGAGAACGTCCAGCCGCCCATCTGCGCGCGAAACGAGCAGGAGGTCGCGGGCTTCTTCGCGGGGCTGCGGCTTCTTGAGCCGGGCATCGTGTCATGTTCGCGCTGGCGTCCGGAACCGGTCCTCGTCGGCGTGCCCGCGCCAGAAGTCGCCCAGTTCGGAGCGGTCGGGTACAAGCCCTGAGCGCCATAGGGCTCGCCGAGGGCGATGTGACTCCGCTCACCCTCGCAGGGTCCAGAAGTCGTTGTCGTCCATGGCGGCGCCTGGCATCGGGGGCCGGCAGAACCCGCGAGCGCGGCAGAGAGGTGTATGCCGACGGCAAGAAAGTGGCAGGATGCTAGAAATTCATTGTCATCGACACTCTCGGCCCACCCATGACCGTGCCGTGAGTGTCCAGGTTCACGACGGCGCCATAGGGGGCGCGCGCTGCCGAGTCCGGCGTGGACGAGGCGTTGCGCGCGCGGATCACGGCGCGCAGCAGGGCCGTGCCGCCGCCGGTGGCCCGACCCCGATGTGCTGCGACAGACTGTGATCATGTACGGTCTGGCCGTCGAGCGGCTCTGGCGGGCTCCCCGCCGCGCCGCCTGGGGGAAAGGGGCAGAGCCGTCCGCGCGCCACTCCTGCGCCCCGAGAGGTATCGGCCCGACCGGGACGCCCAGTCCGGCCGACCGCGCCGCAAGCGGCCTCTTCTGGTTGGCGAGCTACTGATCGTTTTTCTACTACTGGAGGTCTACGGCTATATCCGCTCGCTCGCCAACACGCGGTACGGGGCGGCGCTGGCGCATGGCCGGGACATCCTGAGCATCGAACGCCACCTGCATCTGGACATCGAGCTTGAGGCGAACCGATGGTTGACCCATCATGACACTCTGTCACGGATAGCCGTGAACTTGTATCAGCACACGCATACGGGCCTGACCATGACCGTCTTGCTGTGCTGTTACATCTTCGGCCCGGGCACCTACCGTCCCGCGCGCAACGCCCTGGTCTTGATCAACCTGGTGGGTCTGGCGGTCTTCTTCGTCCTACCGGTGATGCCGCCGCGGCTGCTACCGGACGAGGGGTTCACCGACACGGTGGCCCTGGCCGGTTACGGGACCACTCATCAAGGCCCGGTGGCCGCCGACCAGTACGCGGCCATGCCGTCCTTGCATCTGGCGTGGGCCATGTGGGTGATGGCGGTGGCGATGGCGGTGCTGCGGCCCTACCGCGTGCGATGGCTCGCGGTGCTGCACCCGGCCACGACCGCGATAGTGATCGTGGTCACGGCCAACCACTATCTGCTGGACGTGCTGGCCGGGGCCTTGGTGGCGATGGCGGCGGTTCTGGCGACCGGCCTGATCTGGGTGAAGGGCCGCCCGATATACGACCGCGGCCAGCCGTCCCGGCCGGAACTTCCAGATCCGCAGGACCGCGTGGAGCCCGGCCACAAACTCTGACTCTCGCCCCCACCCGCTCGCGACGCCCCCGACCCGCGAACACCACTGGACGGGGCCCCCGGCAAAGGGAAGCCTAGGCATTTCCAGTACGCGACGTCAGGAGTGCACATGCGCAAGGTCGGACGTGTCCTCGCTCTGATCACGGTCAGCGGTGCGATGGCCGCGATGGCCACGAGTGCGGCCGCCACACCGGGATCGGGGGTCTCGGCGAAGCTCCTGGCCCAGGGCACCACCGCGAAGCCCATCCGGGTCAACACTCACGGCAAGACGGACGTGGTGGTCAGGCAGATCACCATTCAGCCGGGCGGCACCACGGGCTGGCACTACCACGACGGACGGCTGGTCGCGGTGGTGGTGTCCGGGACCCTGACCCATGTCGACCAGAGCTGCACGCGCCGGAAGTACACGGCCCGCCAGTCCTTCCTTGAGCCGGACGGCAGGCGGCACGTGCACGTCGGCTCCAACCGCGGACGGGTTCCGGTCGTCCTGATGGTGACCTACATCAATCCGGAAGGTAAGCCGCTCGCGGTGGACGCCCCGGCCCCCGCCTGCGCGAAGTCCTGAAATCCCGCTCGTGGTCCCCGATGCCGGGCCGCAGGACCTTTTGAAGTACGTCTTGCCACGCCGCCCGGGCCGCGTTCTACACTCCCTGCACTGGCGACGTCGCGGGCATCATTCACGGAGAGCCGGGCACGATGGGCGACATTTCAGGCAAGGTGGTCTTTATTACGGGCGCCGCCCGTGGTCAGGGGCGGTCGCACGCGGTGCGATTCGCGGCGGCCGGTGCGGATGTCGCCATTCTCGACATCTGCGGGCCGGTCAGCGAGCATGTCCCCTACCCGCCCGCGACGCCGGACGACCTGGCCGAAACCGTGAAGCAGATCTCCGGGTACGACGTCGGGATGGTGGCCCGCCAGGCCGATGTGCGCGAATTCGCCCAGGTCAAGTCCGTTGTGGACGAGGCGCTGAGCGTATTCGGGCGGATCGACGTCGTCGTGGCGAACGCCGGGATCTATACGTGCGACTGGGTCTGGGAAGTGCCCGAGTCGGCGTGGGACGCGACCGTCGATACCAATCTCAAAGGTCTGTGGAACACCGTCCGGGCGGTGGTGCCCGCGATGATATCGGCCGGAAGAGGTGGTTCGATCATCATCACGAGCGCGGAATCGGCGGTGCGCGGCCATCCGCTGATCGGTCATTATGCCGCGACCAAAATGGGGCAGATAGGGTTGATGAAATCGCTCGCCACCGAGCTCGCGCCCTATTCCATCCGGGTGAACACGGTGAATCCGCTGGCCGTGAACACGCCCATGACGACCGGTCCGGCCGGTGCCAGGATCACCGAGACGCTGATGCGGCTCCGGCCCGGCCTGTCCGGCGCGGACGACATGGGCTGGGTGGAGCCGGACGATGTCAGCGACGTCGTCCTGTACCTGGCGTCGGAGAAGGCGCAGGGGATCACCGGTGTCCAGTTGCCGGTCGAGCCGAAGGCGGCGGGAGACCCTCCGTCCTGAAGGCGTACATGCCCCTGCGCCCCACTCCGGCGAGCCTCGTGGGGGTCGTCCAGGTGAGCCCGAAGAGGGCGTCGTCCACGCGGATCCCGCCGAGGATCTCGGTGGTCGCGACCGACCAGACGCGCACCGTTCCGTCCTGGTCCGCCACGGCCAGGTGCGCCGAGCGCGGGTTGAAGGCGACCGCCTCGACCGACGACCGGTGGCCGGTGAGGTGGCGGCGCTCCCCGTCGGGCAGCCGCCACAGCCGCACCACGCCGTCCGGGCCCGACGCCGCGAGCAGGGTCCCGGACGGGTCGTAGGCCAGGGCGTTCAGCATCGGCGCGAAGGCGGCGAGGGTCCGGGCGGCCACGCCCGTCACCGAGTTCTGGATCCGGATGATGCCGTCCGTCCCGGCCGAGACGATGTGGCGCCCGTCCGGGCTCCAGGCCACCGCGGTGATCTGCTCGGCCCCGGTGGACCAGGCTCCGATGGCCTTGGCCGCCCGCGTGTCCCAGATCCGCAGGATCCCGTCGTGGCCGGCGGAGGCCAGCCGCCCATCGGGAGCGTAGGCGACGGCCCGGACCGCGACGCCGAGCTCGGCGAGGACGGACGACGGCGCCCCGGGATCCATCGGCCAGACCGCCAGGCGGCCATCTGCCCCGCCCGATGCCAGTTCCCGGCCGTCCGCGCTGAAGGCCACCGAGTGCACCCGCCCCCGGTGGACGCCCAGGACCCGTCCCTCCGGGCCCTCGGAATGCAGGCGGACGTCGCCGTTCAGCCCGCCGGTGGCCAGGAACGGCCCGGACGGGGCGCCGGCGACGCAGAGCAGGGCGTCCTCCTCCAGCTTGGGGGGCGCGTCGGTCAGGGCCTCGATGGCCGACCGCCAGAGCCGGACGGTGCCGTCCGAGCCCGCGGAGGCCAGCCGGGACCCGTCCGGGCTGAAATCGAGGTCCGCGACGTTCTTGGCGTGGCCGGGCAGCCTGGCGCGCAGGCGGCCGGTGCGCGGGTTCCAGAGGTGGACGGCGCCGTCGCCCGCCGCGGCGAGGATCGAGCCGTCCGGGGAGAAGACGGCGACCTCGGCGGAACGGAGCCGGCCGCGCAGCGCGTGGAGGCGGTCCCTCTTCGCCGCGTCCCAGACGTTGACCGTCCCGCTCCAGCTCGCCGACGCGATGAGCCGGTCATCGGGGCTGAACGTCACCGACCGCACCCAGTTGGCGTGGCCGGGCAGGGTGTCGAGGAGGGCGCCGGTGGGGACGTCCCATACGGTGAGCACCCCGTTGCGGGTGGCGGCGACGAGCCTGCGGGCGTCGGCGCTGAAGGCGATGCTCTGCACAGGCCCATGTGGCGCGTCGAGGATCTGCTGGATCTCGCCGGTCGCGACGTCCCAGACCCGGACCCGCCCGTCGTCGCCCGCCGAGGCGAGGCACGCCCCGTCCGGGCTGAACTCCACCCGCCAGACCGCGCCCGCGTGCCCGGTCGGCTTGCGGATGACCCAGCCGGAGCCGGCGGCCCACACCCGGACGGTGCCGTTCGCCGCGGCCGAGGCCACGAAATGGCCATCGGGATGGAAGACCAGTGCCGTGACCTCGGCCTGGTGACCGGCGAAGCTGAACAGCGGCGAGCCCGAGGCGACGTCCCACAGCCGGGCCGTCCCGTCCGCTCCGGCCGCGGCGATCACCTGCCCGGACGGGCTGAAGACGACCCGGTTGATCCGCTCGCCTCCGGCGGCCAGGGCGTGCCGCAGGCGGCCGGTCTCCGGGTCCCACAGCCGCACCAGCCCGTCCTCGCCGGCGGAGGCGAGGGTCGAGCCGTCGGGGCTGAACCGTACCGAGTAGACCGCGCCCGCGTTCCCGGACAGGACGCGGTGGAGCATCGCGTTCGCTTGGTCGGGCTGCGGGCCGTCGACCGTCAGGGACGGGCGGCGCGCGGAACGCACGAGCCCCGGCGCGCGGCTCGCCAGGGTCGCCTCGATGACGTCCACGGGATCGTCGGGCCGCAGCAGGTGACCCGACTGCCCGATGAGGTCGCGGAGCGTCGCGGCGGCGGGCGACCTGGCGAAGGAGAGGTCCGCCTCGTACGCCACGGTGTCGGTGTTCGCGATCTTGCGTGCGGCGTAGCGGAGGTCCGTCACGGCCTGGTCGAGCTCGTCGTGCAGGCCCGCCTCCCGCAGGTGGTGGGCCAGCCGGTTCCACAGGTAGGCCTCCTCGGCGGGCGCCTCCGCCCAGCGGGACGCGCCGCCGGGGAAGCCGAGGCGTTCCCGGTAGCCTGCGAGGATCTCGGCGTGCAGCCGGGTCAGCCGCTCCGGCCCGAGCGCGTGCCGGAGGTAGCTCTGCATCAGATCGTGCAGGCGGAGGCCGGGCGGCCGCGTGGAGTAGGACTGCACCAGCGACATCGCGGTCAGCTCCTCGCAGAACCGGCGCACCCGCACGGTGTCCCAGCCCGCCGTCCGCGCCCAGAGGATCTCCAGCGCCCGCCGCGGGATGTCGGCCTGCCCGGCGAAGACAGCCAGCTCCAGGAAGCGCTCGACGCGGCTCAGCGACGGGTCCCCCGCGTCCAGCATGGCCAGGCTCGCCCGGACGGTCGACTCCACGGCCTGGCGCCGACCGGCCGGGCTGGCGATGTCGAGCGCCGTGGGCCCGGCGGTCCGGAGCTCGGCGACGACCTCGGCGGCCGCGTCGTCGGCGGTCATGCCCTGCTCCCGGACGAGGCGGCGGAGCTGGGAGTTCACCAGCGTGACCAGGAGCGGCCACCCTCCGGTGAGGGCCGCGAGGTCGGCGAGCCGTCCGGGGCCGAGCTCCGGCAGCCCGTAGGTGAGCATCTGCCCCGCCTCGGACGGCGCCATGGCGTCGACGGACACGAGCCGGGCCCCGTCCGGGAGCGCCGCACGGTTGCGCGTGGTGATGACGCGCGTGCACCGCTGGGCGCCCTGCATGAACGGGACGAGCTGGTGGAGGTACCAGATGTCGTCGACGACCAGCAGGAAGCGCCGTTCGCCGAGCAGGCGGGCCAGGTGGAAGCCCGCCTGGAGGGGGTCGCTCAGCGCCGGGCGCGTCCCGGAGAGATGGGCGGACAGGTCGTTGATCTTCGAGGCGATCGCGTAGTCGTCGGCGCCCTCCCCGACGGTGACCCAGAAGATCCCGTCCGGGTAGAGGTCGCGTACATCGGGGCGGTGGCAGGCTTCGAGGACCAGGGTGGTCTTGCCGAACCCGCCGCCGCCGACGGCGGCCACCAGGCCGCCTTCGGTCTCGCGCAGCCGGTCCGCCAGCTCCTGCGCCGGTTCCTCCCGCGAGACGACGTGACCGGTCGAGCTGGGGACCATGAGGAGCTGTTCGGGACCCGGACGGCGTCGCTGCGCCGGGCCGGCCGCCGGAGCCGCCTCGTTCAGCAGGTCGTCCAGGAGCGCGGTGAGCACGCGCGACTCGATGCCCTGATGCTCGCGCAGGTGGGCCAGTCCGTCCCGGCAGAGCTCGATGGCGGCGACCTTCTGCCCGCAACGCGCCAGGGCCGACGCGATGCCGGCCCGGATCCGCTCGTTCTCGGGCCAGGCGCGGACCCACCGCCGCAGGTCGGCGTCGGCGATGAGCTCGTGATGGCGGTCCAGCCGGAGGTCGGCCTCGATCTTGGCCTCGACCGCGTCGGCATGGAGCGCGTCGAGCCGTTCGACGAGCTGGCGCGCGAACGGCTCCTCGCTCAGCTCGCCCAGCGGTGGGCCGCGCCACAGCCCGAGCGCCTCGGTCAGGCAGGCCGCGGCGGCGGCCGCGTCACCCGCGTCCAGCGCCGCGTGGCCGTCCCCGGCCAGCCGCTGGAAGCGCGTCTCGTCGAGGGCCTCGTCGGGGACGCGGATCCGGTAGGCGGTCCCCTCGGTCACGATGACCTTGGGCCCGCCGGTGGCGGCCGTCGCGGAGCGCAGGCGCGCGATGTAGGTCTGCAGTATGGGGCGCTTGCGCTCGTCGAGCTCCCATGAGTCGAAGGCGACGGCGTCCTCGGCCCAGACGGCGGAGATGAGGTCCCGCCTGCTCACGGCCTCCCCGCGACGCGCGAGCAGCACGGCCAGCACCTTGCGCTGCAGCCTGCCGCCAAGGTCGACGGCCCGGCCGTCGATGTGGACCGTCAGCGGGCCGAGAATGCCGAACTCCATGCGGTTGCTCTCCCCCAGACAACCCCAGCATCCCCCCAGACGCGCTTTCAGACTACGCCGCCGGACCCCGGCTTGAACCCTGAATCCAGCGGCCCTCAAGAGGTTCTCAAGCACCGCCTTGATGCGATGTGCCCGTACGACTCACTGGCACACGAAAGGTGGACGAGGGTGCCTGATCCCTACACCGGTCCCCACGCGGACACCGCGGCGCTGATCCTCATCGACGTGCAGCGGGACTTCTTCGAGGAGGACGCTCCGGCCCGCATCGAGGGCACGAGCGAGGCGATCCCGGCCATGGCCGAGCTGGCCTCGGCGTTCCGGGCGAAGGGGCTGCCGATCGTGCACGTGGTCCGGCTCTACCTGCCGGACGGGTCGAACGCCGACATGGTGCGCCGGCACGCGATCGAGAACGGCGCACGGGTGGTGCGGCCGGGATCGCCGGGTGCCCAGGTCGCGCCCGAGCTGCTCCCGGCGAAGGCCGAGCTGGACGACGAGATCCTGCTGAAAGGCGGCTTCCAGGCCGTCGGCCCGCGCGAGCACATCATGTACAAGCCGCGTTGGGGCGCGTTCTACGGCACCGCCCTCGAAGGCCACCTGCGCGACGCGGGGGCCGACACCCTCGTCTTCGCCGGCTGCAACTTCCCCAACTGTCCGCGGACCTCGGTCTACGAGGCGTCCGAGCGGGACTTCCGGGCCGTCCTGGTCGCCGACGCCATGTCCGGCGTCTACGACCGGGGCGCTGCGGAGTGCCGCCGCATCGGGGTCCCGGTCTGGAACGTCGCGGAGACCGTGAAGTGGCTGGAGGCGGTGTGAGCCAGTTCGAGGAGCTGCTGGACCGCCTCTCCGAGAAGGCCCGCGGCGACTACTACAACCCCTACACCCGCTTCGACTGGCCCGCCTCGGTGCCCGAGGACGAGTGGTGGATGAGCCCGGAGTTCCTGAGCGTCCACGGCACGGGCGTCGAGTGGGACGAGGCGCGCCTGAAGAGGCTCGCCGGCAGGGAGACGGTCAACTTCTTCAGCCTGAACGTCCACGGCATCCGGGAACTGATGATCGAGGTGGCCCGGCGCATCCACACCCCCGGGTTCGCGAGGTACTCCGACTTCCTGCACCACTTCCTCGGCGAGGAGAACGAGCACATGTGGTTCTTCGCCGAGTTCTGCGACCGGTACGGCGGGGGCGTCTACCCGGAGCTGCCCGCCCTTCCCATGGACGGCGGGTTCCCCGGGCGCTGGGCCGACGTCGCCGTCTTCGCCCGCATCGTGATCTTCGAGGAGATCGTCGACTACCTGAACTCCCGCATGGGCAGGGACGGGCGGCTGCCGCCCATCCTGCGGGAGCTCAACGCGGTGCACCACCACGACGAGAGCCGGCACGTGGCCTTCGGCAAGCAGTTCGTCAAGCACCTGTTCGACCAGGCGGCCGAGGACGACGCGGACGGCACCCGGCGCGCCGGCCTTGAGACGTACCTGAAGAGGTACATGACCTATTCGGTCAACACCCTGTACAACCCGCGCGCCTACCGCGACGCGGGGATTCCCGAGCCGATGGCGGTCCGCCGGGCGGCCATGGCCCACCCGGCGCGCGCCGCCTTCCATTCCAAGCTGCTGGCCCGGGTGGACAAGTTCTTCGTGGCGAACCAGATCTTCGCGAGCCCCTGGGGAGGAGCAGGCGATGCGGACGACGAGTAAGAGCGCGATGGACGGAGTGATCGACTTCCTCCGGCAGCGCAGCCCGGCCGTGGACGGCACCGACTGGTCCCAGGACCTCATCGACATGCGGATCCTGGACTCCCTGGCTTTCGTCGAGTTCATGTTCCTGCTGGAGGAGCTCAGCGGCGCGCAGATCGACCCTCAGATGATCGACGTAGAGAACTTCCGGACGCTGGAGCGAATCGACCGGGCGTTCTTCGGCGGGAAGGGCACGTGATGAAAGAGATCCACACCGACGGCGGACTGGTCACCCTCGGCCCGACGGCGCTGCGCGTCCGGCAGGCGCTGGACTCGGTCTTCGTCCGCTGGGCGGCGGCGTCCGGCGCGCAGGACGTCCTGTACCCGCCGCTCACCAAGGTCGCCGACCTGGCGCGCTTCGACTACTTCGTGAACTTCCCCCACCTCGCCCTGGCCGCCGCGCCGGTCGACACCACCGGCCTGGCGGGCCTGCCGAAGCATCCGGCCGCGCCGGACGCCCGGCTGGAGGAGGACCAGCTCGGCCCGGCCGGCTACACCCTCTCGTCCGCCGCCTGCTACGGCGCCTACCTGGGCCTGGCGGGCGAGCGGCTGGCCGGGCCGCTGGCGCTCACGACGGCCGCCCAGTGCTACCGCAGGGAGCGGGAGTACACCGGGCTCAGCAGGCTCCTGGGGTTCACCATGCGGGAGATCGTCATGATCGGCGATCCGGCGACCGCGAAGGCGCACCTCGTCGGCTACAAGGAGCTGATCCTCGGCCTGTCCGCCCATCTCAAGCTCGACCTGACGACCGACGTGGCCACCGACCCGTTCTTCGATCCGAACAGCTCGCGGGCGACCATGCAGCGTCTGTTCCCCGTCAAGGAGGAGTTCCTCACCGGGGACGGCGTGGCCATCGCCTCGGTGAACTACCACCGCAACTTCTTCGGCGAGCGGGCCGGCATCAGCGTGGCCGGGAAGGTCGCGCACACGAGCTGCGTGGCGTTCGGCCTTGAGCGCTGGCTGCACGCGCTGTCAGAGCGGTTCGGCGGCGGCTGGGACGCGGCACTCGACGCGGTACTGGCGTTCGACACGAGCTCGGCATCCGACACGGACCCGGCGCCCGACACGGGCCCGACATCCGACACGAAACCGGCGCCCGACACGAAACCGGCGTCCAGCACGAAACCGGCGACCGTCGGGGAGGCCGCGCCATGACCGGCAGGCTGGAACGGGTCCTCGGCATCGACCGCCCGGTCCTGCTGGCCGGGATGGGCGGGGTCGCCGGCCCCGAGCTGGCGGTGGCGGTCGCGGCCGCCGGAGGTCTCGGCGTCGTCGGCGGCTACAAGGCCGGCGGGCCGGCGCTCGCGGCGCTGCTGGACCCGCTGGTCGACAGGACGGACGGCCCGATCGGGGTCAACCTGATCCCCGAGGTGGTGCCGGACAGGCTGCTGGACGAGCAGCTCGACCACATCCTCCTGCGCACGCCCGGACGGCTGCTCGTCACGACGTTCGGGCCCGTCCCCGAACGGATGGCGCGGCGGCTGACCGACGCGGGCCGGACGCTGGTCGCCCAGGTCGGCACGGTCGCCGACGCCGTCGCGCTGCGCGACACCGCCGACGTCATCGTCCTCCAGGGCACCGAGGCGGGCGGGCATCTGCTCGGCACGGCGCGGACGCGGAGCCTGGTCCGGCGGACCAGGACGGCGCTGCCGGACGCGGTCCTGGTGGCCGCCGGTGGGGTGGCGGGCGCGGCGGACGCGGCCGCGATGGCGGCGGCCGGGGCCGACGGCGTCTGCTGCGGCACGGCCTTCGTGGCCACCGCCGAGGCGAACGCGCACGAGCTGTTCAAGGAGCGGGTCCTGGCCGCGTCGGCCGGGGACACCACGGTCACCCGCGTGTTCGAGATCGGCTGGCCCGGACGGCGGCACCGCGTCCTGCGCGGCCCGGTCACCGAGAACCCGGCCGCGTTCACCCGCAGCTTCATCGGCGAGACGACGGTCGGCGGCGTCCGCCACCCGGTGTGCCGCTTCTCGGCGGCGGTACCGACCCGCTTCACCGAGGGACGGGTGAGGGAGATGGCGATGTACGCGGGCACCTCGTGCGACCGCGTCACGGCGATCAGACCGGCGGCCGAGGTCGTGGCCGGGCTGGCGGGGGTCCTGGAGGAGGTCAGGTGAACGTCGACATCGCGTTCTCGCGGGTGACCCAGCTCGCGATCGGATACTGGCAGGCCAAGGTGCTGTTCACGCTCAACGCGGCGGGGGTCTTCGCGCGGCTGGGCGAGGAGCCGCGCCCGCTCGCCGAGGTGTCCGGCGGGACGGATCCCGAGGCGCTGACCGCCCTGCTCGACGCGGGCGTGGCGCTGGGGCTGGTGACCCGGGCCGCGCCGGGCGCCTACACGAGTACCGAGCTGACCAGGCGCTTCCTGGACCCGGCCAGCCCGGAGAGCCTGGCGGACTGGGTCGGCACCATGGGGGCCTGGTGCCGGCCCTGGGGCCGGCTGGACGAGTGGCTGCGCGACCCGGGCCTGCTCGACGACGTCGCCGCCACGGGGGCCGGCGGCGCCGACGAGCGGGGATTCGTCCTGGGGATGCACCAGTACGCCGCTCGGACGGCCGACGCGGTGGCGTCGGCGATCGACCTGCCCGGGGGCAGGGCCCAGATCGCCGACGCCACCGGCGGAACCCGCACCACCGACGCTGGAGGCGGGGCCAGCGCTGCCGACGCTGGAGGCGGGACCCGGATCGCCGACGTCGGGGGCGGCGCGGGGACGTACTCCTTCGCGCTCTGCCGCCGCGACCCCGGGCTGACGTCGGTGGTGCTCGACCGTCCCTCGGTCCTGCCGATCACCCTGGAGTGCGCGGCGGGCGCGGGGCTGGACGCCCGCGTGGCGGTGGCCGGATGCGACTACCGGACGGACTCGTTCGGGTCCGGGCTGGACGCCGTGCTGCTGTCGAACGTCCTCCATCAGGAGGCCCCGGACACCGTGGTCTCGATGCTGGAACGCGGCCGCGCGGCGCTCAGGCCGGGCGGCAGGGTCATCGTCCACGGCCACTTCCTGGAGGAGTCCAGGACCGCGCCGATGTTCTCCACCCTGCACAACATCTCGGCGATGCTGCTGTGGGGGGCCGGTCGCGGCTACACGGTCGAGGAAATGCTGGCGCTCATCGACCGGGCCCGCCTGGACGTCGAGCGCGTCACCCCGGTCCCGGAGTCCAGGACCACGGTGATCGTCTGCCGGGAACGGGACGTCCGATGAAGCCCGTCCTGCTGACCGGCGGATCCGGCGTCATCGGCACCGCGCTGCGGGAGCTGCTGGACCCCCGGGAGTACATCGGCCTTGTCCACTCCCGCCCGCTGCCCGGCGCGGACAGCCTGGTGGGCGACATCCGCGAGGACCGCCTCGGCCTGTCCACCGACGACTACGCCGCCCTGCTGCCGCGCATCGGCGGCATCGTGCACATGGCGGCCGACACCCGGCTGTCGGCCCGGCCGAAGTCCCTGTATGAGACCAACGTCGCCGGGACCCGCAACCTCGTCCGGACCGCGGCCCGCGCCGGGGTCCCGATCACCTATGTGAGCACCGCCTTCGTCCACGCGGTGAGCCGGCCCGAGAACCTCGGGCGGAGCATGCCGTACGCCGAGTCGAAGGTGCTGGCCGAACGCCAGGTGCGCAAGGCGGAGGCGGGCTACACGATCCTGCGGCCGTCGATCGTCATCGGGGACTCCCGGACGGGGGCGATCAGCGAGTTCCAGGGGATCCACCAGATCAACGGGTCGATCCTGCGCAACCAGCTCCCCGCCTTCCCCTCCGACGAGAACGGGATCATCGACTTCGTCCCGCAGGACCTGGTGGCCAGGGCCGTCGTCGCCGCCATGCGCGGTGGCCTCGGACCGGACGCCGAGGTGTGGATCACGGCGGGCGAGCGGGCGATCGTGCTCCAGGAGATGATCGACGTGATGGTCGCGGTCGCCGAGGACGCCGGCGCCGCGATCGCCGCGCCGCGGATCGTCCCGCCCGAGACGTACGAGCGGCTGATCAAGCCGGTCTTCCTGCCCTCGCTGCCGCCCAAGCTCCGCCGGGTCGTCACCGGCCTGTTCGAGCACGTCGCCCCGTACATCGCGGTGCGCTCGCCGTTCCCCAGCAGCACCGAACTGATCGAGTCGCTGGGCGGGCCCGGCGGCGACCCCGCCGCGCTGCTGCGCCAGACCATGCGCTTCTGGGTCCGCGAGACCGGCCACGGCCGCCGGCGCGCCCTCGTCCCCTGACCCGACATCCTTCTGGAGCTCCCGATGCGACATTTCGCACTCAACGCACACCTCACCGGCTTCTCGGCGGACGAGGCGTACGCCCGGATCTCGACGTTCGACGCGTTCGTCGACTACTCGGACGTGATCCGGGAGATCAGCGTGACCGCCGAGGCCGGCGGCGAAGCGCTCTCGTCCTGGGAGGTCAACTTCTACGACGGCATCCTGCGCTGGACGGAGCGGGACACGTTCGACCCCGCCGCCAGGACCATCGCCTTCGAGCAGACCACCGGCGACATGGACACCTTCCACGGCCGATGGGCGGTCCTGCGGACGGCGGACGGCGTCACGGTCGAGTTCACCGCGTCCTTCGACCTCGGGATGCCGTTCATCGCCGACGTCCTCGACCCCATCGCGCTCGACGCGCTGGACGCCACGATCAGCAGGCTGATGACCGGGCTCTTCGGGCCCGGCACCAGGATCGAGGTCCTGCCCGAGCCGGTCCAGGTCTGAAGGAGCCGCAGATGATTCCGTCCCACCTGCACGCCGCCGCCTGGACGCTCGGCGCCCGCCGCGTCCTGCCGAGCGAGGTCGACGCCGAGACCGCCGAGCGGCTGCGCCGGGAGGAGATCGAGGGCTACCACCGCGCCGCGGAGGAGCCGTGGAGGATGGCCGTGTCCGCGGCCGAGGAGACGCTCAAGCGGTCCGGGCTCGCCGTCGGCGACGTCGACCTGGTGCTGTACGCCTGCGAGTCCACCGACCGCCGGACCGACATCAGCCTGGACCCGGACCGCTTCGCCGAGGCGCTGGGCGCGCCGTCCGTGCCGCTGATGGGGGTGGCCGCCAACGGCTGCGCCAACCTCGGCGCGCTCCTGCGCTCGGCCCGCAACGCGGTGGCCGCCGGCGACGCGGGCACCGTGCTGATCGTCACCACCGACGCCTGGGACGACCGCCCCCGGCTGGTCGGCGCGGGCACCGCGCTGATGAGCGACAGCGCCGCGACGGCCCTGGTGAGCGCGGCGCGCCCGGACGAAGGATGGCTGATCGGCGACATCTTCACCGCGGTCGACCACACCATGCACGCCATCGACCCCGCCGTGGACACCATCGCGATGGTGCGCGGGACGGCGCAGGGAGTGCGCGACGCCGCCGCCGGGTTCTTCGTCCCGGGACGTCCGGCGCGCGAGGACTACACCGCGGTCGTGGCCGACAACCTCGGGGCCATGGTGCTCAAGATCCTCGCCTCGTCGGCCGGGCTGGACCGCGGCCGGGTCTTCGCCCAGACCTCGCTGCACGGCCACTGCTTCGCGGCGGACATCCTGCTCAACCTCTCCGCGGTCGCGCCCGGCACCCCGCCCGGGGCCAAGGTGCTCGGCCTGATCACCGGCCACAACTACTGGACGTGCGTGGGCCTCGAACGCCTGGGAGCAGCATGATCAAACTGCCGCCCTCCCTGCCGATCCGGGCCGGTGGTGCTTTCACCCAGCCAGGGTGAGATTTGGACAATCCCAACGGAACACGCGGTGCTCGCACGCCGTGCGCCCGACCGGCGATTCCTAGCATCGGACCATGGCACCACAGAGGGCGGAACGCACCATCGGAGAACGGGTCCGCCCGTGAGCGATGCCATTATGGACGCTTTGCGCGGAACGATGGCGTCGCCGTGGATTTATCTGGCCTTGTTCGGCCTCTCGATGGTCGACGCCTTCCTCCCCGTCTTTCCCAGCGAGAGCCTCGTCGTCACGGCGGGCGTCTTCGCGGCGCACGGCAAGCCGACGCTGATCCTGGTGATCGCGGTCTCGGCGGCGGGCGCGTTCTGCGGCGACCACGTCTCGTACTTCATCGGCCGCTTCGCCGGTGAGCGGCTGGAACGATGGCTGCGCCCGGGCACCCGCAGGCGCGCCGCCTACGACCAGGCGGGCCGGATCCTCGACAAGCGCGGTGGCCTCGTCCTGGTCATCGCCCGGTACATCCCCGGCGGACGGACGGCGGCGACGCTCGTGATGGGCGCCGTGCGGCACCCTCTGAGCTCCTTCACCCCCTTCGACGCGCTGGCCACGGTCCTCTGGGCCGCCTACTCCGCGCTGATCGGCTACCTGGGCGGCTCGACCTTCGAGAACGACCCGCTCAAGGGCCTGCTCCTCGGCCTCGGCATAGCCGTCGCCATCACCCTCCTGGTCGAAGGCGGCCGCCACCTCTGGCAAAAACTCCGCCCACCCAAGAACCCCACCGAGCAACGGAAAGCGGAAGCCAAGGACACGTCCGAAGCCAAGGACGGATCCTAACCTCCAGAATTGATCACCCGGCTTTTGTCGAAATTCACCACTCTCCATATTCGGGGCGACCGGTCTGCGGTCTGTTCATTTCCCGTCGGCATCGGCTCGGCACGGCCTGTAGAGCGAGCCGTGGGGGCGGGGATCCCTGGTGGG
>NZ_SMKU01000180.1 GCF_004349215.1 Actinomadura rubrisoli | reverse complement strand
GTGGGGGTCGGGGCGGTTGGTGGTGCCGTGTAGGCGGGTGAGGAGGTCGATGACTTCGCCGCCGGTGAGGTTGGGCCAGAGGGTGACGTCGCCGGGGACGTAGGCCAGGCGGCGGTGCAGGGTGGTGGCGTGGTGCCAGGGGTCGCCGTTCAGGAGGCGGGTGGTGCCGGTGTCGGCGCGGATGAGGCCGAGCAGGATGCGGATGGTGGTGGATTTGCCGGCGCCGTTGGGGCCGAGGAAGCCGTGTACCTCCCCGGTCCGCACGGTCAGGTCCAGGCCGTCGAGCGCGCGCGTCCGGCCGAAGGTCTTCACCAGGCCGGACACCTGGATCGCATCAGTCATCGTGGTCTCCCTCGGCGGCCGCGGCCGCCTCGTACTGGTCCAGTACCGCGTGGCCCCGCTCGACGATCTCCCGGCTGAGCAGCCGGTCGTCGAAGACCTCCAGGATCGCCCGCCGCAGCCGCGGCGAGCCCTCCATGGAGAGGGTGTCGGTGCCGAGCGCCCGCGACAGGTGCTCGTGCAGCACGACGACGCCGGCGCTCATCGCCGCGGTCGCGGCGGCGTAGGCGTGCAGGTCCCGGGTCGTCGGCGGGGAAACGCCCGGGGGCGGGTCGGCGAGGTACCGCTCGGTCATCTCGACCAGGTCGTCGAACAGCTGCGCCGCCGCGGGCGAGCCGTCGACCAGGGCGCGGGCGAGGTAGCGCCGCACCGGTAGGTCGGCCCGCATCGCCGCCGACAGGAAGCCGGGGTCGCGGCTCTCCCCGCTGGTCGACTGGACGCTGACGCGGCGCACGACGTCGAGCACGTAGGCGTCGCAGGCTGCCCGCAGCGCCTCCTTCGAGCCGAAGTGGTGCTGGACGAGGCCGACCGAGACCCCGGCCGCCTCCGCGATGCCCCGGTACGTCGCACCCCTCATGCCGTGCTCGGCGAACCGCAGCAGCGCCGCGTCCCTGATCCGGGCCCGCGCCGTCAGATCCTCCGAGGCCGGGGCCCTGCCCCGGCCGGCCGTCACCATTGATCCTCACCGTCCAATATGTGCGTACGGTAAACAATACCGCTGTATACCATACACCTGTATTGGCCGATGGGCACACGGGATCCAGGGGCGGGAGAATCAAGATTCCGTAAATACGCCGTGCTGCGACGGCGAAGGGCGGCGAGAAGGCGGGTGTCAGGGCTTTCGGGCCACGGCCCCGTAGACGTCCACGTCGTCCGGCTCGCCGAACAGATCGGCCTCCGGGCGCCAGCGCAGGCACGAGACCTGGCCGGGTTCGAGGAGTTCGAGCCCCTCGTACAGCCGCGCCAGTTCGGCGGGCGTGCGCAGGACGTACGGGACGGCGCCGGTGTCGTCGTAGTCCTCCTGCGCCTGCTGGAGGGCCTCGCCCTGCACCTCGTAGGTGCCGTCGTAGTGGATGAGGTGGCTCCCGGGCGCGAGGGCGTCCAGAAGGTGCCGCGTGAGCGCCAGCGCCTCCTCGAAGTCGGCGATGTGGCCGAGGACGCCCATCAGCATCAGCGCGACCGGCCGCCCGAGGTCCAGCGTCCGCGCGGCCTCCCGCAGGATCCTGCCGGGGTCGCGCAGGTCGGCGTCGATGTAGTCGGTGGCGCCCTGGGGGGTGCTGGTCAGCAGCGCGCGGGCGTGCGTCAGGACGAGGGGGTCGTTGTCGACGTAGACGATCCGGGCGCCGGGCGCGGCCCGCTGCGCGACCTCGTGCGTGTTGTCCATGGTCGGCAGGCCGGTGCCGACGTCGAGGAACTGCAGGACGCCCCGCTCCCCGGCCAGGTGCCGGACGGCCCGGCTGAGGAAGATCCGCGACGCTCGCGCCATGTCGACCACGCCCGGTGCCTGCTCGCGGTACAGGTCCCCGGCCGCGCGGTCCACCGGGTAGTTGTCCTTGCCGCCCAGCCAGTAGTTCCAGATCCGGGCCGAGTGCGGGACGGTCGTGTCGATCTCCGGGCCCAGCGGCGGGGGAAGCGGCGCGTGGTCGGTCACGGGATCCTTCCTTCCGGGACGTGGCGTGAGGGTCTGCCCTCCCGCCACGAACCTAGACGCCGACCCTCCGCCGCCGCACGCGCGGCCCGTCCCGGCGGGGGCGCCAAGGGGCATAAACGACTTGCCGAAACCCCCGGGCCGCACCGACCGCACTTCACCTGGTCAGTTAGCTTAGGCTAGCCTCATCTGGTGCTGTCCTCTGCGCGGAGAACCCCCCTCGACGCCCCGGTCCGGACGGCCGCGCCGCACCGCGCCGGGCGCTGGGCCGGGCTCGCCGCCCTCGCGGGCGCGCTGCTGCTGGCGGTCGCCGCGAGCTTCGCCGTCGGAGCCGAGCACATCCCGCTCGGACGGGTGGCCGCCGGCGTGTTCTCCCCGGACGGGTCGAAGGACGCGCTGATCGTCCAGGAGCTGCGGCTGCCCCGGACGCTGCTCGGCCTCGGGGTGGGCGTCGCGCTCGGGCTGGCCGGCGCGGTGATGCAGGCGCTCACCCGCAACCCGCTCGCCGAGCCGGGGCTGCTCGGCGTGAACGGCGGCGCCTCGCTCGCCGTCGTCATCGTCATCGGCGCCTTCCGCGTGGACGAGGTGCTCGTCTACGTGTGGGCAGCCTTCCTCGGCGCCGCGGGCGCGGCGATGCTCGTCTACCTGATCGGCGCGCGAGGGCGGGGCGGGGCGTCCCCGGCGCGGCTGGTGCTCGCGGGCGCGGCGGTCAACGCCGTGTTCACCGCGCTGACGGCGGGCCTGATGCTGCTCAACCCGCGCAGCTTCAACGGCTTCCGGTTCTGGCAGGTCGGCACCCTCGGCGGGCGGGACCTGGGCGTCTTCTTCCGGGTGCTGCCGTTCATCGCGGCCGGAACGGTCCTGGCGCTGCTGCTGGCCCGTCCGCTGAACGCCCTCGGCCTCGGCGACGACGCGGGACGGGCGCTCGGCGCGCGGCCGGGCCAGGCCCGCGCGCTCGGCGCCCTCGCGGTGGTGCTGCTGTGCGGGTCCGCGACCGCGGCGGCGGGGCCGATCACGTTCCTCGGCCTGGCCGTCCCGTTCATCGTCCGGGCCCTCGTCGGGCCGGACCAGCGGTGGGTGCTGCCCTACTCGCTGCTGCTCGCGCCCGTCCTGCTGCTGGGCGCCGACATCATCGGGCGCGTCGTCGCGCCGGGGGAGCTGGAGACCGGCATCGTCACCGCGTTCCTCGGGGCGCCCCTGTTCATGCTGATGGTGCGGCGGGGAAGGACACGCGACCTGTGAGCGAGGGGCGGCGCCTGGACGTGCTGGAGGCGAGGGACGGGGAAGGGCCGCGCCGCGAGGCGCCCCGCGCGCGCATGGGAACCAGGGTGGTGCGCGCGGGCGCGCTGTCGGTGCGGTGGGAGCCGCGCACCGCGCTGGTGTGCGCGGTGCTCGCGCTCGTCGCGTTCGGCGCCGCCGTCCTCGTCGTCGGCTCCGGGGAGTTCCCCATCTCGCCCCCGGACGTGCTCCGGGCCCTCGTCGGGCAGGGCGACCAGGCGACGGAGTTCATCGTCAGGACCCTGCGGCTGCCGCGGGCCGTCACCGGGCTGCTCGCCGGGCTGGCCCTGGGGCTCAGCGGCGCGATCTTCCAGAGCATGTCGCGCAACCCGCTCGGCAGCCCCGACCTCATCGGCTTCACCACCGGCGCGGCGACCGGCGCGCTGCTGCAGATCCTGGTGTTCGGCGGCGGCGCCGTCGCGGTCGCGGCCGGCTCGGCGGGCGGCGCGGTGCTGACCGCGCTGGCGGTCTACCTGGTGGCCTACCGGCCCGGCGGCGGGGTGCACGGCGTCCGGCTGGTGCTGATCGGCGTCGCCGCGGCGGCGATGCTGGAGGCGCTGAACTCCTACCTCATCACCCGCGCCGAGCTGCGCGAGGCGTACGAGGCGGCGTTCTGGCTGACCGGGAGCCTGAACGGGCGCGGCTGGGAGCAGGCCGTCCCGCTGGCCGCCGCGCTGGCCGTCCTCGTCCCGGCCGCGCTCGCGCTCGGCGGGCGCCTCGGGATGGGCGAGCTGGGCGACGACGCGGCGCAGGCGCTCGGCGTGCCCGTCCAGCGGACCCGGGCGCTGCTCATGGTCGCCGGGGTGGGCCTCGTCGCGGCGGCGACCGCGGCCACCGGGCCCGTCCCGTTCGTCGCGCTCGCCGCGCCGCAGCTCGCCCGGCGCCTGACCCGGCGCGCCGGCGCGCAGCTGCTGCCCGCCGCGCTCACCGGCGCGGCGCTGCTGGCCTGCGGCGACCTCATCTCGCTGCACCTGCCGGTCGCGCTGCCCGTGGGCGTCGTCACCGGCGTCCTGGGCGGGGCGTACCTGGCCTGGCTGCTGTCGACCACGGGACGGAAGGGGATGCCGTGAGCAGGCTCCGCGCGGAGGGCCTCACGCTGGCGTACGAGCGGCGCGTGGTCGCCGAGGGGCTCGGGGTGGCGATCCCCGACGCCTCGTTCACGGTCATCGTCGGGCCCAACGCGTGCGGGAAGTCGACCCTGCTGCGCGCCCTGGCGAGGCTGCTGCGCCCCCGCGAGGGGACCGTCCTGCTGGACGGCGCGCCGATCGGCGACCTGCCGCCGAAACGGCTCGCGCGGCTGCTCGGGCTGCTGCCGCAGTCGCCGCTCACGCCGGAGGGCATCACGGTCGCCGACCTCGTGGCGCGCGGCCGCCACCCCTACCAGGGGCTGCTGCGCCAGTGGTCGCGCGAGGACGAGCGCGCGGTCGGCGAGGCGATGGACGCCGTGGGCGTCGCCGACCTGGCGGGCCGCGTCGTGGACGAGCTGTCCGGCGGGCAGCGCCAGCGGGTCTGGCTGGCGCTCGTCCTGGCCCAGCAGACCGGGATCATGCTGCTGGACGAGCCGACGACGTACCTGGACATCGCGCACCAGATCGAGGTGCTCGACCTGTGCTCGCGGCTGCACGAGGAGGGCCGCACGCTCGTCGCGGTGCTGCACGACCTGAACCACGCCTGCCGGTACGCCACGCACCTCATCGCGATGCGCGGCGGCGAGGTGCTCGCGCAGGGTCCGCCCGGCGAGATCGTCACCGCCGACCTCGTGCAGGAGGTCTTCGGCCTGCCGTGCCGCGTCATCGACGACCCGGAGACCGGGACCCCGCTGATCGTCCCGGTGGACCGGCGGCGGGCGTTGACGGCGGAAAAACGCCTCAATTAGGTTAGCCTTACCTAATTCTTGGAAGGGGTTCCGTGCTGACCTGGGAAGAGCTGCGCGCCGCGCTGGCCGACGTGCTCGGAGAGCCGGCGGAGGCCGGCGACAACCTCATCGAGCTCGGAATGGACTCGATCCGGCTCATGCAGCTGACCGGCCGGCTCCGCCGCCGCGGGATCGAGGTCCGCTTCGCCGAGCTCGCCGAGCGCCCCACCCTCGCCGGCTGGTGGGACCTGCTCGCCGAGCGCGGCCAGGTGGACGCCTCCGGCGCCCCGGCACCCACCGAGCCGGCTGAGCCGGCTGAGCTTGCCGACGACGCGGGCATCGAGCCGGACGAGCCGTTCCCCCTCGCGCTCATGCAGCACGCCTACTGGATCGGCCGCGACTCCGGCCAGTCGCTCGGCTCGGTCGCCGCGCACCTGTACGTCGAGCTGGACGGCCGAGCGATCGACCCCGCCCGGTTCGAGGACGCCGTCCGCGCGCTGGCCGAGCGGCACCCGATGCTGCGCGTCGCCGTCCTGGACGACGGGACCCAGCGCGTCCTGCCCGAGCGCCCCGGGCCCGCCGTGACCGTCCACGACCTGCGGGAGGCGGCCGACCCCGGCGCGGAGCTGGAGCGGATCCGCGCCGAGATGTCGCAGCAGCGGCTTCCGATCGGCGACGGCCGCGTCTTCGACGCGCGGCTCAGCCTGCTGCCCGCCGGGACGGCCCGCCTCCACCTGGACGTCGACATGGTCGCCGCCGACGCGATGAGCTACCGCGTCATGCTGGCCGACCTCGCCGCGCTGTACGAGGGCGAGACCCTCGCGCCGATCCGCTACGGCTACGCCCGCTACCTCGCCGACGACCCGCGCGCCGAGGCCCGCGAGAAGGACCGGCGGTGGTGGGCCGAGCGCCTCGCCGACCTGCCCGGCCCGCCCGACCTGCCGGTCGTCGCCGAGCCGGGGGACCGCGTCGAGCGCAAGCACCACTGGCTGCCGCCGGACGACCGGGAGCGGTTCATCGCCCGCGCCCACGCCGAGGGCGTCACCCCGGCGATGGCGCTCGCCGCCGTGTTCGCCGAGGTGATCGGCGCCTGGTCGGCGACGCCGCGCTTCCTGCTGAACCTGCCGCTGTTCCACCGCGAGCCCGTGCATCCGGACGTGGACGCGGTCGTCGGCGACTTCACCGGCTCGATCATGCTGGAGGCCGACACCGGCACCGAGTTGACCTTCGTCGGACGGGCCCGCGCGCTGCAGAAGCGGCTGCACACCGCCGGGGCGCACAGCGACTACTCCGGCCTGGAGGTGCTGCGCGACCTGTCCAGGCTGCGCGGCGAGCAGGTCCTGGCCCCGGTCGTCTACACCAGCGCGCTCAACCTCGGCGAGCTGTTCGGCGAGCGGGTCCGCGGATCGTTCGGCGAGCCGGAGTGGATCATCTCGCAGGGCCCGCAGGTGCTGCTGGACGCGCAGGTGACCGAGGTGTCCGGCGGGCTCCTGCTGAACTGGGACGTGCGCCGTCCCGCGTTCCCGGACGGCGTCGCCGAGGCGATGTTCGGCGCCTACACCTCCGCGATCACCCGGCTGGGCGCGCCCGGCGCCGACTGGGACGCGCCGCTCGGCATCGGCGCGCCGCCGGAGCAGCTGCGCGTGCGGCAGCGTCTCAACGCCACCCCGGCGCCGCCCCGGCGGACGCTCACGGGGGGCTTCTTCGACCACGCTCGCCGAACCCCCGCCGCTCCCGCGCTGCACTGGGGCGACGACGGCACCCTGACGTACGGCGAGCTGGCCGGCCGTTCGCTGCGCATCGCGGCGGGCCTCGTCGCCGGCGGCGTCCGGCCGGGCGACCGGGTGTCGGTGGAGTTCCCCAAGGGCCCCGCCCAGGCCGCCGCCGTCCTGGGCGTCCTCGCCGCCGGGGCCGCCTACGTCCCGATCGGCGCCGAGCAGCCGGAGGCCCGCCGCGCCAGGATCCGCGCGACCGCGGGCGTGGCCGCGTCGCTCACTCCGGACGCCGTGCCCGACGCCGAGCCGCTCGCCGGGCCCGTCGCCGCCGGTCCCGACCAGGTCGCGTACGTGCTGTTCACGTCCGGGTCCACGGGCGAGCCGAAGGGCGTCGAGGTGTCGCACGGCGCGGCCATGGCCACCATCGGCGACCTCGTCGAGCGGTTCTCGCTCAGCCCGCGGGACGTCACGCTCGGGATCTCCGCGCTCGACTTCGACCTGTCCGTCTTCGACCTGTTCGCGCCCTGGTCGGCGGGCGGCGCCGTGGTCCTCCCGCTGGAGGACGAGCGCCGTGACGCCGCCCGCTGGGGCGAGCTGGCCCGGCGCTGGCCGGTGACCGTACTGAACTGCGTCCCGTCCGTCCTGGAGATGCTGCTGCGCTCCGGCCCGGCCGGGGGCCTGCGGCTGGTGCTGCTCGGCGGCGACTGGGTCGGCACCCACCTGCCCGCCCTGCTGGAGGAGCGCGCGCCCGGCGCCCGTTTCGTGGCGCTCGGCGGGACGACCGAGACCGCGATCCACTCCACCGTGCAGGAGGTCGCCGGAGAGGTCCCGGCCGACTGGCACGCCGTCCCGTACGGCGTCCCCCTGTCCGGTGTCGCCTGCCGGGTCGTGGACGAGCTGGGCCGCGACCGCCCCGACTGGGTGACGGGCGAGCTGTGGATCGGCGGCGCGGGCGTCGCGGACGGCTACACCGGCGACCCCGGGCGCACCGCCGACCGGTTCGTCGTCCACGACGGCATGCGCTGGTACCGGACGGGCGACCTCGCCCGCTACCGCCCGGACGGGTCCCTGGAGTTCCTGGGCCGCAGCGACCACCAGGTCAAGGTCCGCGGCTTCCGGATCGAGCTCGGCGAGGTCGAGGCGGCGCTGCAGGACCACCCGGCCGTGGAGCGCGCCGTGGCCTTCCTGGCCGACGGCCGCCTGACCGCCGCGACGACCCCCGTCCCAGGCGGCGCGCCGGACCGCGAGGAGGTCCTGGACCACGCCCGGGGCCTTCTCCCGCCGCACATGGTCCCGGAGCTGCTGATCCCGCTGGCGGAACTGCCGCTCACGGCCAACGCCAAGGTCGACCGGAAGGCGCTCGCCGCGCTGGCCGCCGCCGAGGCGGGCGGCCCCGGCGCCGCCTTCGCCGAGCCGGAGACGCCCCTGGAGAAGGTGCTGTCCCGGATCGTCGCCGAGGTGCTGGAGAAGGAGCGCGTCGGCGCGGACGCCGACTTCTTCGCCCTCGGCGGCGACTCCGTCCTGGCGACCACCGTGATCGCGCGGCTGCGGGAGGCGCTCGATACCACCGCCCTGCCGGTCGGCGTCCTGTTCGCCGAGCGGACGGTCTCGCGCGCCTGCCGCCGCTTCACCGAGCTGGAGGAGACCCCCGGGCGCCTGGACGCCGTCGCCGCCATCTGGCTGGAGGTGGAGGCGATGGACGAGTCCCAGGTCTCGGCCCGCCTGACCGCCCGCTAGGGATGCCCTAAGACGGCGGCGGGGTCACGAGGCGGGGTCGGGGTCCGGGACCGGGGACAGGGTCGCCGTGCGCAGGCCGGTGAGCGTGATGGCCAAGGCGAGCGCCAGGGCGGCGCTCACCGTGCCGTAGACGACGATGGCGGCGCCGGGCGCGAGGTAGCGGCCGAGCGCTCCGGCGCCGAGCGCGCCCACCGCGCCGCCGCCGGTCTCCTGCGCCGCCCAGAGCGCGTTCACCCGGCCGAGGTGGGAGTCGGGGGTGTGCGACTGGATGAGGCCGTACCGCAGGATCTCCTCGATGGACGCGACGAACCCGTACACCAGCAGGATCGCGACGGCGACCGCGGGATGTCGGGCGAGGCCCAGGCAGGCGAGCGCGGCGAAACCGGCGACCGACGCGACGAGCAGAGCGCGGCCGGGGGCGCGCGCGGAGCCCGCCCAGCCGCTGGTGACGGACGCGAGCACGGCGCCGCACGCGGGAGCGGCGTACAGGAGGCCGACCGTGGCCGGGCCGCCGTCGAGGCTGCGCGCCGCGAACGCGGGCATCAGGACGGGGATGCCGCCCGCGACCATGAACAGCAGGCCCAGCAGCATGAGCGAGCCCACGACCCGGTGGGACGCGACGAACCGCAGGCCCGCCCCGATGGCCTTCAGCGGATTGCGCGCCGCCTCGTCCTCGTCCCCGCCGGTGGGTTCGAGCGGGGGCAGCGCCGTCAGCAGGCCGAGCGTGCCCAGGGTGCCCGCGGCGGCGGCCGCGTAGTTCCAGCCGACGCCGAACGCCGACACGACGAGGCCGCCGAGGGCGGGGGAGAGCATCGAGCCGAGCCGGACGGTCAGCGCGTTGAGCGCGCCCGCGGCGACGAGCTTGTCCGGGCCGACGAGCGCGGGAGTCGCGGCGAGCAGGGCCGTGACGCTGACGCCGGTCGCGAGCCCGTCCCAGGCCGCGAGCGCGTACAGCGCGGCCGTCGACGGGGACGGCAGGAAGGCGTTGACCGTCAGCAGCACGAAGCCCGCGCCGGCGGCCGTCCGCGCGTGCAGCATGAGCCGCCGCCGGTCGTGCCGGTCGGCCAGCACGCCGCCCCACAGGAAGCCCGCGAGGAGCGCGAGGCCCTCGGCGGCCGACACCGCGCCGACGTGGACGGTCGAGCCGGTCAGGTCGTAGACCTGGACGGGGACGGCCACCATCAGCATGCCGATCCCGAAGACGGAGACCGTCCGGGCGATGAACACGTTGCGGAACGGCCGGCTGGTGCGCAGCGGGCCGATGTCCATGGCCAGGCGGCGGAGCATCGTCGGGGTTCTCCTCGGATGGGCGAATGGCTAAGGTAAGCCTAGCCTTAGTTGCTCTTGAGGAAGAGGACGAGCCGGTGCAGCGCATGCTGATGAACGGAAAGATCCACCGAGCGACCGTGACCCAGGCGGACCTGCACTACGTGGGCTCCCTGACGATCGACGCCGACCTGATGGAGGCCGCCGACATCGTGGAGGGCGAGCAGGTCCACGTCGTCGACATCGCCAACGGCGCCCGGCTGGTCACCTACGCCATCACCGGCGAGGCGGGGAGCGGGGTCATCGGGGTCAACGGCGCGGCGGCGCACCAGGTGCGGCCCGGCGACCTGGTGATCATCATCACCTACGCGGCGCTGGACGAGGCGGACCGGCGCCGCCACGCGCCCCGGGTCGTCCACGTCGACGGCGCCAACCGGATCGTCGCGCTCGGCTCCGACCCGTCCGAGCCGGTCCCCGGCGCCCCGGCCCAGCTCGCCGGGCGATGACCGTGGAGGCGGGCATGGACGGGTTCACCCCCTGGCCGAGCGACCTCGAAGCGCGCTACAAGGCGGAGGGCTACTGGGGCGACCGGCTCCTCGGCGACGTCCTGCGCGGCGACCCCGGCCGGACGGCGCTCGTCGCCGGCGCCGAGCGGCTCACCTACGCCGAGCTGGACCGGCGCGCCGACCGCACCGCCGCCGGGTTCCTGCGGCTCGGCATCCGGCGCGGCGACCGCGTGGTCGTCCAGCTTCCCAACACCGCGGCGTTCGTCGTGACGTTCCTCGCGCTCGTGCGGATCGGCGCGGCGCCCGTGCTCGCTCTGCCCGCGCACCGCGACAGCGAGGTCCGCTACCTGTGCGAGCTGGCCGAGGCCCGCGCCTACGTCTCCGCCGAGACCGACGGGGGCTTCGACTACCGCTCGATGGCCCGGACGCTGCCCGTGGAGCACGTGGTCGTGGACGGCGACGCGCAGGAGTTCACCGCGCTCGCCGACCTCGACATCGACACAGGCGAGGAACCGGGCCGCCCGGACCGTCCGGACCCGTCCGACGTGGGGGTCTTCCTGCTGTCCGGCGGAACCACGGGGCTGCCGAAGCTGATCCCTCGGACGCACCGCGACTACGTCTACAACCTCCAGGCCAGCGCCGAGGTGTGCGGCTTCACGCGCGACACCGTCTACCTCGTGGTGCTCCCGGCCGCCCACAACTTCGCGCTCGCCTGCCCCGGCATCCTCGGCGTCTTCGCGACCGGCGGGACCGTGGTGCTGGCGCCGTCCGGGTCGCCGGACGAGGCGTTCCCGCTCATCGAGCGCGAGCGCGCGACGGTGTGCGCGGTCGTGCCGCCGATCGCGATGCTGTGGCTGGACGCGGCGACCTGGTCGGAGGAGGACCTGTCCTCGCTCGCGCTGCTCCAGGTCGGCGGCGCCAAGTTCGCCGCCGCGCGCGCCGCCGAGGTGCCGGCGGTCCTCGGGTGCGCGGTGCAGCAGGTCTTCGGGATGGCGGAGGGCCTGCTGAACTACACGCGCCTGGACGACCCCCGCGAGCTGGTCGAGCGGACCCAGGGCCGCCCGCTGTCACCGGCCGACGAGATCCGCGTGGTGGACGAGGACGGCAAGAGCGTGCCGCCCGGCGAGGTGGGGGAGCTGCTCACGCGCGGCCCGTACACGCTCCGCGGCTACTACCGCGCGCCCGAGCACAACGCGCGCTCCTTCACCCCGGACGGCTTCTACCGGACCGGCGACCTGGTCCGGGAGCTGCCGTCCGGGCACCTCGTCGTGGAGGGCCGCGAGAAGGACCAGATCAACCGGGGCGGCGACAAGATCTCCGCCGAGGAGCTGGAGAACCACCTGCTCGCCCACCCGGCGATCCACGACGCCGCCGTGGTGGGCCTGCCCGACCCGATGATGGGCGAGCGGACGTGCGCGTTCCTCATCGTCCGGGAGGCCGCGCTCCCGGGCGGCGGCCCCGCACTCCGCGAGATCAAGGACTTCCTGCGCGGGCGCGGCGTCGCCGCCTACAAGTTCCCCGACCGCGTCGAGCACGTCGACCGCTTCCCGCGCACCCCCGTAGGCAAGATCAGCAAGAAGGAGCTGGCCGCCCGCCTCGCCGCAGGCCGACCGGACGATCAGGGGAGGGGGACCACGTAGGGGGCGATGCTGGAGAGCTTCTCGCAGGTCTCCTCGTACTCGCGCTCCGGGGTGGAGCCGCTGACGATCCCGGCGCCCGCGCGCAGCCACGCGCGGCCGTCCTCGTTGTAGAGGGCGCGCAGGACCAGGGCGGAGTCGAGCGCGCCGTCGTGCGAGGCGGCGACGACGGCGCCCGCGTACAGGCCGCGGGTCTCCTCCAGGCGGCCGATGGCCTCGATCGCCTCGGCCTTCGGGATGCCCGACGCGGTGACGCCGGGGAACAGCGCGTCCAGCGCGTCCCACGACGAGCGGTCCGGGGCGAGGACGCCGCTGACGGTGGAGCCGAGGTGCTGCACGCTGCCGCGCTCCTTCACGGACATGAACCCGGTGATCTGGACGGTGCCGGGCGCGCACACCCCGTGCAGCTCGTCCTGCGACGTGCGGACGGACACCGCGTGCTCGAAGATCTCCTTCGGGTCGGTCTCCAGCTCGCGCCGCGTCCGCGCGTCCTCGCCGGGGCCGAGGCCGAACGCGCGGGTGCCCGCGAGCGGCTGGGTCATGACGCGGCCGCCGCCGTCGACGCTCGCGAGGACCTCGGGGCTGAAGCCGGTGGCCTGGAAGCCGCCGAGGTCGAGCAGGAAGGACCGCGCCGGGGTGTTGGCCGCGCGGCCGCGCACGTAGGTGGACACGACGTCGACCGGGAACGGGACGTCGAGCCGCCGGGAGACGATGACCTTCTGGTAGCGGCCGGCGTGGATCTCCGACACCGCCTGCGCGACCCGCGTCCGGTACCGCTCGCCGTCCACGCGCACGTCGACCGGGGACGGGGTCCCGGCCGCCGGGCCGTCGGCCTTGGCGAGGAGCTTGGCGACCTGCTCCACCTCGGCGGGGTCGACGCCGGTCACGCGGGCCCGGCCGTGCTCGGCCGCGACCTCGGTGCGCGGGACGACCAGGTGCGCGAGCCGTCCGGCCGGGGCGGGCGCGGCCAGCTCGAACGCGATCCAGCCGTAGGCGTTCCACGCGGGCAGCGGCGCGGCGGCGAACGCCGAGCGCAGCGCGTCCGCCGGCCGCCCGGCCCACGGCCCGCAGGTCTCCGGGGCGCCCGGCCAGCGGACCCGCAGCGCGCCGGCGTCCAGGACCACCTCGCCGAGCGCGCCGCCCGCGAAGGTGTAGGAGTCCGGCCGTTCGTAGACGACGTAGTCGTCGAAGAGCCCCGATCCGGCCAGCCGGGCCATGAGCTCCAGCGGATCCGAGGCGGATTCGACCACGAGCTCCGTGAACTTCTCATCAGTGTGCAGACCGAGGGACAAGGCAGCCAACTCCCCTTCACGGGATGGGAACGGAGCAAACTTAGGAAAGGCTAACCTTGTATGTTTTTTGTAGGCAAGGCTAACCTAACCGGCGATGGTGGCAGCCACAACGGAAGAGTTGATCGTGCGGGATCAGACGGCGGCGGCACGGCGGCGCGAGCTCATGCGGCGGATGATGGCGGAGGCGGGTCTCGGTTCCGGTACCGCCCGGCCCGCCCCTCGCGGAGCCGGCGGTCCGGCGCCCCTGTCCTACGCGCAGCAGAGCATGTGGCTGCACCACCGGACGTTCCCGGAAAGTCCCGCGTACAATGTGTGCCTCCTCATCCGCATGTCGGGTGCTCTGGACACCGGCGCGTTGCGGGAGGCCCTGCGTGGGCTCATCCGCCGCCACGCCATCCTCCGCACAACGTACGCGGACGGCGCCGGGAGGGGTCCCGGCGACGGCGCGGACGGCCAGGACGGCGCGGACGGCCTGGCCGGTGGCGCGGGCCGTGCCGGCGGCCTCGGTGACGTCGTGCAGGTGGTCACCGACGACGATGCGCTCGACCTGCCGCCGGTCGAATGCGCGGACGCCGAGGCGCGGGCCGCCCGGCTCGCGGCCGAGCCGTTCGACCTGCGGACGCAGCGGCCGATCCGGCTGGAGCTGCTCCGGCTCGGCGAAGGCGAGCACGCGCTGGTCCTCGTCGTGCACCACATCGCGTGGGACGGCATAACCTGGGGATCGCTGTCGCGCGACCTGTCCGCGCTCTACCGGGCGGCCGTGACGGGAGAGCCCGACGGGCTGCCCGCGCTCGACGTCCAGTACGCCGACTTCGCCGAGTGGGAGCAGAAGCAGCCCGTCCGCGAGGACGACCTGGCCTACTGGCGCGGCCGCCTGGACCCGCCGCCCGCGCCGCTCGACCTGCCCGCCGACCGCCCGCGCGGCGCCGCCGTCTCCGAGCGGGGCGGACGGCGGGCGCGCCTGTTCGACGCCGCGGTGACCGAGGGGATGCGGCGGCTCGCCGCCCAGGAGAACCTCACCCCGTACATGGTGATGCTCGCCGCCTACGCCGTCCTGCTGCACCGCTACACGGGCGCGGACGACGTGGCGATCGGGTCGGCGGTGATGAACCGCGAGCACGCCGAGGTCGAGCGGCTCGTCGGCAACTTCGGCAACACGCTGGTGCTGCGGACGGACCTGTCCGGCGCGCCGACGTTCCGCGAGGCCCTGCACCGCGTCGGACGGACGTGCGCGGAGGGGTTCGCGCACCAGGCGCTGCCGTACGACCGCATCGTCCAGGAGCTTCGTCCGGCGCGCGCGCGTGGACGGTCGGCGTTCTTCGACACGATGCTGCTGTTCCTCGCCCAGGAGATCGGCGAGCTGGACCTGCCCGGCGTCACGTCGAGCTGGACGCACATCCACAACGGGACCACGCACTTCGACCTGTCGCTGGAGGCGTTCGTCCGGGCACAGGGCATGACGGTCGAGGCGACGTTCCGGCGGGAGCTGTTCGACGACGAGCGCGTCGACGCGCTGCTCGGCCACCTGGAGACGCTGCTCGGCGACGCGCTGGCCGACCCCGACCGGCCGATCGGCGCGCTGGAGATGATGGGCGCGGACGAGCGCGCGGTCATCGCCGACGCCAACGCCACCGGCCGCGCCGTCCCGGACACCGACGTCGTCGCGCTGTTCGGGGAGCAGGCCGCCCGCACCCCGGACGCGACGGCCGTCGAGGCCGAGACGGGCACCCTCACCTACGCGGAGCTGGACCGCCGGTCGTCGGCGCTGGCCGCCGCGCTGCGCGCCCGCGGGGCCGCGCCGGACCGCGTCGTCGCGCTCGCCCTCCCGCGCACGCCCGACCTGGTGGTGGCGCTGCTGGGCGTGCTGAAATCGGGCGCCGCGTACCTGCCGCTGGACCTGGAACATCCCGCCGACCGGCTCGCCTACATGCTGGACGACGCGCGCCCGCTCTGCACGGTCGCCGCTCCGGAGACCGCCGGCCTGCTCCCGGAGGGCACGGACGTCCTGCTGCTCGACGACACCGTCTACGACACCGGCCAGGGGCCACCTTCCTGGCGCGTCCGCGCGGACGACCTCGCCTACGTCATCTACACCTCCGGCTCGACCGGCCGCCCCAAGGGCGTGGCGGTCCCGCACGCCGCGCTCGCGAACTTCCTGCTCGACACGCGCGCACGGCTGGGCCTCGGCGGCGACGACCGGCTGGTCGCGGTGACGACCATCGCGTTCGACATCGCCGCGCTGGAGCTGTACGCGCCGCTGATCAGCGGGGCGGCGGTCGTGCTGGCCTCCCGCGACACGGTCCGCGACCCGGCCGCGCTCGCCGGGACGCTCAAGGACGCGACCGTCGTGCAGGGCACCCCGTCGCTGCTCGGCACACTCGACCCGGCGGCGCTGAAGGGGCTGCGGGTCCTGGTCGGCGGCGAGGCGCTGCCCGCCGCGCTCGCGGAGACCCTGGAGGCGTCCGCCGCGCTCGCGACCAACCTGTACGGGCCGACCGAGGCGACGATCTGGGCGACGTCCGCCGACCTGCCGTCCTCCGGCATCGGCCGCCCGTTCTGGAACACGCGCGCCCACGTGCTCGACGCCGCGCTGCGTCCCGTCCCGCCCGGCGTCCCCGGCGAGCTGTACCTGGCGGGCGCGCAGCTCGCGCGCGGGTACACCGGGCGGCCCGGCCTGACGGCGGAGCGGTTCGTGGCCGACCCGTTCGGCCCGCCCGGAACCCGCATGTACCGGACCGGCGACCTCGCCCGGCGGGGCCGCGACGGCTCCATCGAGTACCTCGGCCGCACCGACGACCAGGTGAAGATCCGCGGCTTCCGGATCGAGCCGGCGGAGACGCAGGCCGTCCTGGCCGCCCTGCCGGGCGTCGCGCAGGCGGCGGTCGTCGTCCGCGAGGACCGCCCCGGCGAGCCCCGGCTGGCCGCCTACTACGTCCCCTCGGGCGCCCCATCGGACGGCGCGGGGGAGGCCACCGAGGCCGCCCTGCGCGACGGGCTCGCCAGGGCGCTGCCCGAGTACATGGTGCCGTCCGCGCTCATCGCCCTGGAGGCGCTGCCGCGGACCGTGAACGGCAAGCTCGACCGCGCCGCGCTCCCCGCGCCCGAGGCCGAGATCTCCGGGCGGGCGCCGCGCGACGCCCGCGAGACGGCCCTGTGCGCGATCTTCGCCGAGCTGCTCGGGCTCGACCGGGTCGGCGTCGACGACGACTTCTTCGCGCTCGGCGGGCACTCGCTGCTCGCGGCCCGCGTCGCCGCCAAGGCGCGGGCCGTGCTCGGCGGGGCGCTGTCCATCGCCGACGTCTTCGAGGCGCCCACGGTCGCGGCGCTCGCGCCGAGGCTCGCCGCGGCGAGCGGCCCGCGCGTCCGCGACGTCGTCCGGCCCGAGACCGTCCCGGCGTCGGCGGCGCAGCGGGGGCTGTGGCTGGAGGAGCGCCTGCGCGGCCCGTCCGCCTCCTACGCGCTGCCGCTCGGCCTCCGGCTCACCGGGCCCGTGGACGCGGACGCCCTGCGCGCCGCGCTCGCCGACGTCGTCGCCCGGCACGAGGCGCTCCGCACCCTGCTGGTCGAGGGGCCCGACGGCCTGCCCGTCCAGCGGATCCTGGAACCGGACGCGCCCGTGCCCTTCACCGTCCTCGACGCCCGCGCCGAGACCCCGGAGCGGCACGCCGCGATCGAGCGGGACGCCGCGTCCCACCTGTTCGACCTCGGCGCGGACCTCCCCATCCGGGCCACCCTCGTCCGGACCGGGGACGAGACGTGGTCGCTGATCCTCCTCCTGCACCACGCCGCCGCCGACGAATGGTCGTTCACGCCCCTGCTCGCCGACCTGGCACGCGCCTACCGGGCGCGGCTGGGCGGAGCGGAGCCCGGCTGGGACCCGCTGCCCGTCCAGTACGCCGACTACGCCGCCTGGCAGCGCGAGGCGGCACCCGGTACCGGCGACCGGATCGGCTTCTGGGAACGGGCGCTCGCCGGCCTGCCGGAGGAGACCGTCCTCCCGCTGGACCGGCCGCGACCGGCCGAGGCGAGCCACCGGGGCGGCCTGGTGCCGTTCCGGCTCCCCGCCGCCGGGGCGCGCCGGCTGGCCCGCGCGACCGGCACCAGCGTGTTCATGGTCCTGCACGCCGCGGTCGCCGCGCTGCTCCAGCGGTCGGGCGCGGGCGACGACGTCGCGCTGGGCTCGCCCATCGCCGGACGTACCGACGAGGACCTCGCCGACCTGGTCGGCGTGTTCGTCAACCCGCTGGTCCTGCGCACCGACCTGTCGGGCGACCCCACGTTCGCCGAGCTGCTCGACCGGGTGCGCGGCACCGACCTCGCCGCGTTCTCCCACGCCGACGTCCCGTTCGAGCGGGTGGTGGAGCGGCTGGCGCCCGAGCGGTCGCTGGCCCGCGGCCCGCTGTTCCAGGTGATGATCGTCCACCAGCGGCTGGACGATGTGCGGCTCGCGCTGCCGGGCGTGCGCGCCGAGCCGTTCCTGCCCGAGACCGGCGGCGTCAAGTCCGACCTGGACCTGTACTTCGCCGAGGGCGACGACGAGGTGGAGGGCTTCGCCGCGTTCGCCGCCGACCTGTTCGACGCGGCGACCGTCGAGGGCCTGCTGGACGGCTTGGACGAGCTGCTCGCCCAGGTCACCGCCGACCCCGGCCGCAGGCTGTCCACGCTGGGCGCCCCCGTGGCGCACCCGGACACCGCGCGCGAGTTCCCCGTCCGGACGGCCGCCGCGCTGATCGAGGCGCAGGCCGCCCGCACGCCGGACAAGACCGCCCTGGTGTTCGGGGACACCGCCCTGACCTACGCGGAGCTGGACCGCCGCGCGGAGGACCTCGCCGACCGGCTCGCCGTCGCCGGGGCGGGCCCGGAGCGGGTCGTCGCCCTCGCCCTCCCGCGCTCGGACGCGTTCGCCGTCGCGCTGCTCGCCGTGCTCAAGACCGGCGCCGCCTACCTCCCGATCGACCTGGCGTATCCGCCCGCCCGCGTGGAGGCGATGCTGGACGCCGTCCGCCCGCTGCTCGTCCTCGGCCGCGACGAGCCGCCCGCGGCCGCGCCGCGCCGCGTACGCCCCGCCCTCCACCCGGACCACCCCGCCTACGTGATCTTCACGTCGGGCTCGACCGGGACGCCCAAGGCGGTGGCGGGGACGCAGCGCGCCCTGGCCAACCGCCTCGCCTGGGGCGCGGACCTCGCGCCGCCCGGCGTGCGGGTCGCCAAGAGCTCGCCCGCCTTCATCGACGGCACCACCGAGCTGCTCGGCGGCCTGGCCGCCGGGGACACCGTCGCCATCGCGGACGACGCCACCGCCACCGACGCGGTCGCGCTCGCCGAGTTCATCGGACGGCACGGCGCGGGCCTGGTCACGCTCGTCCCGAGCCTGCTGGCCGCGCTGGCCGACAACGGGCTCCCCTCGTCCGTGACCACCTGGATCAGCAGCGGCGAGGCGCTGCCCGCCGCGCTCGCCGAACGCGTCCCGGCGCGTCTGGTCAACCTCTACGGCTGCTCGGAGGCGGCGGGGGACAGCCTGGTCGCCGAGGCCGGGAGGTCCGCCGGGCTGTCTCTTATAC
>NZ_SMKU01000017.1 GCF_004349215.1 Actinomadura rubrisoli | reverse complement strand
ACCGACGTGTGGATCACCGACCGGCCCCAGCGTTTCGTCCCGGCGGACGGCACCGGCCACACCTTCGCCGCCCTGGACCCGGTGACCGCCTCGGAGCTCCTCACCGACCACGCCCTCGCCCCCGAGGAGCGGACGGCCTGGCGCCTCACGCGCTTCGAGGGCATCACCGTCCCCGTGGGCGCGCTGCTCGCCCTGGAGAAGCGCGGCTGGGAGCGCGGCCGGCCCGAGGACAACGGCACCCAGAACTGGCTCGCCTACCCCGCCGGCTGCGCCTATGTCGTCCTGAGCCTGCACTGGGGCATCCAGATCGGCGACCCCTTCGGCCGCGACGAGGACAAGATCACCGACGTGTGGATCACCGACCGGCCCCAGCGTTTCGTCCCGGCGGACGGCACCGGCCACACCTTCGCCGCCCTGGACCCGGTGACCGCCTCGGAGCTCCTCACCGACCTCGCCTCCCTGGCCCCCTGACGCCGCGGCCGCCGTTCCATGATCGGTCCCAGGCCGCGCCCGCCGGCCTGTGATCGGCAATTCCGAATGACACTGCCGTTATTCGGATATTGCGGAAGAAGTGGACATTAAGGGCATGGGGTAAGGGTTCCTGATCATTTACGGGGCGGGATCGGGCGCCCGGAGGTCTGAGACGACTCGGCTCAACTTCTTTTTGTCAAGATCGAAGTCGAGTTCACGCCGTCAGTCAAGAATGCGAAAAGTCCTCTTGTGGACTTCGATCACCTCTGGAGTAACACCGGCAACAGGAGTCACGGCGAGAGATCTCCAAGGATAAGTTACCCACCATTCCTGTCGATTTAATTAAAAAAGGGGCCCTGGATTTTGTCAGGATTCGTGGTTAGCGTGGCCAATCGACAAGGGCAGATCGTCCGGATTCGACGCTCTTGGCAAGAGTGGTTTCGATCTTGTGCGCGACCCCGCCGATGAATATCGCAGCACACATGGGAGTGGAGATCTTTCATGGTCGACTTCAATTTGAGCGTCTTCACCGCGGCGTCGGCCGCGGATTCCGGAGATGCCGCTCTCATGGACGTGCTCACGGGGGCGCTCGGCCGGGCCTCCGCCCCGGAGCGATGGGCCACGGCGCGGACCGGCATCTGGTGCTCGGTCGCCCCCGAGGGGATGCCGCGGCGCCCGCAGGGCTGGAAGCTGCACGTTTCGGCCACCCCGGCGTCCGCGCCGGAGGTGCTCGGACGCTGCGCGGCGGTGCTTCTGGAGGCGGGCTCGGCGTTCAAGTTCGCCGCCTCGATCGACAGCGTCGTGGCGCTCAACGGGCGCAACACCTCGCGCGGCCATTCGGGCAAGTTCATTACGATCTATCCCGATAGTGACGCCGAGGCCGTCCGGCTGGCCGCCGAACTTGACCGGGCGACGGCCGGCCTGCCCGGCCCCCGAATCCTTTCCGACCGGCCCTATTCTCGGGACAGTCTTGTCCATTATCGGTACGGCGCGTTCATCGAAGAACGCCAGATCACCAATGACGGATTCTACGCCTGGATGATCCTTGATCCGGACGGCAACCCCGTGGAAGATCGGCGGATCGGCAGATACGTGCCTCCCTCCTGGGTGAGCTGCCCCTTCCCTGACAACGGTATGAGCATTACGCGGCGGGAAGGTGATGGCGGAGCTCGTTCAGGTGGAGACGGCAATAAGGTCATGATCGGGTCCCGCTTCGCGGTGCGGGAGGCGATCCGCCATTCCAACAAGGGCGGCGTGTACCGGGCCGTGGACACCGAAACCGGTGAACCGGTGGTGATCAAAGAAGCGCGCCCGCACGTGGACGCCGATCTCCAGGGGCGGGACACCAGGGAACGCCTGCGGGCGGAGTTCCGGGCCCTGGAGGCGATTCAGGACCTGGAGTTGGCGCCGCACCCCGTCCGGCTGTTCACCCAGAGCGGGCACCTGTTCCTCGCGCAGGAGATGATCCCGGGAACCGCGTTGCGGGAGTGGGCGCCCGATCTCATAGGCGAAGCGGGCTGGGGTCCCCATCTGGCCCCGGCGCTGGGCATGGCGCGCCGCCTGGCCGACCTGATGATCAGGGCGCATGCCGCCGGGCTCATCGTGCGCGACTTCAACCCCAACAACATCATGGTGCGCCCGGACGGTACCCCCGTCATGATCGACCTCGAACTGGCCGTGACCGGCGACGACCCTCAGGAGGAGCCGCCTCTGGCGGCGGGGACCCCTGCCTTCGCGGCACCTGAGCAGATGAAGGGCGCACCGATCCGGGCGGCGGCGGACTACTTCAGCCTCGGTGCGACCCTGTGCTACGTCTTCACCGGCGCCCCGCCCTACTTCCTGCCCGACAGCCCGCCGGCCAGGTCCCTGACGGACCGCCTGACCGAATGGCTGACGGCCCGCACCCAGGGCCTGGGCCTGCCCGCCTCCCTGACCGAGGCGCTCACCGGGCTGATGGCGGACGAGCCCGAACACCGCTGGACTCCCGAACGGGCGCGCGAGGCAATGGCGGGGTGGACACCGGCCTCCCAGCCCGAGCATCCCGAAGACCTCCCGGATCCAGACCGGCGGGTCACAGAAGCGATCGACGCCGGGATCGGCGAAGCCATCGACGACTCGGGAGAGGGCCATCCCGAGCCGCAGTGGCTGCGCGAAGCATGCGACGAGACCGTCGAAGGAATCACCGACTTCCTGCTCGCGTCCATGGAGCCGGAGTCGGCGCTGGCGCTGTGGCCCGCCTCCTGCGCCCATGGCGCGCTCGACCCCTGCAGTCTCCAGCATGGCGCCGCGGGGTGCCTGGGTGCCCTGGTGCAGTGCTACCGGCTCACTGCCGATGCGCGTCTCCCGCAGGCGATCGACGTCGCGGCGCGCTGGATCCTCAAGCGGCTGGAGGAGGACGCCAAACGGCAGTCCGGGCTGTACTACGGCACGGCGGGCACCGCGTGGTCGATGCTGGAGGCGGGCCTGGCGCTCGGCGACGACGGCCTGGTCGAAGATGCCCTTGCCGTGGCCGACAGGCTCCCGTCCGCGGTCGCCAGTCCTGACATGACCCACGGGACGGCGGGCATCGGCGTGACCGCCCTGCACCTGTGGGCCCGCACCCGGGAGGCGCGGTTCGCCGAGCGTGCCGGCGCGGCCGCCGACGCCCTGGTCGGCTCGGTCGAGGAGCGGCCGGGCGGGATCGTCTGGAGAACGCCGGCCGACCTGGACTCCAAGCTGGCCGGCGAGACCTACCTCGGGTTCGCGCACGGCGTCGCGGGCGTCGGGTACTTCCTGCTCGCCTACGCCGAGGCGGCCGGGCGCGCCGACTGTCGGGAACTGGCCGTCCGCGCCGGCGAGAGCCTGCTGGGCGAGGCCGTCATCACGCGGCGGTCGGCGATGTGGGGGGCCAGGGCCGGCGACGCGCCCACGGCTCCGTACTGGTGCCATGGCGCGTCGGGCATCGCGAGCTTCCTGGTCCGGCTGGGCCTGGCCACCGGTGACGCGCGTTTCGCGCGGGCCGCCGACCTGTCCGCCCAGGCGGTGACGGACCATGCGTGGCGCCCGGTGCTGGGGCAATGCCACGGCCTGTCCGGCACTGGCGACTTCCTGCTCGACATGGCCTCGCTCACCGGCGGCGCCCGGCATCGGGCCGCCGCCTGGCGGCTCGGCCGGATCATCCTCGCCTACGGCGCGCACCGCGACGGCCGGATCGTGTTCCCCGACGAGCGAGGGGAGATCTCGGCGACCTGGGGCGATGGCGTGAGCGGGATACTGGGCTTCCTCCTGCGGCTGCGGTACGGCTCGCCGAGGCTGTGGACGGCCGACGCGGCGACGGCCGACGCGGACGGTTCCGCCGGCGCTTCCCCCAACGGTGCGGTCGCCGGGACGATCGGCTCGGGACGGACGGCATGAGCGTGGCCGTGCCCGACCTTCCAGGCATTCCCAGCCGGTTCGGCTTCGCGTTCTCCGGTAACGGCCGGTGGGCCACCTGCCTGAGCACCGTCCAGGACCAGGTCACGCTGGAGAGATGGGACCTGGCCCGCGCGGTGCCGTCCCGCCGGGCGCTCGGCGGCGGCTCCACCGGCGCGGGAGGCGGCGGAGGCTGCGCCGGTACGGGGGGCGACGGCAGGGAGATCGTCGATCGGCGCAGCCGCCCGCTGCCACTGGACGACGGCCGCGTCCTGGTCGCGCGGGCAGCGGCCGGGGAACGCGGGGAGCCGGAAGGACACGGAACCGTGATCGCGGCGCAGGCGGACGGTGCGGACCTCGCCGTCACCCGCTCCTGGCCGGTCTCCTCGATGCTCGCCGGGTACCTGATGGCGGCCCCAGGGTCGCCGCAGGTGGTGGTCCTGGTGGCCGTGGAGGACGAGCGGCATTCGCGAATCTGGCGGCTGTCGGATTCCGCGCCGGCGATGGAGCCCGTCCTGCGGATCCCCGGCGTGCTGTCGGGCGGCGTCTGGCTCGACGACGGGCGCACGCTGGCCCTCGACCACACCGACGCGGGACGCCAGGCCGACTCGATCGTGGTGGACCTGCGCGAACGCACCTGGCGCCGGGTCTGGTCGGTCGCCGAGACGACGACCGACCGGATCGTCGCCTACAGCCCGCGGTCGCGCGTCCTGGTGCTGACCACCAACTCGTCCGGCGGTCGGCAGGCGGGCGCCCAGCGGATCGGGCTGTGGTCTCCCGGCGGCGGCCCGGTGCGGTTCCCCGAGGCCCTCAACCGGTCGGCCGGTGCCAGGACGCCGCTGACCTTCGACGAGAGCGGCGATCGGCTGCTGGTCGGCGAGGTGCACGGCGCCACGTCGCGGCTCCTGGTCTACACCCCGGACGGCGATCGGATCGAACCGATGCCGGGGCCACCGGGCACGCTGTGGCCGCCCGCCTCCTGGAGGGACGACCGGATCCACTTACGCTTCTCGGCCCCCGACCAGCCCCCGACCCTCGCGACGGTGCGCCGTCCCGCACGTTCCGGCTGGTCCCTGGCGGCGCGGCCCCCCGGCGCCTTCTCGGGCTGGAAAGGCGCCGAGCTCGTCGAGCTGCCAGGGCCGGCCGGACCCATCGAGGCCGTGGTCTACGGAGGTCCCCGCTGGCGGGAATGCCGCCGCCTGGTGATGGCGCTCCACGGCGGTCCCCTCTCCGCGTGGCGGTTCGAGTTCGACCCGCTCCTCCAGCACCTGGCGGCGGCCGGCATCGCCGTGGTCGCGCCCAACTACCGCGGCAGCACCGGCTACGGCGAGCGGCACCTGCGGGCGGTCATCGGTGACTGGGGCGGCCCCGATCTGCAGGACGTCGTCCACCTGGCGCGCGCCATCGCCCGCTCCCGCGACGACGCCGCGCAGCCGGGCCCGGTCCTGCTCGGCGGGAGCTACGGCGCCTTCCTGGCGCTGCTGGCGGCCTGCCTCGACCCGCGGCTGTGGTCCGGATGCGTGGCACTGGCGCCCTTCACGTCGGCCTCAAGCCTGTACCGCGACGCCGCCGATCCGGTCAGGGACCGCGTGGCGCGGTTGAACCGCCTCGAAGACGGCGGTGAACGGCACTCCCAGCGCGACATCCTCCGCGTGTGCGCCGCGCTTGAAGCGCCGTTGCTGCTGGCGCACGGAACCCGGGACGAGGTCATCCCGGTCGAGCAGTCCAGGGCGCTGCGGCGCCGCCTTCTCGAACTCGGCAGGACCGAAGGGGCCGGCTTCGACTATGTCGAGGTCGACGACGACCACACCAGCGTCGTCCAGGCATGGCCCTCGGTCCTGCGGAAAGCGGTGGTCCGCTTCTGCCTCACCGCAGAACGGACCTTAGACAGCGACCAGGAGAGGAGGTGAACCACACATGGATATCTTCGAAGGCGACCTCGTGGCAGCTCTGCAGGAACTGCCCGAGACCGACCCCATCGAGGTCGACGGGCTCCAGCTCGGCGGTACGTGCAGGTGCGATTGGGTGACGCTGATCCAAACCGTCTGCGTCACCGTCACCTCTTGCTAGTGGTGCCGATCACAGATGAGCGAGCCAGGATGAGTGAATGACCCCGGCCCGCAGACACCGGTTACGGACCGGCCGTCAGGCCGGTCCGTAACCGGACCCACTCCGTAGTCTACCGAACTACCGGCAATACCGAATGGAGTCGAAGGGCGTGGTATCGACAGAGCTCGCCGACACTGACGACTCTGGTACCGACGGCTCCGTCACCGCCCTCGCCGGACCGCGCGCCGCCTCCGCCGCGCAGCGCGCCGGGGGCAGGCGGCTGTTGCGCAAGGCCGTCTACCGCAACCGCGCGCTGATGGGCCTGCTCACGGTGCTCACGGCGCTCCGTGTCGCGGCGATGCTGGCGACGCCGGTCATGCTGGCCAGAGCGATCGACGCCGTCCGCACGGATGAGGGCATGGGCGCCGCCATGGTCGCCCTGACCCTCGTCCTCGCCGTCGCCGCCGTCGCCGATACCGCTGAGGACCTGGTGGGCGCCTATTGCGGCAGCCGCATCACCGCATGGCTCCGGCACAGCCTGATCGGACGGGTGCTGGAGCTCGGAGTGCCCGGCCAGCGGCGCTTTCCCACCGGGGACGTGCTCTCCCGGCTCACCGAGAGCGCCGGCGGCCCGGCCGGGTTCCCGGTCCTGCTGCTGTCGGCGGCCGCGTCCTTGGCGACCACCGTCGGCGCCGTGATCGCGCTGGCTCTGATCGACTGGTCCCTCGCCGCGGTCTTCGCGCTCGGCATCCCACCGGGGATCGTGGTACTGCGCGTCTTCGTCGTCCAGGCCAGCGAGCCGTTCTCGCGCTACCAGCGGTGCCAGGCGGAGATCGCGACCCGGCTGCTCGACGCCCGGCAGGGCATCCGGACGATCCGGGCCGGCGGCACCGCCGACCGCGAGGTCCGCCGCATCCTGCGACCGCTTCCCCGGCTGCGCCAGGCGGGGCACCGCACCTGGGCCGTGCAGGGGCAGGTGAGCTGGCGGCTCTCGCTCCTGGCCCCCGCGCTGCAGGTCCTGGTCGTCGGCGTCGCCGGGGTGCGCCTCGCCTCGGGCGACATCACCACGGGCCAGCTCGTGGCCGCCGCGTCCTACACCTCCCTGGCCATCGGCGCGGCCACGCTCTTCGACATCTTCGTCGCGCTGCTGAACTGCGAGGTCAGCGCCGGGCGGGTCGAAGAGGTCCTCAGCGCGCCCCCAGCCGTCAGGCCGCCCCCGCAGCCGATGCGGCTGCCGGACGGTCCCGGCCATCTGCGGTTGAGCCAGGTCACCGTCCGGATCGGTGACCGCACCGTGCTCGACCGCCTCGACCTGACGGTGCCCGCCGGAGCCTGCGTCGCGGTCGTGGGCGCGTCCGGGACGGGCAAGAGCGTGCTGGTATCGACCATTGGACGGCTCCTGGACCCCGCCGAGGGATCCGTCGAACTCGACGGCGTTCCCGTCACCGTCATCGCGCTCCCGCAGCTGCGCCGCGCCGTCACCTACGCCTTCGAGCGCCCCGCCCTGCTCGGCGCCACCGTGCACGACATGATCGCCTACGCGCGGCCCGAGGCGACCCGCGCCGAGGTGGTCCGGGCGGCCCGGACCGCGGCCGCCGACGGCTTCGTCCGGGCGCTTCCGGCCGGATACGACACGCCGCTCGCCCAGGCGCCCATGTCCGGCGGTGAGCTCCAACGGCTCGGCCTGGCCCGCGCGGCCCTGACGGACGCCCGGGTCCTCATCCTCGACGACGCCACCAACAGCCTCGACACGGCCACGGAGCTGAAGGTGACCCAGGCGCTCCGGACGCTGCTGACCCGCCGGACCAGCCTGGTGGTGGCGCGCCGCCCGGCCACGGCGGCCCGCGCGGATCTGGTCGCCTGGCTCGACGCGGGACGGATCCGCGCCCTGGCGCCCCACGCCGACCTGTGGCCGGACCCCGGCTACCGCGCCGTGTTCTCCGCCGACCCCGCGTCCCCGTCCGCCGTCCCGGCGCCGTGCCCGGACCCGGCCGGCCCATGAGCCTCCCGCCCGGCGCGCGGCTGCTTCGCCGCCACCTGCGCGGGCGGGGGCCGGCGATGCGCCGCCTCGCCGCGTGGTCCGTCCTCGAAAGCCTCCCCGCGTTCGCCTCGGGATTCCTGCTCGCCCAGGCCATCGACCGGGGCTTCCTGGCCGGCGAGCCGCTCGTCGGGCTGTGGTGGCTGGCGGCCCTGGCCGCCGTCTACGCGCTGGGCGCCGTGGGCACCAGGCAGATCTACCCCTGGCTCGCCGCCACCGTCGAGCCGCTCCGCGACTCCCTGGTCGCCGACGTCGCCGCCGCCGCCCTGAACCGGATGGCCGACCAGGCGGGCGGCACCGCGGGCGCCGGGGTCTCCCAGCTCACCGAGCAGGTCGAGGCCGTCCGGGCGCTGCTGGGCACCGCGCTGCGCAACGTCCGGCAGCTGCTGGCCGCCGGGCTCGCCGCGCTGCTGGGGCTGACGCTGCTCTCCCCGCTGCTGGGTCTGGTCATCTTCCTGCCGGTGGCGCTCGCGCTGACCCTGTTCGCCGCCTTCCTGGGCGTCCAGGTCCGCCGCTACCGGGCCGTCGTACGGCACGCCGAGCGCATCGGCGAGTCCGCCACCGCGATCGTCCAAGGTGTGCGCGACGTCGTCGCCTGCGCGGCCGAGGACCGCGCGGCCCGCACGGTCGCCGAAGCGATCGACGCGCAGGCCGAGGCCCTGCGCTCCTTCGCCCGCTCCCGCCTGGTCCGCCTCCCCGTGCTCGCGCTGGGCGTGCACCTGCCCCTGCTCGTCCTGCTCGCCCTGGCGCCCTACCTGACCGAGCACGGGCAGCTCACCGCGGGGCAGGTGGCCGGAGGGATCAGCTACCTCATCACCGGGCTCCAGCCGGGGATCATCCTCCTGGTCGACGCCGGCGGCACCCTCCTGCTCAGCCTCGCCGTGATCCTCGGCAGGCTCGCCGAGATCTGCACGGGCTCCGACCGGACGTCCCCGGCCACCCCGAAGAGCGTCGCCACGTCCTACGACATCGAGGCCGACCACGTGACGTTCGCCTACGCCCCCGAAGCCGAACCCGTGCTCGCCGACCTGTCCCTGCACATCCCCGAGGGCACCCACCTGGCCGTGGTCGGGCCCAGCGGCACGGGCAAGTCGACGCTCGCCAACGTGCTCACGGGCCTCGTCCAGCCCCAGCGGGGCGGCGTGACACTCGGCAAGGTGCCGCTGCCCGGCCTCGACACGGCGCACCTGCGGTCGGCGATCACGCTCATCCCGCAGGAGAGCTACGTCTTCGCCGGGACGCTGCATGAGAACCTCACCTACCTGCGGCCCCACGCCACCACCGCGCAGGTGGACGAGGCCGTCGACGCCATGGGCCTCACTCCGACCATGAGCCGGCTCGGCGGATACGACGCCGACATCCCCCCGGGAGGCGGCACGCTCTCCCATGGCGAACGCCAGCTCATCACCCTCGCCCGCGCGTACCTGTCCGCCGCGCCCGTCATCATCCTCGACGAGGCCACCTCCCACCTGCACCCCGCCGCGGAGGCCCGCGCCGAACAGGCCCTGGCCGGCCGCGAGGGCACGCTGATCGTCATCGCGCACCGCATCAGCTCCGCGCAGCGCGCCCACCAGGTGCTACTGCTGGACGGCTCGTCCCCGCTCCTCGGAACACATCACACGCTGCTCGACCTCAGCCCCCTCTACGCCGAACTGGTCGGGCACTGGCAACGATGACAACCGCCCGACCGCCTTTTCCGTACGGCCCGTCCGCCACCCCGACACTCTCGCCGAGCATCCAGCAATGCCGCGCTCGGGGGACGGGAACTTGTAGCTCGTGGTCGTGCCCACAGCGGCGCGCCCCGCCGAGTCCGCCGGCGCGACGTGAATCACTCACCGACACCGCGAGTCTCGCGCTTCTCGATCTCCTCGAAGATGTCGCTATCGGTCTCCTGCTGCCACGTCGGCAGCTCATCCCAGTCGGCAACGTAGGACGGCTTGGGCTCGGGGATGTGCTTGTAGATCTGGGCGATCCAGCACAGGGCGACGAAGCGCCCCTTCTGCTGACGGGACAGGTTGACGGTCGCTCCGTCCGCCGACCCCACGAACTGGGCAACCTGGGTGTAGACCGCGCTGGCAGCTTGCCGTTCCCAGCCGGGGGTATCGTCCCAGGGCGTGACGTATCCGGGCTTGGGTTCTCCCGGGAAGTACTTCCGCACCCGGGCAATCCACGCCGCGCGGAAGACGCGGCCGGGCTCGTCCTGCTGGAACTCCCGGGTTGTCATACGGCCTCCTCAAGTTGCGAAATGCGGTCGCTGAGCTGCGCCGCACGGCGGTCTGTCAACATCGGCTCAAGCTCCCCACGGAGGACCTGAAGCTTCCGACCGACATAGCCGGACGAACGGGTCTGATCGGCTAGCCCCGCAGCTTGAACGCCGTACTCAAGGGCTTGGTCGAGCTGGCGTGCCTGGGCACCGAGCACGGCCAAGTCGGTAAGGATGCTGCCCCGGCGGCGCAGCGACGTCGCGGTCTTTAGAGCTTCGGTCAGAGCCGCAGAGGCAAGGTCGGGACGGCCGAGCGCGGCGTAGCAAGTTCCCCGCTCCTCGGCGAGACGGGCGCCGTCGAACCGTAGCCATGTAGGCATGACGAACCTGCGCGCACGCCCATCGGTCGAAGGCCCTTGCCTCTTTGCTCGCGTCAGCGGCCAGCTTGTAGCAGTGCGCAGCGTCCGTGTACCTGTTCGCGTCGAACAGGATTTCTCCAGCGAGCTGGAGTAGATCACCGACCAACGTGCATAGCCGCTCATGGACGGTCTGAGAGTGGGCTTGCCGCAGCGTGCCAGTCAACACGCTGAGTTGTTGGTGGACCGTCGGGTACACCGCTCGCTTCGAGGATGACAGGGCGAAGACCTGCCAGAGGTGGGAGTTCAGCAGATCGAACTGGTCGATCTGCTCCGTGTCTTCAGCGTGGGCGACGGCGGGCGCGGGGATGGCGACCAGAGTTCCCATAATTGTCAGCAGGCGAAGCAGCTCCCGGCGGTTCATGCCCTCCAGTTCACCAGAGGACGAGCCCGAAGGGATCACCGCGTGGCCAGTCACGCGTTCGGAGAGCTGAGGGGCCGGCACAGGAAGCGACGCAGGTATGCCGCCCGGTTCGGGCGTGAGCAACTCGTCCAGCGAATCGTGCGAGATCCGCAAGTGTTCACAAAGCTTGGCGCGGTGGTGCGGCTGGGCGTGGACGCACCAGAGATGCACCACAGATGCGCCGCTGCTGCCCTGGGCTGCGTAGGCGGTTCTGGATTCCATGGTCGAAGCGAGTCACCAGCCGGGAGGTTCTCCCACTGCTATCCCACCTCCCGTGTTCCGAGACGACAGAGGATCACCATGAGTTTCGACAGGCCCCGCCGACACGGCGCTCCCACACTCGACGCTTCCCGGACGGACAGCTCCGGCCGCTCCGAGGACGAAGCACTGCTCGGGAAGATCGCGGCGGAGCTGGAAAGCCTGGGCGAGCGCGCAACGATCCGCCGGACCGGCAGCGGGCAGCCGTTCCTGTCCGCCTTCGGGGCGATCACGCGGTTCAACGAGGAGATCACCACCGTCCGCCGGGACGGCCAGATCCGCGCGATGTGGGCGTGGGACGAGGAGCTGCCCGCCGACCCCCGCGAGGCCGCCGCCGCCATCCGGCGCGTGATCAATCCGGCGGCGTGAGATGTCGGGCCGACACGCGGCCCCGTCCAACGGGCCGCACACGCCGCCGCCCGTGGCCGACGTCGAGCGGACCGACGGCAGTCACTTCGCCGCCGCGAACGAGCTGAGCAAGGCGGCGAACATCATCCGGCGCGCCATTGAGAGTCAGCCAGACGCCGGGCGGGGCCGGTGTTCGCACGACCCCGTCTGCCCCGGCCGAGACTTCGCAACAGCCAAGGGAGGTGATCTCACGGGTTCGACATATCGGGGGATCGGGTGCGGCGAACGGCGTCGCGCCTTTGACTAAGGAGCAGAGTCATGACGGTTGCGTTGGACAGCGTCACCGAGACCGGCAGGGACCCGCGCGAGCTGATACCGGCCGAGGCGTTCAATCTCCTGGTGGAGGACTTCCGCAAGGCCACCCACGCCAGCCACGACTACACCAGGCGGGTCGTCGGGCAGAGCCTCGTGTTCCTCAAGGCGGTAGGCGACATCCGCCAGGCCGAGCGCGAGGACCCCCGCAACTACGTCCGCATCGTGCCGACGCCGCCCGTAGACGAGGCGTGGCACCTCAGCCTCCAGCGGACTGAGGTGTACGTTCCGACGAGCCTGGCGTTCTGCGGGAGCTTCATCCACCACCGCCCCATCATGGACGACGACATCCGGTCGGGCGCGGCACTGGCGCGCACCATCCCGCAACTCCACGCCACGGGCTGCTTCGTGGACCCGGAGTTCTGGGAGGGCGAGGTGGGCACGAGCTGTTGTCCGCCCGAGTGCAACGACCAGAGCGGCCGGGACTGGCGGACGCTGGTCGACCGGAGCGGCTTCCTGCCGGTGGACGGCCCGCTCGCCATCCGTATCTGATCGAGTGATCTAGGAAGGGCTCACGTGCGTACCGACTGGACCGACCTGCCCGAGGAACTGCGCGCCGAGATCACGGCCCAGACCGGCCCGATCGGTCGCATCGTTCCGGCTCCCACGGGCAACCACGCGGACATCGCGTCCACCCTGGAGACCGGCGATGGCCGGGTGTTTGTGAAGGCCGCTCGCAAGCTGGCCGACAGGGACGGCCCGGAGGTCATGTCGCTGCGCCGTGAGGCCGCCGTGAACCCCGCCGTGCGCGAGTTCGCCCCCCGCCTTCGGTGGCAGGCCGAAGCCGGGGGGTGGCTCGCGCTGGGGTTCGAGCACGTGCAAGGCCGCCCCGCCGACCTCTCCACCGGGTCACCGGATCTGGAGATCTTGGCCAAGACCGTTCACACCCTCCAGAGCGCGCCCTGCCCCGATGTGCCGATGCTGTCAGGCGGGAAGCGCTGGCAGAGGTTCGCCGACGACCCCGCCCCGTTCGAGGGCAGCGCGCTGCTTCACACCGACCTCAACGAGGACAACTTCCTCATCACCGCCCAGGGCCGCGCCTACGTCATCGACTGGGCGTTCGTCACGCGCGGGGCGGCCTGGTTGGAACTGATGTTGCTGATCCCGTGGCTGATCAAGGCCGGGCACACACCGCAGGCCGCCGACCAGTGGGTCAGCCAGTTCCCCTCATGGGTCGCGGCCCCGCCCGCCGACCTCGACGCGTTCAGTGCCGCCTTTGCTCAGCAGTGGCGCGCGGCCAGCCAGGTACGGGATGACGAGTGGATCGCGCGGCATGCCGACCTGACGTCGCGGTGGGCTGCCTACCGGCTGAAGGAGTAGCCAGATGACCGACTGGACCCAGCACCACCCCACGCAGAAACTCACCGCACCCGATAACCAGATGGTGAACATCGACGTGGAGATGGTTCCGCTGGTGACCGCGCTATGGCGGTTGGGGTGCGTGACCAAGGTGTCGTGTCAGGACGCCGGGGAAGCCGTTCGTGAGGGCGGCACACGCACGCCCGAGGCCGACCGGCCGCGCGTGTCGGCCAAGCTGACCGGCCGGGCCTGGCTCGTGGTCCGGCACGACGACGTTCCGCGGCTGCTGGACATCTGGTCCGGACTCGGAACGCCGGACGACTGGATGGTGCGGCCGGTGAAGAAGGACCGCAATCCTGACGAGTGGCGGTCCATCGTGTTCCCCCGCGAGCTGATCTCGGCGGCGGCGCGGGCTGCTCACGCGGCCGGGTAGCTCTCGCCGTAGCAGTAGACACTACGGTGCTTGTTGGGACTCGGCGGGAGCCGGGGTGACGGTCTGAGTCAGTCGCTCGTTGAGGGCCTGCATGACACCACCGCCCCCCTCCACGGGGCCTCGCGCGGCCAGGCACGCCGCCGTCACCACGAACGGCATCAGCATCGCGGACACCTCCGCCGCCGCGTGCCGCACGTCCGAGCATGGTGCGATCAGACCGCCCGCCGACGACCGGAACCACGGCCACCCGTGCGGCCCGTCCGCCACCCCGACGCCTCGCCGAGCATCGGCAGCGCCGCGTCGAACACCCGCAGCAGCGCGGGCTCCCCATACCGGGGCACAACCTCGAACCCCCGCCGTCCCAGCTCCACGCCCAGCGCGTCCAGTCGTCGGTCACCCCGCCCGCCCTGGCCGCGCGGCTCACCTCCACATCCCACGAGTACAGCAGCGGCGGATCGCACGAACGCCGGACCATGAACATGTCACGCCCTCGTCTCATGTTTCGTAGTGGGACGAGCACGCTAAGTCCGCCCGGAAGACCTCCGGTTTCGCGCCGGGAATCGTCTCAGGCGAGGTTCATCCGCCAGGCCAGGCCCCGGAGGTCGCGGCCTGGGGCGCGGGTGAGGAGGTCGGCGATGAGATCCCTTATCAGGGGGTGGTTGTGGACCTGCTGGGGCGAGAGGCGTTCGGCTTGGCGTAGATCGTGGACGGCGCGGGAGTCGTGGCCGAACATCGCGTGCGCGCGTGCTCGTTCGATGCAGAGCGCCGCGCGTCTGTTGCCGGACGCCAAGGCGCGCGGGTTGACGCTGTCCGCGTAGGTCAGGGCCTCGCCCGGCTCGCCTGCCTCCACTGCGAGGGACGTCTGCCAGACGCCGACGTTGGCGGGGCCGAACAGCTCCCAGGCGTCCGGGGAGTCGCCCAGGGGTTCGGCGATGCGGGCCGCCTCGGCGGCGTTGTCGCGGGCACCGGCGTGGTCGCCGTCGACCTCGCAGGCCAAGGCGGCGGAGAGGCGGAGCATCCCGTAGACCTCGCGCGCGAAACGGTCGTCGCCGACGTGTGGTTCGAGGGTGTCGGCGGCCTGGCGGGAGGTCATGAGCGCACGAGGTCTGTTGGTCGAGCTGCGGGCGTGGGCGCGGCCGAAGGCGGCGGCGCCCGTCCACACGGGGTCGCTGAGCAGGTCAGCGGCCTGACGGGCGCGTTCCCCGCTGATCCAGGCGAGGTTCGTCTCGCCGAGGTGGCGGAGGGTGCAGGTCCCGTCGGAACCGCACGCGCGGATGAGCAGCCTCAGGGCATCCTCACGATCGGGACCGATGGTGTGGACGTAGAGTTCGCCGATGACCTGGGGGAGGAGCTGCACCACGGTGACGTAGTCGGCCTTGCGCAGCGCCTGGTCGGCGCGTTCGAGTTCCGTGCGGAGGAACTCGATGGGCCGGGCGGAGATGTCGGGCGGGTCGTCCGGAGCCGACTCCAGGAGGACGGTCTGCATCCGCACCAGGCTGAACCGGCGGCGGTCCGGGCGGATCTCGGGGGCGGGCATTCCGAGGAGCGCGTCCGCCGAGACCTCAAGGGCTTCGGCCAGCGCCGCGATGTCAGAGCGGCGCTCCAAGCGGAGCAGCCCGTTCTCGATCTTGCTCAACCATCCCTTGGAACGGCCGATCAGGCCGGCGGTCACTTCCAGGCTCAAGCCTCTTGCCCGCCGGGCGGCGCGGATGTTGTCGCCGATGCGGCGGGGGTCGTCGGTCATGATGAAACCTCATCGCGGTCGGGGTCCGCCCTTGCCACGGTACGTGTTGGCGGGGCGGGGGTGAGTCCTTTCGCGGGAGGCTGGGCTGCAGACCGTGTCGCGGGGACGGCTGGAGCGCTCCTGCGCGGACGGCCGGTGCAAGGTCCGGTGTGGTGCCGTGACTACTTGCGGCGTAGTGCCTCAAGCATTCGGGAGAGGGCGGCCCAGGTGTCGGCCAGGTCGTCGGGGTTGGTCGACGTGGCCAGCCACAGGGCCGCTTCGTTCATGGCGCCGGACAGCAGGTGGGTGAGCGGTTCGACCGGCTGAGCGGCGATGGCTCCCGCTTCGGTGAGGCTGGTGAGTGCTTCGGCCAGGTGGTGCGCCGACGCGCTCTCGTCCATCGCGCGCCATTCGCTCCAGCCGAGGACGGCGGGGCCGTCGATGAGCATGATCTGCTGGACGTCCGGGTCTGTGCTCGCGGTGAGGAACGCCCGGCATCCGGCGGTCAGCTGCTCCCAGGGGTCGTCGTGGGCCTCGGCGGTCGCGGCCACCTTCTGGGCGACCTCTTGCTGCACCTGTTCAAGGACCGCGCGGAACAGGCCGGCCTTGCTGTCGAAGTGGTGGTAGAGCGCGCCCTTGGTGACCCTGGCGGCGTACACGATCTCGGCCAGGCCGACCGTGCCGTAGCCGCGGGTCGCGAACAGCCGCCGGCCCTCACGCAGCAGGGTGCGCCTGGTCTGCTCGCGCTGGCGGGCTCGGGCCCCGCTGGCCATCACGTCCTCCTTTGACGTACCGATGGTACGCCAGTAGGCTACCTTCACATACCATCGGTACGTGAAAGGACGCTTCCATGATGCTGACCAGCTTCTATCCCGTCATCGGCACCTCGCGGCTGGCCGAATGCCACGACTTCTACACGCGCCTGTTCGGGTTCGAGACGACCTTCGAGGCCGACTGGTACGTGAGCCTGCGGCGGCAGGGGCCGTATGAACTCGCGCTGCTCGACTACACGCATCCGACGGTGCCGGAGGGGTATCGCGCACCGGTGCAGGGGTTGCTGCTCAACTTCGAGGTGGAGGACGTGGACGCCGAGTGGGAACGGCTCGTCGGCGGCGAGGGACTGCGCCCCGAACTCGAACTGCGCAGCGAGGAGTTCGGGCAGCGGCACTTCATCGTGGCCGACCCCGGCGGCGTTCTGATCGATGTCATCACGCCCATCGCGCCGTCCGGAGCTCACGCGGACCAGTACGTCACCGCGTGAGCCGGGCCGCCGGTGACATCGTGGATCTTGGAGCGGTTTGTCGGAGTGCTCCTCTACCGTGAGGGGGCATGGACGATCAGCTTTCTCCGCTGCCCGATGAAGACGCCCTGACCCTCCCGGACGCGTGGCGGCGCTCGCTGCACGCGCGGCGCGGCGGCGCGCCCGGGCCCAAGATCAAGGTGGACGCGGCGGCGCCGCGGGCGGCGCGCTCGCTCATCGAGGAGACCGGCGGCGCGGTCGCGTCGCTGCTGCGGGGCGAGCACGGCGACCTGGAGCTGACTGGGGCCGCGCGCCGGTACCTGGACGGCGCGGACGACCCGGCCGGGGCGGCGGCGGTCGCGGCCGTCACGGAGATGGGTGTCGGGCAGCGGCGCCGGGAAGAGGTGAACCGGACGTTCGTCGACTCCTGGGTCGTCGAACACGGCATCGCCTTCGCCGCGTGCGCGCTGGTGGAGTTGAGCCGCACGGAGGGAAGCCGCCGCGCCGGGGGCGACTGGATCGGCACGTGGGTCGGCGCCGTCCACCGCGAGCTGGACGACCTGAACCCGGCGTCGCCGGAGGCCATGCGGCGGGTGCGGGGGCTGCTCGCGGTCGCGGACGAGCCCGACTACGCCGAGGCCGTGAAGCGGCTGGAGGCCCACCGGTCGACGTGGGCGACGCGGTGGCTCGTGTCGTACCTGGTGCCCACCCGTGAAGACTGGGTGGACGAGTGCTGCGCCGCCGACGTCGCCCATCCGCGGGGGACGGCCCAGCGCTGGCTGGCGCTGTCGTCGCTGGGCAGGGCCGACCAGTTCGCGAACGCGTACATCGGGCGGGGGCTGTCCTGGGGGAACGCGACGCGCGCGCTGCTCACGACGATCGTCGACGGCGCGGGCGCGGGGGCCCTGCCGTACCTGCTCGACAACGCCGACGACACCTATATCGAGGCGGCCGACCGCAAGCGCATCTTCGAGACGGTCGCGGTGATGCCCACCGACGAGGCGTTCCAGGCGCTCCTGGACCGGCTCGACCGCAAGCACGCGCGGCCCGCGCTGCTGGAGGCGATGAAGCGGTTCCCGGTGCGGGCGCTGCGGCTGCTGGCCGCCGCGGGGTCGGCCGAGACCGCCGCGCTGCTGGCCGATCACGTGCGCGCGCACGCGGAGGTCGTCGCGGCGGCGCTGCCCGGCCTTCCGGACGAGACGCGCGCGGTGATCGAGCCGATCGCGAACGCGGCGGCGCCGGTGCCCGAGGCGGCCCCCGGCGAGGTGCCCTCCCTCCTGCGCGCGCCCGCGTGGCGGAGCCCCCGGCGCCCGGTCGTCCCCGGCCTCACCGCCCCGGCCCCGGCGATGGCGTGGGCCGAGGGAGAGCGCCAGACGTGGCTCACCGGAGACCCGAAGGTCGAGGAACCGGCGAGCGCGGACTGGGAGATGCTCGTCGAGGGCTACAAGAACGGCGGCCCGCAGACCGGCTCGGTGCAGCTCATGGTGTACGGGCCCGAAGAGCTGATCCGTCCGCTGCTGGCGGGCTTCCAGGGTTTCGCCAGGCCGTGGGCCCACACGTGGACGCGCGTCCTGGCGGCGAAGTACGAGCTGGACGCCCTGCCCGTCGCGCTCCTGATGGCCAAGGCCGGCCCGGACACCTGCTACCCGCCGCTGCTGCCCTTCCTGGACGCGCGGGTCGCGACGCTCGCGGCCGACTGGCTCCTCAGCGGTGGGCAGCGCCAGACCGGCGGGCGGGCCTGGCTCGACCGGCACGGCCTGGCCGCGGTGCCGCTGCTCGTCCCCGCCGCGCTCGGCAAGACGGCCAAGCCCTCGCGGACGGCCGAGAACGCGCTGCGCCACCTGAGCTCCGCCCACGGCCGCGCCGCCGTCGTGGACGCCGCGCGGGCCGTCCACGGTGACGAGGCCGCGGCCGCGCTGGACGAGCTGCTGTCCACGCATCCGGCGGGGACGGGCCTCGCCGGGCCGCCGAAGATCGGCGACTGGGTCGATCCGGCGGTGCTGCCGCAGGTGCTGCTGCGCGGCCGCGAGCGCGCCCTGCCGGCGGAGACGACGCCGAACCTCGTGGAGTTCCTCGCCCTGCCCGACCCGTTCGGGCTGGAGGAGGTGCGGGAGGCGTGCGATCCGGAGTCGCTGGCGGAGTTCGGGTGGGCGCTGTTCCAGAAGTGGCGTGACGCGGGCAATCCGTCCAAGGACGGCTGGGCGCTGGCGCAGCTCGGCCGGAGCGGCGACGACGAGACGGTGCGGCGGCTGACGCCGGTGATCCGGGCCTGGCCGGGGGAGGGCGGGCACAGGTACGCCGTCACCGGGCTGGGCGTGCTGGCCGGGATCGGGTCGGACGTGGCGCTGATGCATCTCCACGGCATCGCGCAGAAGGTGAAGTTCAAGGCGTTGAAGGCGGAGGCGCAAAGGCGGATCGAGGAGGTGGCCGGCCATCTGGGGTTGAGCACCGAGCAGCTCGCCGACCGGCTCGTCCCCGGCTTCGGCCTGGACGCCGACGGCAGCCTGACGCTGGACTACGGTCCGCGCCGTTTCACCGTCACGTTCGATGAGCAGTTGAAGCCGGTCGTGGCGGACGAGGACGGCAAGCGCCGCAAGGCCCTGCCCAGTCCCGGCGCCAAGGACGACCCGGAGCTGGCCCCGGCGGCCCACAGGGCGTTCGCCGCCCTGAAGAAGGACGTGCGCACCGTCGCGTCCGACCAACTGCACCGCCTCGAACGGGCCATGGTCACACAACGGCGCTGGACGACGGACGAGTTCCGCCGGTTCATCGTCGACCATCCCCTCATGTGGCACCTGGCGCGCCGCCTGGTGTGGATCGCGGAGGACGGCGACAAGGCGTCCTCGTTCCGGATCGCCGAAGACAGGACCTACGCCGACGCCGGGGACGACCCGTTCGCGCTGCCCGAGTCGGCGCGCGTCGGGATCGCGCACCCGCTCCACCTGGGCGACGCCGTGGGCACGTGGTCGGAGGTGTTCGCCGACTACGAGATCCTCCAGCCGTTCCCGCAGCTCGGCCGCGCCGTCCACGCGCTGACCGACGAGGAGCGCGCGAGCGGGCGGCTGGCGCGGTTCGAGAAGCTCAAGGTGCCGTTCGGCAAGGTGCTCGGGCTGGTCAAGCTCGGCTGGGAGCGCGGCGTCCCGCTGGACGCGGGCGGCGAGCGGTGGATCTCGCGGCGCGTCGCCGACGACCGGTACGTGGTGATCGACCTGGACCCCGGCATCGCGGTCGGCGCGGTCGACGCGACCGGCGACCACCAGACGCTGGACTACGTCTGGTTCGCCACCGAGCCCGACGACTACCGGCCGAGCCGGGGCACGCCGCTGCGGTTCGGCGAGCTGGACCGGGTCACCGCGTCCGAGGTCATCGCCGACCTGACCACGCTGGCCGAGGCGGCCGTCTGACATGGCTCCCGACGAGGACGTTCTGACCCTTCCGGACGCCTGGCGCGCCGCCCTGCACCCGCGGCGCGGCGGGACACCCGGGCCCGAGATCAAGATCGGCCCATCCGCGGTGGAGGCCGCGCGGAAGCTCGTCGACCGGACGGGCGGCGCGGTCGAGTCGCTGCTCGCGGCCCAGGCCGGGGACCCGGAGCTCGCCGAGGCCGCGCGGCGGCACCGGGACGGCACCCCCGACCCGGCGGGGGCCGCCGCGGTCGCGGCCGTCACCGCGACGTCGATCGACTCGCCGGGCGGGCCGGCGGTGCATCGCGCGTTCATCGACTCCTGGACCGCCGAGCACGGGATCGGGTTCGCCGCGTGCGCGGCGGTGGAGCTGAGCCGGATGGCCGGGCAGCGGGTCAGGGGCGGCGGCTGGAACGGCCTGTCGCTCGGGGTCGCGTACCGCGAGGGCCTCGGCGGGGCGGGGCAGGAGCCGCTGCGGCGCGTCCGGTCCCTGCTCGCCCAGGCCGGCGACCGCGGCCACGAGGAGGCGGCGGAGCGCCTGGCCGCCTACCGGTCGGCCCCGGCGACCCGGTGGCTCGTGTCGTACCTGGTGCCGACCCGGCGCGACTGGCTGGAGGAGTGCCTCGCCGACGGCGCCGGCCCCGACAGGGGCCACCGCTGGCTGAAGCTCTGCGCCGTGGACGACGCCGCGCTGCTCGGGAACCCGCCGCCGCGCCTCTCCTGGAACGAGACGTCCCTGGGCGTCCTCGCCACGATGGCGGACGCCATGGGCCCGGACGTGCTCGCCGTCCTGCTCCGCACCGCCGACTCGGGCCGCCTCGACAGCCGCGAGCTCAAGATCGTCTTCGAGACGGTCGCGGTGCTGCCCACCGACGAGGCGTTCCAGGCGCTCCTGGAGCGGCTCGACCGCAAGCACGCGCGGCCCGCGCTGGTCGCGGCGATGAACCGGTTCCCGGTGCGGGCGGTCCGGCTGCTCGCGGCGGCGGGCTCGTCCGAGGCGACGGCCCTGCTGAGGGAGCATCTGCCGGTGCACGCCGAGGTCGTCGCGGCGGCGCTGCCCGGGCTGCCCGCCGAGGTGCGGGCGGCCGTCGAGCCGATCGCGGCGTCGTTCGTCCGGCTGCCGGAGGCGCCTGCGGAAGACGTGCCCGGGGTCCTGGCCCGTCCCGCGTGGGAGCGTCCCGACCTGCCGGTCATGGCCGGTCTGGAGCCGCCCGCCGGGCGGATCTTCTGGGCGGACGGCCGGCGGGAGGAATGGCTCGGCGCCGACCTGACGTCGCTCAGGGCGCCGGAGGATCCCGACTGGGAGGCGCTCTCGGCCCGGTACCGTGCCGGTGGTACGCCGAGAGAGGCCGCCGAGCTGATGGTGCACGGGCCCGACGACGTGGTCCGGCCGCTCCTCGCGGGGTGGAAGGTCGCCCACTGGAGCGGCACGCGCGACTGGATGCGGTCCCTCATCGCGCGGTACGGGCTGGACTCCTACCCGGCCGCGATGGGCGCCGCGAAGGCCAACACCTCCCACACCCGGCTCCTGATGCCGTTCGCGCACGCCGACGTGGCCCTGATCATGGCGGACTGGCTGCGGAAGAGCGGCTGGCAGGGCGACATCGCCCGTGAGTGGTTCGACTGGCACGGGACGGGCGGGGTCCCCCTGCTCGTCCCGGCGGCGCTGGGCAAGGCGGCCGCGCGGCGCCGGTCGGCCGAGATCGCGCTGCGCCACGTGGACGCCACCCACGGCCGCGCCGCCGTCGTGGACGCCGCGCGGGCCGTCCACGGTGACGAGGCCGCGGACGCGATCGGGCTCCTGCTGGCGGCGCATCCGGTGGAGACGGGGCTCGTCCGCCCGCCGAAGATCGGAGACTGGGCCGATCCGGCGGCGCTGCCGCAGGTCCTGCTGCGCGGCCGTGAGCGAGCGCTGCCGCAGGCCGCCACGCGCCGCCTGATCGAGCTGCTGGCGCTGCCCGACCCGTACGGGTTGGACGAGGTGTGGGAGGCGTGCGATCCGGAGTCGCTGGCGGAGTTCGGGTGGGCGCTGTTCCAGAGGTGGCGTGACGCGGGCGGTCCGTCCAAGGAGAGCTGGGCCCTGGCGCAGCTCGGCCGGAGCGGTGACGACGAGACGGTGCGGCGGTTGACGCCGGTGATCCGGGCTTGGCCGGGGGAGGGCGGGCACCGGTACGCCGTCACCGGGCTGGGTGTGCTGGCCGGGATCGGGTCGGATGTGGCGCTGACGCATCTGCATGGCATCGCGCAGAAGGTGAAGTTCACGGGATTGAAGGTCGAGGCACAGGCGCGGATCGAGAAGGTGGCCGACCGTCTGGGGTTGAGCACCGAGCAGCTCGCCGACCGGCTCGTCCCCGACTTCGGTCTGGACGCCGACGGAACCTTGACGCTCGACTATGGGCCGCGCCGTTTCGTCGTCGGATTCGACGAGCACCTCAAGCCCGTCGTGTCCGACGAGGACGGCAAGCGCCGCAAGGCCCTCCCCAGCCCGGGTGCCAAGGACGACCCGGAGCTGGCCCCGGCGGCCCACAAGGCGTTCGCCGCCCTGAAGAAGGACGTGCGCACCGTCGCGTCCGACCAGCTGCACCGCCTCGAACGGACCATGGTCGCGCAACGGCGCTGGACGACGGACGAGTTCAGCGGCTTCATCGTCCACCACCCCCTGGTCTGGCACCTCGCCCGGCGCCTGGTGTGGATCGCGGACGACGGCGACACGACGTCGCTGTTCCGGATCGCCGAGGACAGGACGCTCGCCGACGCCGACGACGACGCGTTCACCCTCCCCGGGTCCGCCCGCGTCGGCATCGCGCACCCGGTGACGATGGGCGAGGCCGTCGAGACGTGGTCGGAGGTGTTCGCCGACTACGAGATCCTCCAGCCGTTCCCGCAGCTGGGCCGCGCCGTCCACACCCTGACCGACGAGGAGCGCGCGAGCGGGCGGCTGGAGCGGTTCGAGAAGCTCAATGTGCCGTTCGGGAAGGTGCTCGGCCTCGTCCGGCTCGGCTGGGAGCGCGGCGTCCCGCAGGGCGGCGGCAACGAGATGTGGATCTCGCGGCGCGTCGCCGGCGACCGGTACGTGATGATCGACCTGGACCCCGGCATCCCGGCCATGGAGCCCGGCGCGAACGGCGACCACCAGGTCCTGGAGCGCGTGTGGCTCGGCCGCGAGCCCGAGGAGTACGCCTTCCGGACGGCCGGGGAACCCCCGCCGCGGTTCGGCGAGCTGGACCGGGTCACCGCGTCCGAGATCCTCGCCGACCTGACCGGCTTGGCCGATACCGCCGTCTGACCCCTCGACCCCACGAGCTGGACCCCACGACCCGGACCCCTCGACCTCCCGATCCGCCCGACCCCCGGAAGCAGGACATGACCAAGGACAGGAACGAGGTGCAGCGGCCGCCCGCCGAGGTGCGGTTCGCCGACGAGCTGGAGCGGCTGCGGGAGGACGACTCCGGGCCGCGCCCGCCGGGCTGGGCGCTGAGCCTGACGGCGGCGCGCCGGTTCGTCGTCGGCGACGGCGCGCTCGGGGTGACGCGCAAGTTCGTGGGCGACACCTCCCTGATCGACCGGGCGCTGGTCACCCTCGCCACGAGCCGCGGGCTGATGCTGGTCGGCGAGCCGGGGACGGCCAAGTCGCTGCTGTCGGAGCTGATCGCGGCGGCGGTGAGCGGGACGTCCACGCTGACGATCCAGGGCGGCGCGGCCACCACCGAGGACCAGATCAAGTACTCGTGGAACTACGCGCTGCTCGTCTCGGAGGGGCCGTCCACGCGGTCGCTGGTGCCCGCGCCGCTGCTGCGCGGGATGGCCGAGGGGAAGGTGGTCCGGTTCGAGGAGATCACCCGCTGCCCGCTGGAGGTGCAGGACTCGCTGCTGTCGCCGCTGTCGGACCGGGTCCTGGCGGTCCCCGAGCTCTCCGGGCCGGACGCGATGGTGTTCGCCCGCGACGGCTTCAACGTCATCGCGACCGCCAACACCCGCGACCGGGGCGTCAACGAGATGAGCGCGGCGCTCAAGCGGCGGTTCAACTTCGAGACGGTGTTCCCCATCGCCGACTTCGCCACCGAGCTCGGCCTGGTGGAGGCGGAGGCGACGCGGCTGCTGGAGCGGAGCGGGGTCGCGGTCGCGCCGCGCCGGGACGTCCTGGAGGTGCTGGTCACCGCGTTCCGGGAGCTGCGCGACGCCAGGACGGAGGAGGGCCGGTCGCTGGACCGGCTGTCGGCGGTGATGAGCACGGCGGAGGCGGTGTCGGTCGCGCACGCGGTCGGCGTCCGCGGCTGGTTCCTGCGCGGCGAGGCGGGCGGCGCCGCCGACATCGTGGAGTGCCTCGCCGGGACGGCCGCCAAGGACAGCCCCGACGACCTGGCCCGGCTGCGCCGCTACCTGGAGCAGCAGGCGCCGCGGCGCGACGGCGAGCAGTGGAGGGCCCTGCACGCCGCCCGGCACCTGCTGCCCGGCTGATGGCGGTCACGTTCATCGGGGTCCGGCACCACAGCCCCGCGTGCGCCCGGCTCGTCCGGGACACGATCGAGCGGCTGCGGCCCGCCTACGTGCTGGTGGAGGGGCCCGCCGACTTCGGCGACCGGCTGCCGGAGCTGCTGCTCGGCCACGAGCCGCCCGTGGCGATCTTCAGCTACTACCGGGACGAGGAGCGCGTACACGCCTCGTGGTCGCCGTTCTGCGACTACTCCCCGGAGTGGGTCGCGCTCACCGCCGGACGCGACGCGGGCGCGGAGACGCTGTTCATCGACCTGCCCGCCTGGCATCCCGCGTTCGCCGAGCGCACCAACCGCTACTCCGACGCCGAGCGGCGCTACGCCGAGGCCACCGAGCGGCTGTGCCGGGAGTTCGCGGTCGACAACACCGACGTCCTGTGGGACCACCTGTTCGAGATCGGGGACGGCGACGTGGCCGAGCGGCTCGGCGCCTACTTCGCCCTGGTGCGCGGCGAGTCGGAGGCCGGGCCGGACGACGCCGCCCGCGAGGCGTACATGGCGGAGTGGGTCCGGGCGGCGGAGGCCGACGCGGACGGCCGCCCGGTCGTGGTGCTGACCGGGGGATTCCACAAGCCGGCCCTGGAGGCCCTCGCCGCGAACGGCGCGGCGCCGGAATGGCCGGAGGTGCCGCTGCCGCCGGACGGCGCGTCCGGCGGCAGCTTCCTCGTCCCGTACTCGTTCCGGCGGCTGGACGCGTTCACCGGCTACCAGGCGGGCATGCCGTCGCCGGAGTACTACCAGCGGCTGTGGGAGGGCGGGCCCGACCACGCCGCGGCCGGGCTCACCGAGACGGTCGTGGCGCGGCTGCGGGCGCGCAAGCAGGTCGTGTCGACCGCCGACCTGATCGCCGCGCGGACCCTCACCGAGGGCCTGACCCGGCTGCGCGGCCACCGCGCCCCGGCCCGCACCGACCTGCTGGACGGTCTGGTCGCCGCCCTGGTCACGGGCGACCTCGACCAGCGGCTGCCATGGACGTCGCGGGGGGCGCTCGCGCCCGGCGCGCACCCGGCCGTCGCCGAGATGGTCGCGGCGCTGAGCGGCGACCGCGTCGGGCGCCTGCACCCGGACACCCCGGCGCCGCCGCTGGTGCACGACGCGGCCGCCGAGCTGGAACGCCTCGGCCTGGACCGCGCCGGAGTCCACACCCTCAAGCTGGCGACCGAACGGGGGCTGGAGCGCAGCCGGGCCCTGCACCGGCTGCGCGTCCTCGGGATCCCGGGCTTCGAGCGCGAGTCGGGGCCGCAGAGCGGCGCCGACCCGATGCTGGAGGAGCGCTGGCAGGTGGCGCGCGACGACGCGGGCGGCCCCCGGCTGCCCGCGCTGATCGAGGCGGGCGCGTACGGGCCGACGCTGCGGGACGCGGCGGCGGCCCGGCTGGAGGAGCGCGCGGCGGGCGCGGGCGCCGGCGTCCGGGCGCTCGCCGGGGTGCTGTTCGACGCGGCGCTGTGCGGGTGCGCCGGCCAGTCCGACCGGATCGCCGCCTCGATCTCCGAGCGGATCGCGCGGGCCTGCGACATCGGCGCGCTCGGGGCGGCGCTGGAGGTCGTCCTCGGGCTGTGGCGGCACGACCGCGTCCTCGGGACGGCCCGCAGCCCCCTGTTCGGCGCGGTCGTCCAGGAGTGCGTGACCCGCGTGCTGTGGCTGGCCGAGGGGATCCGCGGCGGGCCCGCCGCCACCGACCTGGACCGGCTGCGGGCCGTCGCGGCGGTCCGGGACGCGCTGCTGCACGCGTCCGGGCCCCTCGGCCTGGACCGTGACGCCGCGCTCGGCGTCGCCCGCCGGGTCGCCGCCGACGACGCGGCCCCGCCCGACCTGCGCGGCGCCGCGTTCGGCCTGGCGCGGGTGCTCGGCGACACCGGCGACCCGGCCCGCGCGGTGCGGGGCGCGGCGGTCCCGGCCGCGCTCGGCGACTGGCTCGCCGGGCTGTTCGCGCTGGCGCGGCAGGAGGTCCTCGACCCGGGCACCGCCGTCCTCGCCGTCCTGGACGAGCTGGTCTGCGACCTGGACGAGGGCGACTTCCTCATCGCGCTGCCCGCCCTGCGGCAGGCGTTCGAGTTCTTCCCGCCGCGCGAGCGCGAGACGATCGCCCAGGGCCTGCTGGAGCGCCGCGGCCTGCGGGGCTCGGCCCGCGCGCTGCTGCGCGCCCCGGGCGATCCGCTGGCCGTCGCCGAGGCGCGGGCGCTGGAGGAGCGCGTCGGCCGGGCCCTCGCCGCCGCCGGCCTGACCCCCGGGGAGCCCGCGTGATCACACCGGACCTGGAACGCTGGCGGCTCGTGCTCGGCGCGCCCGCCGAGCAGGCCATCGGATGCCCGGGCGGTGAGTCCGCCGAGCGCGACGAGGCGCTCGGCTGGCTCTACGGCCGCGACCCCGACCTGGAGAAGCGGGGCGTGCGGCGCGGCGGCGGTGACCCCGCCCGGTCCGACGACCGCACCGGTGGGGACGGGCCGTCCGCGCTGACCACCGTCGACTGGCTCGACGCCGTGCACCGGCTGTTCCCCAAGGAGACGATCGAGCGGCTGGAGCGCGACGCCGTCGAGCGCTACGAGATCCACGAGATCGTCACCGATCCCGCCGTGCTGGAGCGCATCGAGCCCGACCGGGCGCTGCTGCGCGCCGTCCTGCGCACCAAGCACCTGATGAACCCCGAGGTGCTGGCCCTCGCCCGGCGGATCGTGGACGCCGTCGTCCAGGAGCTGATGGACAAGCTGGTCACCGAGGTGCGGGAGGCGTTCCACGGGGTCAGGTCGCGGCGCCCCAGCCGGATCAAGAACGCCCGCAACTTCGACTTCCACGGCACGATCCGCGCCAACCTCGCCCACTACCGCCCGGACGAGCGGCGCCTGTACATCGAGCGGCCGCGCTTTGTGTCGCGGACGCGGCGGCACGTCGAGCAGTGGCAGATGATCCTGCTGGTCGACCAGTCGGGCTCCATGGTCGGGTCGGTCATCCACGCCGCCGTGACCGCCGCGTGCCTGTGGGGGCTGCCCGGCCTGAGGACGCATCTCGTCGCGTTCGACACCTCCGTGGTCGACCTGACGTCCGACGTCACCGACCCGGCCGAGCTGCTGATGAAGGTGCAGCTCGGCGGCGGCACCGACATCGCCCGCGCCGTCGCCTACGGCGCGGGCCTGGTCGACAATCCGCGCCGCGCGATCGTCGCGGTCATCAGCGACTTCTACGAGGGCGGCGACGTGCACCGGCTCGTCCGGGAGGTCAAGGAGCTGGTGGAGCAGGGTACGCAGGTGCTCGGGCTGGCCGCGCTGGACGAGGAGGCCGATCCGTCCTACGACCGGGGCACGGCGCAGCTCCTCGCCGACGTCGGCGCGCACGTCGGCGCGATGACGCCGGGGCGGCTCGCCGCGTTCGTCGCCGAGCGGATCGGCCGGTGAGCCGCGCCGACCTGCTCGCGCTGACCCCGGACGCGCTGGCCGCCCTCGCCAACCGGGGCCTGGTCAAGCGCGCCGCGAAGGACCTGGACGCCGGGAACGGCCCCGAGGTGACCGTCGCGGCGGACGGCGGCGTCCACGGCGCCTACGCCGACGGCACGCGGACGGCGCTGCCCGCCGGAGCCGGGCTGGAGGCGGCCACCTGCACCTGCGCGGCGCCCTCGGCGTGCCGGCACCGGATCTGCCTGGTCCTGGCCTACCAGCGGGACCACGCGGCGGAGCCCGCGCCCGAGGCCGCCGGGGCGGAGATCTGGTCTCCGGGGGAGTTCGATGACGACGCGCTCGCCCGCGTCCTCGGGCAGCGCGCGATCACCGCCGCGCGGCGGACGTTCCGCGCCGGCTACGCGGCCCGCGTCCACCGGCCGGGCGCGGACGATCCGGTGGCGCGAGTGGAGCTGCCCTCCTGCACGGTCCGGTTCCTGGTGCCGAAGGAGCTGGGCTATGTCGACACCGACGCCGTGGCGGCGGTGCGCGGCGAGGTCACCGTGCTGGCCGTCTGGGCGTTCCGTGCCGCCGACGAGCGGGCACCCGGCGACGCCGACGTCCGGGTCGACGTGGGCGGCAGGGCGGGCGCCGCCGCGGAAGGCGCGGGCGGCACCGGGCTGGAGGGCGTCCTCGACCTGGCCGGGCAGGTGCTCCTGGAGGGCGCGGCGCACGCGGGCCCCGTCCTGTCCACGGGGCTGCGCCGCGCCGCCGCGGAGCTGGCGGCGCGCGACCTGCACTGGCCCTCGGCGGCCGTGGACGAGCTGGCCGGGCAGCTCGACGCCCACCGCGAGCGCCGCGCCGACCACGAGCCCGGACGGCTCGCCGCGCTGCTCGCCGAGGTCCACGCCCGGCACCGGGCCGCGCTGAACGGCGCCCCCCGCACGCAGGTGCTCGGCACGGACGAGTCCGCCGAGACGCCGCTGCGCCGCGTCCGGCTGGCCGCGCTCGGCTGCCGCGTGGGCGGCACCGCCGACACCCGCACCGCCGCCGTCTACCTCGCCCACGCCGACACGGTGCTCGTGCTGAAACGGCGGTGGGCCGTGCCGGACGGCGAGCAGGTGACCGGCGCCGACCTGGCCGCGCGCAAGATCCTGGGGACGTCGCTGCGGGGCCTTGCCACCGCCAACGTCGTGTCGGAGACCGCCACCCGCAGCGCGGGCCGCGTCGTGCGGGTCGCGCCGGGCCGGGTCGCCAAGACCACGGTGACCCCGCTCGGCGACGCCTGGGATGGCCTGCCGCCCGCGCTGCTCGTCCGCGACCTCGCGGCGGAGGGACGGGCGCTGGACGCGCTCCCGCCGCGGCTGGTCCGGCCGAGGGTCGAGGCGGAGCTGGTCCGCGTCGTCGCGGTCGCCGAGGTCCGCGACGTCGGCTACCACCCGGGCGACCAGCGGCTCGACGCGGTGGTCGCCGACGGGGCCGGGACGACGGCCGTCGTGTCCGCCGACTACGCGCCGCACCGTCCCGGCGCCCTGGACGCCCTGGCCGGCGCGCTCGCCGCCGGTCCCCGATTCGTCAGCGGCGCCCTCCGCCGGGATCGCGGCGGCCTCGTCATCGACCCGTTCGCCGTCATGACCGGGGACGGCGTCGTCGTGCCCGACCTGGCGCCCGGCGACGGGAGCGCCGCGCTGGACGGCCCGTCCGCCCGCCCCCCGGACCCCTTGGGCGCCGTGCTGGACGCCGCCCTGGCCGTCTGCGCCGAGGCCGCCCAGCGCGGGCTCCTGCACGTCCCGAGGGGGTTCCGCGACCGGCTGGACCGCGCCGGGAAGGACCTCGACCGGATCGGCCTGCGCGCCGCCGCCGCGTCCGTCGCGGGTCTCGCCGCCGCGCTCGACGGCGGCGACCCCCACCGCATGACGCGGACCTGGGCCGACGCCCATATCCGCCTCATCACGACCGCCGAACTCCGCTGACCCCGGGGACGGGTCAGGTCCCGGCGTCCCCGAAGGCGCGCAGGGCCTCCTCCGTCCAGGTGAGGCGGCCGGTGCGCAGGTCGTCGACCACCGAGCGGACCCACGCGGCCTCGGCGGCGGTCACGGCCCGCAGGTACTCCGCTTCGAGCATGGTGACGCGGGGCAGGCCGCGCTCGCCCTCCGCGCGCAGGCTCGCGTCCAGCCCGGCCAGCTCCCGGTCGAGGGCCTCGGCGCGCTCGCCCAGCACCTCCACCATCTCCTCGCGCGGCAGCAGGAGCAGGTTGGACAGCGCCGCAGGGAACTCGGGGAACTCCCGTTTCGGCACGGCGAGCATCTCGCGCACCCATGCGCGGGCGGTGTCGCGCCCGGCGGCGGTCAGCTCGTAGACGGTCCGCTCGGGGTACTGGCTGCCGCGCTCGGTCTGCCGGACGGCGATGAGCCCGGCCGCGCTGAGGCGGTCGATCGTCCGGTAGAGGCTCGCGCGCTGCCCGACGTTGACGACCTGCTCCTTGCCCCACTCCTTGATCAGCCGCTGGACGCCGTACGGGTGCAGCGGCCGGTAGTGCAGCAGCGCCAGCACGGTCAGGGCGAGCGGGGAACTGCGGACGGGAGTGCTCATGCCCCGGATACTAGCCCTCACGCTACTAGTTGACATAGCACTAGTTTCACTGCGACTATTAAGTCTCTGAAAGCGAGACGAAGGAGACGGACGTGACGGCCATCCGGACGGCACTGGTGATCGGCGGAGGGATCGCCGGGCCGGTGGCGGCACTGGCGCTGCGCAAGGCGGGGATCCAGGCGACCGTTTTCGAGGCGCACCCCGGGGAGGCGAACGCGGGCGCCTCACTGACGGTGGCCCCCAACGGCCTGAACGCGCTGGAGATCATCGGTGCGGCGGACGCGGTCCGCGCCGCCGGGCGCCCGATCCCGGGCATGGCGATGGGGGACGGGAGGGGCAACCGGTTCGCCGAGTTCTCCGGCCTCCCGGGGCTTCCGGCGAGCCATGTCTTCGCCAGGGCCGACCTCAACCGCGCCCTGCACGACTACGCCGCGTCCCAGGGCGTTGAGATCGAGCACGGCAAGCGGTTCGTGGGGGCCGAGGAGACCGCCGGCGCGGTCACGGCCCGGTTCGCCGACGGCTCGACCGCCGCCGCCGACATCCTGATCGGCGCCGACGGCATCCGCTCCGCCGTCCGGCCCCTGATCGACCCGGCCGCGCCCAGCCCCGAGTACGTCGGCCTGATCGGCCTGGCGGGCTTCGCGTCCGGCAGCGGTGTCGAGCCCGACCCGGACGTCATGTACTTCGCGTTCGGCGACCGCGCGTTCCTCGGGTACTGGGCGATGCCGGACGGCCGGGTCGCGTGGTTCAGCAACGTCCCCGAGCCGGACGCGGCCGTCGCCGCGGCGGCCCGGAAGACACCCCCCGGGGACTGGCTTGAGCGGCTCCGCGACCTGTACGCCGACGACGTGCCCGGCGCCGCGCTCCTGCGCCACAGCGAGCCCGGCGACCTGTTCGTCCTCGGCGGCATGGAGATCATGCCGGACGTCCCGTCCTGGCACCGCGGCCGCATGGTCCTGGTGGGCGACTCGGCCCACGCCCCCTCGCCCAGCTCGGGCCAGGGCGCGTCGCTGGCGATCGAGAGCGCCGTCGAGCTGGCCCGCTGCCTGCGCGACCTCCCCGGCGCCCCGGCCGCGTTCGCCGCCTACGAGCGGCTGCGCCGCCCCCGCGTCCAGGCCATCGCCGCCGCCGCGGCCCGCACCAACGAGGACAAGAGCAGCGGCGGACCCGCCGGTCCGGTCGACCCGGAGCAGATCTTCGGCTTCGTCCACCGCCACCGCGTCGACTGGGACGAACGCGTCACTCCCTAGCGCCGGCGCGCGTCACGCGCGGCAGGTGAGCGGGCGGCCCCCGTTGAAGGTGATCATGTCGCCCAGCGCGGCGGGCAGGTCGATGACGCCGCCGGGTTCGAGGCCGTCCAGCTCGGCGTAGGCGCGGTGGAGGTTGCCGACGAGCCGCTCGGGGTCGGTCAGCTCCGCGTACGGGCCGAGGTCGGTCTCGCGGGCCGCCTCCAGCGGGGCCAGCCCCGCCGCCTTCCCCTCGGTCGCCGCCGCCTGGACGAACCGCAGGTAGCCCAGCACGCGGTCGATCAGCTCCGGGCCCGCGACCGGGCCGTGCCCGGGGACGATCGTCTCCGCGCCCAGCGGTGCGACGACCTCCTCCAGGACCGCGACCGCGCCGGCGACCGACCCCTGGAGCAGGAACGGCGTGCCGCCGTTGAACAGCAGGTCGCCGCAGAACAGCACCCGCCGCTCGGGGACCCACACGATCGAGTCGTTGGTGGTGTGCGCGGCCGTCCCGACGTGCCGGACCTCGCAGCGCAGGTCGTCCACCCACAGCGTCACGCGGTCGGTGAAGGTGAGGAACGGCGGCTCCAGCTCGACCTCGCCCCACTCCACCTTCGTCCAGAACGGCTCGTCGAACGGCTTGCCCCAGCCGAACACGCCCTCGCGCGTCCCTTCGTGGCCGACCACGGTGGCGCCGGAGAACAGGTAGTTGCCGAACGTGTGGTCGCCGTGGTGGTGGGTGTTGACCAGCGTCCGGACGGGCAGCGGGGTGACCGACCTGATCGCTTCCAGGTACGCCCGCGTCCGCCGCTCGGTCGAGCACGCGTCCACGCTGGTGACGCCGCGCGCCCCGGCCAGGAAGCCGGTGTTGTTGATCCACCAGGTGCCATCGGGCTGGACGTAGGCGAAGATCCCGTCCGAGACCTCCTCCAGGCGGGGGGTTCCCGGGCCGTCGAGTTCGGGCGCGTCGCTCATGTCGGTCTCCCTGGTGTCGGGCCCAGGCGGACGGTCTCCACCCAGGCCGGCGGGTCGGGCGGCGCGTCGCCGACGAGCGCGGCGATCAGCCGGCAGGACGCGATCTCGGCCGGCCACGGAGTGTAACCATCGGTGAGGACGATGACCACCTGCGGACGGTCGCGCTGCGCGAGGGCCGCGGCGATACCGACGCGCATGTCCGTCCCGCCGCCCCCGCCCAGCTCGACCTGCTCGGCGGAGGCCACCCGCGTCACCGCCTGCACGTCGGCGTCGCACGCCAGCACGCTGACCCGGTCGCCGCGCACCCCGACCTCGCGGAGCACCCCGGTGACCTCGGCGAGCGCCGCCGCCAGGTCGTCCTCGCCCATCGAGCCGGAGGTGTCGATGACGATCGCGACGCGCGGCAGCGGGCGGCGCAGGCTCGGCAGGACGGCGCCGCGCAGCGCCGGGGCGCGGCGGGACGGGCGCCGGTAGGTGTAGTCGACGGCGCCGCCCGCCCACGCGACCGCCTCCCGGACGGCGCCCGCGAGGACGCGCCGCCAGTCGACCGTGGGCTCCAGCACCTCCTGCGCCCAGCGGCGCCACCCGCCGGGCAGGTGCCCCCGGGCGCGCTCGTGGCCGCGCATCGCCTCGGCGGTCGCGCGGCGCAGCGCCTCGGCCTCCACTGGGCTCACGCAGGGCCCGGCCTTCCCGTCCAGGTCCCAGGGCGCGGGACGGCCGTGCGCGCCGGACCCGCAGTCGTGATGCGGCTGCGGCGGGATGCCCGGCAGGTACGCCTCGAACAGCTGCCCGTCCGCCAGCCCGAAGTCGCCCGGCACCACGCGCCCGGCGGGCAGCGGCAGGCCGTCGGCGATCAGGTCGTCGTTGATCTCGCAGTCCTGCGCGAGGTTGATCCGGGCGTGGTCGCGCTGGTCGGCGGCGGGCAGCCGCCCCGCCCGCCCGTGGTGGTCGCGCAGCAGGTGCGCGGCCTCGTGGATCCACACCCCGGCCAGCTCCTGGACGGGCGTCGCGTCGACGAACGCGGGGGAGACGTAGCAGCGCCAGTGCCGGTCGACGCCCATCGTCGGGACGGCGGCGGTCGGCACGACCGTCAGCGAGTACAGCGCGGACGCCAGGTAGGGCCGGTCGGTCGCGGCCCGGTAGCGCGCCGCCAGCAGCTTCGTCCGGTCGAGCGCCGTCCCGTCTGGCATGGCGCTACCCGCCGCCGGGCAGCGCGCCGGACAGCTGGAGCAGGTCGACGAACCCGTCGATCCCGCTCGGGACGGGCCAGTCGGTGTCGCGGAGTGCGGCCAGGTCGGCGGCGGCCCGCGCCGCGACGTCGGGGACGCCCGCGTCCACCGCCTTGGCCAGGACCTTCCAGCCCGCCTCCCACCGCTTGCGCGTGCAGTCGCCCTGGACCGACGCCACGACCGCGGTCAGGAAGGCGAGCTGCCGGTCGCCGCGCTCCGGCAGCGCGAACGCCGCCGGGTTGGCCAGGACACGGTCGGGGTCGGGGAGGTCCAGCTCGTCCAGGTAGGACAGCAGCTCCAGCCCGGCACCGTCGCCGATCGCGCCGACCACCGCCGCGGCCAGCGCGTCCTGCCCGGCGCCGGTGGCGTAGCCGGTCGCGAGGAGCCGCAGCGCCATCTCCCAGCTGCGCGGCGACGGCCACGCGCCGCCCCGCGCCTCGGCGTCGGACGGCAGGTGGTGGGCCAGCCCCGGCCGCGCGGTCAGGAACCCCGACACCGCGCCCCGGGCGCGCGCGACGGCGGCGGCCGCCTTACCCTCGTCCACGGCCGGGACGCTCAGCTCCGGCCAGGTGCCCGCCATGCCCCGCGCGACCGTCCGCGGCTCGTGCGTCCAGTGCAGGTGGACGAACCGGTTCGCCAGCGGCGGGCTCAGATGCCAGCCGTCGGCGGCGCTCGCCGGGGGGTTGGCGGCGGCGACGACCCGCACCGGCCCCGGCAGCACCAGGCTCCCGACCCGGCGTTCCAGGACGACCCGCAGCAGCGCCGCCTGCACCGCGGGCGGCGCGGACGACAGCTCGTCGAAGAACACCATGCCGCGCCCGGCCCGCGCGAGCCGCACCGCCCAGTCCGGCGGCGCCATCGGCACCCCGGTCGCCGCCGGGTCGTCCCCGATGATCGGCAGTCCGGCGAAGTCGGACGGCTCGTGCACGCTGGCGATCACCGTCTCCAGCGGGACGCCGAGCCCCGCGGCGAGCCGCTCCATGCCCGCCGACTTGCCGATCCCCGGCTCGCCCCACAGCAGCACCGGGATGTTCGCCGACACGGCGAGGGCGAGCGCCTCCAACTGCGTGCTGCGCGCCGGCTCGGTCCGCCAGGCGCCGGCGCGGCGGTTCAGCTCGTCCGCCGCCGCGAGAAGGTCGCCCGTCACAGCCAGTCCAGATCCTCGCGCCCGCGCAGTTCGATCATCTGTTTCACGTCCGTCCCGTTGTCGTCGGAGACGTCGGTGTGCGCCCCCGCGTCCACCAGGGCCCGCACCAGCGCCGCCGAGCCGTGGTCGCCGACCGCGATGTGCAGCGGCGTGCGGCCGTGGTGGTCCAGGTCCTCCAGGCCGAGCCCCGCGTCCAGGAGCCTCGGCAGCATCACCGTGTGGTCCATCGTGTAGAGCTGGTGCATCAGCGTGCGCTTGCGTCCGTCGCGGACGAACGGGTCCAAGCCCGCGTCCAGGAGCGCCAGCACGCCTTCGGTGTCGCCGTGCTGGACCCGCAGGAACACCTCCCGCCGCTGCTCGCGCAGGCCGCGAGGCAGCCGGCCCTTCCCGGTCCGCCACACCCGGTGCACGGCGAAGCAGCCCGACACGGCCCCGCCGAGCGCCTCCAGCGCGCGCTCGCGCCGCTGCTCGTCCAGGCTGTGCGGCATCTCAAGGCCGCCGCCACCCGACCGGACCTCGTGCCACTCGCCCCGGCACCGCACCCGCACCGGCTCGGGCCGCCACGTGCCAGGCGGCCCGACCGGCCCCTCGGCGGCGGGACGGGCCGGGAACAGCGCCGACCGGACCAGCGGATGCAGCTCCTCCGGCGTGATCATTTCGGCGCGCAGCAGCTCCAGGTCGGGCGGGCGCCGCCAGTGGTGCTCCGCGAGCGGCGCGGCGTCCTCGTCTCCGCCCCAGCGGTGCCCGCTCCTCGCCAGCGGGCGCGCGCGGGCGCCGCCCGCCTCCAGCACCACCGTCCGGGCCCAGCCGCCCTCGATGCACAGCGTGACCGCGCCGTCCGGTCCGGCCGCCGGTCCCGCCGCCCGCTCGGCCACCGCGCGGGCGATCATGGGCGGCGACAGCGCCATGGCCGCGAACATGGACGACGGCTCGTCGAACCACGCCGGGTGGCCGGGGCGCCGCTCCAGGCTCAGGTCGATGCCGACGGCGTCGAACGCCTCCGCGAGGTCGCCGCGCTCGTGCAGCAGGAGCGCCCATTCGGCGTGGGCGGAGGCGTCCTCGGGCGCGGGGGGCGACGCCGGCAGCTCGGCGGCGGTGCGGAGCGTGCCGTCCGCGTGGAAGAACGGCGCGCGGTCCGGGCCTCCGCCGCAGTGCGCGAGCAGCCCCCCGCTGTGCCGGACGTCGAACAGGTGCCGCTCGCCGGTCCAATCGGTCGTCTCGCGGGGGCCGGGCCGGAGGATCAGCTTCAGCCGCTGGGAGCCGTTGACGAACATCGGCGTCACCACGTACAGGCCGAGCCCGCCGGAGTCGTCGTGGAGGCCGTCTCGGTGCGGGAAGCCGTCGTCGCCGTACCGGGCGAGGGCGATCACGAGCTGGGGGACGATGGTCGTCCGGCCGCACCCGACCCGGGGCAGGTTCCAGCGCAGCAGGTCGGGGGCCAGGTGCCGCAGGTCGTCCGCCAGCCGGGCCGCGGCCTGCGTCCCGTGCTCGCGGGCGACGGCGTCCAGGTCGAACCGGACGTCCACGTTCGCCGCCGCGCAGGCGCCGCGCCAGTCACCGGCCTCCCGGCGCTCCGCCGCCCTCTCGATCATCGGGCGGGGCACGGCGTGGCGGCGGATCCGCCTCCAGGTGGCCAGGTTCCGGTGCCACGGCGGGGACTGCGGCTCGGCGCTCATCGATAGACGCTCGCGATCGAGCACAGGTCGGGGTGGGGGCGCGCGGCCGGGCGCAGCCGCTCGGCGAACGCCCGCTTCACCTTGCGCGGCAGGCCGGGGCCGAGCCCGACGTACTCCAGGCGCGTCCCGTCGCCGACCTCCGCCAGCAGCGTCTTCGCGCCCCGGCCCGTGATGCCGGTGTGGCGCAGCTCCAGGCGGCGCAGCGGGCTGTGCGGCAGGGCCTCGGCCAGTGCCGCCGCGCCGTCGTCGCCGGTGGCGTTGGGGGGCGCGCCCAGCGCCCGCTCGGACGGCGGGCGGCCCAGGTCGAGCGCCTCCATCCGGCCGAGCGCCCCGGCGAGGGCCCGCGCCCCGGCCGGGCCGACGCCGTTCCCGCCGAGCCCGAGCCGCACGGGACGCCCCTCGGAGCGCGCCGCCGACGCCAGCACGGCCGCACCGGCGTCGCCCAGGTGGTTCGCGGGCAGGTACAGCTCGCGGACGTTCGCGTCGCGCATGAGCGCGGCGAGCACGTCCGCGGCGTCCGGGCCGAGGCCGTTGCCGCCGAGGAACATCCGCTCCAGCGGCGCCTCCCGCGCCGCGAGGGCGGCCAGGAGCGCGCGCAGCCCGTCGACGCCCACGCCGGTGTTGACCAGGTCGAGCGTCCGGATCGCCGTGTTGCGGCGCAGCATCCCGGCCAGCGCCGCCGCCCCGGCGTCGCCCACCGGGTTGCGCTTCAGCCACAGCGCCCGCACCTCGCCGTCCGAGGCCAGCCGCCCGGCGAGCGCCGCCGCGCCGTCCGCGTCGATGCGGTTGCAGCCCAGGTACAGCGTCTCGACGCCGTGGCCGGGCTCCAGCGCGGACGCGATGGCCCGCGCGCCCTCGCCGCCCATCGCGTTCGTCCCGAGCAGCAGGTGCACCGCGTGCGGCGACGCGGCCGCCGCCGGGACGAGCCGCGCGACACCCGCCGCGCCGAGCCCCTGCTTGCACAGGTCCATCCGGCCGTCGCCGCGCAGCGTCCCCAGCGGGAACGCCTCGTCGCCCCCGACCGGCGCGCCGTCCTCCAGCCGCGCCAGCAGCGGGCCGAGCGCGGCCGGGTCGGCGAGCGGCAGGTCGGGGTGCTCGATGGCCGGGCAGCGTACGGGGGTCGGTTCCATCGTCACCACTCCACCGGTCGGTAGTCCTTCAGGAACAGGCCGGACAGCCGCTCCCCGCCGACGCCCCGCACGATCGGGTCGTACACGCGGGCCGCGCCGTCGATCACGTCCAGCGGCGGCCGGAACCCCGCCTCCCGCTGCGCGAGCTTGCCGGGATGCGGGCGCTCGTCGGTCACCCAGCCGGTGTCGACGCTGGTCATGTGGATGCCCGCCGCCGCGTAGTCGGCCGCGGACGTGCGGGTCAGCATGTTCAGCGACGCCTTGGCCATGTTGGTGTGCGGGTGGCGGACGGTCTTGTTCGCGCGGGAGAAGCCGCCCTCCATCGCCGAGACCTGCACCACGTACCGGTCGGGCCACGGCGACGCCTCCATCAGCCCCCGCAGCCGCGCCGTCAGCAGGAACGGGGCGAACGCGTTCACCATCTGCACCTCCATCCACTCGGCCGGGTCGACCTCGTGCAGGCGCAGGCTCCAGCTGTTGCGCTCGCGCAGGTCGAGCGGCTCGCCCGTCTCGTCCCGCAGCCCGGCCGGGAACAGGGCGTCGTCGCGGACGGCCATGGCCGCCGCCGGTCCCGCGTCGAGCGCCGCCCGCCCGCCCTCCGCGACGTCGACCCGCGCGGCCGGGCCGTCCAGCGGCAGCGCCTCCGCCGCCCGCACCTCCCGGTGGTAGGCGGGCGGCCTGCGGACGGTCTGCGCCGCGTTGTTGACCAGGATGTCGAGATGGTCGAACCGCGCGTGCGCCGCCTCCAGCAGCCCCGCGACGCCCGGCAGGTCGAGCAGGTCGACGCCGTGGACGTGCAGCCGGCCGAGCCAGTCGCCGGAGTCGCGGACGGCCGCGAACCGGCGTGCGGCGTCGCGCGGGAAACGGGTCGTGACCAGCACGTCCGCGCCGTCGCGCAGCAGCTTCAGCGCGACCTGGAAGCCGATCTTCACCCGGCCGCCCGTCACCAGCGCCCGCCGGCCGCGCAGGTCGCAGCGGGCATGGCGGCGCGCCGCGTTCTCCCGCGCGCACTCCGGGCACAGCAGGTGGTAGTCGGGATGGACGTCCCTGTACGGCGCCTTGCACACATAGCAGCGCCGCGCGCCCGACAGCACCCGCGCCGCCTCGCTCGCGGGCTCCGGCACGGGCTCCGGCGCGGGGCCGGGCGCGGGTTCCCCGCCGGGGGACGGGCCGGGATTCTGGTTCTGGAAACGCGCCGTGGCCGCCAGTGCCTCCAGGTCGCCCCGGCGGCGCTCGGCCAGCCGGGACGCCTTGCGCGCCTTCTTCCCGGCCCGGTGGACCTGCGAGGCGGCCTCGTGCACGGCCCGCCACCGGGGATCGCCGGGCGGCGCGGACCGCGCCCGCTCCAGCACCCGCAGGCACGCCGCCAGCTCGGCCGGGCCGGGCGCGCCGGGGCCATCGGGTGCGCCGGCCGCGGCGGGTGCCCCGCCGGTGTCCGCCGCCTGCGGCTCCTCGGCGGGGACGGACGGCACGGCACTCCTCGCTACCGGGAACGGATAGGGGCAGGACTGGTCGGAATCGAACCGACGTCCTCCAGCTCGCAGCTATGGCGCGACGACCTCTGCGCTACAGCCCTGCCATGCGGCAGCCTAGCGAAGCCTCCCGACATTCCACCCGCAATATGGATCTTCGCGTCAGTCCGCGTCGGGTTCCTCGTCGGACGGACGCGCGGGTTCCGGGCCGTCCGGGCCCACCCGGATCATCCGCACCACCCGCACGACGCGGAACCGCCGGCCGCACGCGACGAACTCGACCCCGCGCCCGGTCTCGACGTGGTCGGCGGCGCGCGCGTACTCCTCCAGCTCGCCGGGGCTCGGCGGCGCCATGCCGGGCGGGGTGAACCGCGGCAGGATCACGCGGAAGTAGTGGGCGAGCGCGTCGCGGGCGTCCTGCGGCCCCTCCCCGCCGGTCAGCGGGCGCCAGCGGTCGTCCAGGTCCTCCACGACGGTGAACTCCGGGGGCAGCAGCACCACCCCCGGATGCCTCCTGATCGCCGCGACGGCCTCCCGGCGCAGCTCCTCCGGGACGGTGCCCGCGGCGGGCACCAGGCTCAGCAGCTCCAGCCGGAGCGCGGCGCCCGCCGGGCCGACCGGCGCCGTCGGGTCGATGAGGAACGAGCTGACCGGGCCCTCCTCGGTGTCGGTGGCGCGGGCGGGCTCGGGCCCGTCGTCCCCGAAGCGGGTGAAGCCCAGCGTCCGGACGATCCGGAAGCGGCCGCCGCCGACGCGGAACTCGGTGCCGGTGTCGGCCTCGCCCACTTCGGGGTCGAGCCGGTCGGCGATAGCGAGCATCTCCCGCCGCACGCACGCCCGCCGCCCGGCGGACGTCTCGCGCAGGTGGATCGCCAGGTCGATCCGGGCGCCGGCGGGCTCCATCGCGCCGAGCGTCAGGATCCGCCACTCGCCGCCGCGCTGCTCGGCGACGCCGAAGTCCGGCGGCCCGGCACCCACGATCTTCGGATAGACGCGCATCCGCTCGGCGGCCTCCTGATCGCGGACCGCCTCCACGGGCCCGAGCTCCCTGACGACGTTGATCAGGTCGTATCCGGGCATCCCCTCGAAGGCCATGCACCCATCGTGACGCCGCGAGGACCCGAGCGTGACGGAAACGGCCACCCGGTCAGCATCGGCTTCCCCTGCGGTCCTAGGTATGTGCCCTTTCGGAACGTTAGTACTGGGGGACGGTCGTCAGGAGATGCGGGCGGGACGTTGCGTCCTGGACGGGCGGGTTTAGCCCGGCGGTGCGCAGGACGTCCGCCGCGCCGATCACGGCCGCGTCGCCGGTGTCGTCGCCGAGCCAGGCGTCCAGCCCCGTCCGGTCGCGGATCAGCCGCTCCAGGCCGGGGAGGCGGGCGGTCCCGCCGGTCAGGGTGACGCCCACGCTCAGCAGCTCGCCGGAGACCTCGGGCGAGCAGCCGCGCAGGCCCGCGTGGACCGCCTCGACGATCTTGGAGACGGGCCCCTCGATCGCGCGCTGCACGTCGGTGGTGGTGACGACGACGCGCCGGGGCAGCCCGGTCGTGGCGTCGCGGCCGTCCACCGGGGCCTGCCGGATCGGCTGCCGCCCCACGCAGGGCACGGCGCCGACCGCGATCTTGGCCTCCTCGGCGGCGGCCGCCGACAGGGTCACCCCGTGCTCGCGCCGGACGAGGGCGACGATGGCGCGGTCCAGGTCCGAGCCGCCGACCGCCGCGGTGTGCGAGGTGACCAGCCCGCCGAACGCGATGACGCCGACGTCGGTGAGGTCCGCGCCGATGTCGGCGATGACCGCGATCTCGGGTCCGGCCTCCGTCATCCCCATGCCGATGGCGGCGGCGATCGGCGTCGGGACCATGGTGAGCCGCCGCGCGCCCGCCTGGTAGGCCGAGAACTGCAGGGCCCGGTAGTGGACGGAGGTCATCCCGCTGGGGACGGTGACGACCAGCCGGGGCCGCGCCATGTAGTGGCGGCGGTGGTGCCTGCGGACCAGGTGCCGCATCAGGTACTCGGCCTCGTCGGTCTCGGTCGGCGCGCCCTCGCGGATGGGCCGCACGAGCGCGACGTCGGAGTCGCGTCCCGCCATCTGCTGCGCGGGGAGGCCCAGCGCGAGGATCTGGCCGGTCCGCCGGGAGCGGGCCAGCAGCGAGGGCTCCCGGCAGACGACCCCGCGGTCCTTGACGTGCATCCGCACGGTCGCGCTGCCCATGTCGATCGCGGTGTCCCGGCCCGCGTAGTCCCACATCGTGGTGTCCCCCCAATCGCCGCAAATGCGAACGGAGACTTCTTGATGCCCTCCTCTCGTGCGGAAATGCCCACGGACCGGTCAGCGAATCGCAAGGTCGCGACGGGAGCGGATCCGGAATGTCGGATAGGCCGCCGGGCCGGCGCCCGCCCGCCCCCGCCGCGGGGCAGTCCCGGGACCAAAAGATCGTCTAGCAGGGTTTCAGCGCTTGCGGAGGACGCCGCCGTACTCGTAGATGGAGCGATCCAGCTTGGAGGCGCCCGCGTACCGCTCCAGCTCGGGCGGGACGGGCGCGAGCTGCGGCTGGAGGTCCATCGGCCGCCAGTCGACCAGGTTGACCAGGCCCGGCTCGACCGGGTCCAGGTCCGACAGCAGCGCGTCGATCTCGGCCGGGGTGCGCGTCTGCCACCGGATCCCGGCGCTGGTCACCTGCTCGGTCATCTGCGCGCTCCGCACCGGGTCGTCGCACGCCACCTGGGAGAACGTCAGGTGGCTGCCGGGCGCCGCCCGGTCGATGACGGTGTGCAGGACGCGGCGCGGGTCGTCGCCGTCGGGCAGGTGGTGGCCGACCGACAGGAACAGCGTCGCGACCGGCTCGGAGAAGTCGATCAGCCGCCGCACGTCCTCGTGCTCCAGGATGTAGTCCTGGTCGCGCATGTCGGCGGTGATCACGGTCGTGGACGCGTCGCCCGCGAGCAGCGCGCGGCCGTGCGCCAGCACGATCGGGTCGATGTCGACGTAGACGACGCGGGCGTCCGGCGCGAACTGCCGGGCGACCTGGTGGACGTTGTCGTCGGTCGGCAGGCCGCAGCCCATGTCGATGAACTGCCGGATCCCGGCCTCGGTGGCCAGGTAGCGGACGGCGCGGTAGAGGAACAGCCGGTTCTGCCGGGTGATGTCCAGGCCGGCGGGATGGGCCTCCAGCTGCTTCCTGATGAACTGCCGGTCGACCTCGTAGTTGTCCTTGCCGCCGAGGAGCCATCCGTAGGCCCGGGCCGAGGTCGGCACGTCGTTGGGGATGTCGGCGAGCGAGGGCTGGTCGTCGTAGTTCACTGCGCGCTCCGGATCTGCGCTGGTCGGGACAGGGGGAAACCGCGTGAGGAACGGTACTCCGAACTGTCCGCCTTGCGGTGATTTTACCGATCTTGGTGGTGCCGGGTGGCGAGCGCGTACTCGATGCCCTCGTCCGGGGGCGTCCGGAGACCGGCGGTGTGGGCGGCCTCGTACGCCGCGTCCCCGAGCGCGCCGCGCAGCCGTCCCTCGCACGCCTGGCGGGCGGCGGCCAGCTCGGGGGAGCCGAGCTGGGACAGCCCGTGCGCCCGCCAGATCCGCTGCCCGATCCCCAGGAGCCGGGCCGCGCGCTCGCCGTCTCCGGTGGCGGCGACCGCCAGGGCCAGCGCGTCCAGGCAGAGGGCCATGAACCAGGTGTCGTGCAGGGGCCGCTTGCTCTCCAGGGCGCTCCGCGCGTGCCGGGCCGCGGCCTCGGGGCGCCCGAGGCCGAGCTCGGCGAGCGCCTGCACGTAGTCGCCCCACGCCTGGAGGCACCGCTCGCCGCGCTCGGCGCTGCCCGCCCGCGCCTCCTCGGCCAGCGCCGCCGCCTCGGCCAGATCGCCGAGCTGGACGTGGGCGAACGCGCGGACGCCGCGTTCGAGGAGCCAGATCGCCTCGTCCATGCCGCCGCGCAGCGGGTCGGGCTCCAGCCGGCGCAGCACGACCAGCGCCTTGGCGCTCTCGCCGGTCAGCGTCAGGGCCGACCCCTCCAGGAACGCGGCGGCCGTCTCGGCGGTCCGGCCGGCGTCGGCGCGGCAGATGCCGGCGCACTCCTCGGCCGCGTCGATGTCGCCCTGGGAGAGCGTGATCAGCCCGCGCGCCCAGGCCGCCAGCGTCCGCCTCGGGCCCGTCTCGGCGGAGACGGCGAGCGCCCGTTCGAGGTAGTGGCGGCCCTCCCGCTGGAAGCCGCACGCGTACCAGTAGAACCACAGGTTCCCGGCCAGCTCCAGCGCGTCGCCGACGTCCGGGCCGGCGAGGCAGTGCTCCAGCGCCACCCGGATGTCGGCGTGGGCCGACAGGGCGCGCTCGTACCAGGTGACCTGCCTGCCGCCCATCCAGCACGCGTAGGCGCGCCGGGCGTGGGCGAGGTGGAAGTCGCGGTGCCGCCGCCGGATCTCCGGCTCCTCGCCCAGCTCGCGCAGCCACCGGGCCCCGTACTCGCGGACGGTGTCGAGCATCCGGTAGCGGGGCTGGGCGCCGTCCCCGCCGTCCATCACGATCGACTTGCGGACGAGCCGCGCCAGCAGCCGCGGGACGTCGGCCGGGTCGATCGGCCCGCCGGAGCACACCTCCTGGACGCTCCGGCGGTCGAAGCCGCCCGCGAACACCGACGCGCGGACCCACAGCAGCCGCTCGGCGGGGCCGCACAGCTCGTGGCTCCACCCGATCGCCGTCCGGAGCGTCTCGTGCCTGCCGGGCTGCCTGCCGGGGCCCCGGGCGAGCAGCCGGAACCGCTCGTCGAGCCGGTCGGCGACGGCCTCGACCGGGAGCACCCGCAGCCACGGCGCCGCCAGCTCCAGCGCCAGCGGCAGGCCGTCGAGCCCGCGGCACAGCCGGGCCACGACGGCCCGGTTCGCCTCGTCCACCACGAAGCCGGGGACGGCGTGCCGCGCCCGGGCGGCGAACAGCCGCACCCCCTCGCTGAGCGCGGCGCCCTCGGTGTCGTCCTCGCCCTCGGCCGGGACGGCCAGCGGCGCGAGCGTGACCACCCGCTCGCCCTCGGCGTCGAGCGGCTGCCGCCCGGTCGCGAGGATCCGCAGGTCCGGCGCCGCCGCCAGCAGCGGCGTCACCAGGTCGGCGCACGCCCCGGGCAGATGCTCGCAGGTGTCCAGGATCAGCAGGCTGCGCCGGTCGGCGAGGAAGCCCGCCAGCACATCGGGCAGGGGGCTCGTGCCCTGGTCGTGCACGCCCAGGGACGTCGCGACCGCGTGCGGCAGCAGCTCCGGGTCGCGCAGCCGCGACAGCTCCACCAGCCAGACCCCGTCGGGGAACCGGTCGCGCACGCGGTGGGCCGCCTCCAGCGCGGTGCGGGTCTTGCCGACCCCGCCCGTCCCGGTCAGCGTGACCAGGGGCGCCGTCTCCAGCAGGCGCTCCAGGTCGAGGAGCTCGGTCTCCCGTCCGACGAAGCTCGGGAGCCCGTAAGGCAGGTTGCCCGCGGGGCGCCCGCCCGCGCCCGCCGTCGCCGATCCGCTCATGTGCTGTCACCGTTCCGCGATGCCTCGGGCCTTCGACCGTAGCCGGGGAGTCGCGGACGGTGACGGCGAACGGCAAAAGCCGGTCAGGCCCGGCGGGCGGCTGTGCGGGTGCGCTAGGCGGTGCGTTCGGCGACCAGTTCGGCGATGGCGCGCAGGGCGGCGGCGGGGCCGGGGAGCGGCGCGGCCGCGTCCAGGCAGGCCGTCGCGTCGGCGAGGTTCTTGGCGGTCAGCTCGGCGGCCAGCCGCCGGGCGCCCGTCCGCTCGACGAGCGCGGCCAGGTGCGCCAGCACGGCGGGGGAGAACTCCACGTCCGCCTCGTAGGCGGCGGCCAGCTCGCGGCCCGCGGCGGTGCCCGAGCCGAGCGCGGCCACCACCGGGAGCGACCGCCTGCGGCGCGCCAGGTCGGAGTGGACGGGCTTGCCCGTCTCGCGCGGGTCGCCCCAGATCCCGAGGACGTCGTCCACGAGCTGGAACGCGTGGCCGAGCCGCTCGCCGAACATGCGCATCAGCCGGACCTGCTCCTTGCGGCCGCCGCCGTACATCGCGCCCAGCGAGCAGGCGCAGCCGAGCAGCGAGGCGGTCTTGCCGGCGATGACCTCGCGGCAGTCGTCCAGGGTCGCCCCCTCGTCGGCCGCCAGCCGGATGTCGGCGGACTGCCCCGCGCACAGGTCCTGCAGCCCGGCCGCCAGGTCGCGCAGCGCGCGCGGCGCCACGTCCGCGCGCTCGGCGGCCAGGGTGTCCATCGCCGCCACCATCATGGAGTCGCCGGTCAGCAGCGCCTGCGCGGTGCCGAAGACGGTCCAGGCCGCGGGCCGGTGCCGGCGCGTCCGGTCGCCGTCCATGATGTCGTCGTGCAGCAGTGAGAAGTTGTGGACGAGCTCCACGGCGACCGCCGCCGGAAGGGCGCCGTCGCGGCCGCCGCCGACGGCCTCGCCGCACAGCAGGGCCAGCACGGGGCGGATCGCCTTGCCGCCGTTCCCGCCGGGCGTGGGGCGCTCCCGCTCGTCCCACCAGCCCAGGTGGTAGCCCGCGATGCGGCGGATGGGGGCGGGAAGGCGGTGCACCGCCGCCCGGAGCGCGGGCTCGAAGACGGCGCGGGTGCGCGCCAGCACGCGTCCCGCGTCCCCGATCGACGGGGCGGGTGCCTCGGTCGCCGTCATGCTCGTCCCCACTGTTCTCCTCCGCGCTCGTCTTCCCCACAGGTCGAGACAAACGTAAGCCGAACAATCCCGAACGCGGGAAAGGCGGGGCCGGGCACGCCGTGATTACTGTTTCATGGGGCATTCGATACTGCGCATTGACGTGGCAAAAGAGCAGGCCGGTCGCAGGACGAGGGCGGCAAAACCCTGCCCCGCCGGGGCTCGGCGCGGATTGGCTGTGCGGGACGGCGAGGAGATTTCGCGCCGCGACATCTGCGAGAAGAAATAGGCGGGGGTCGAAATGCAGAATGCGGGATGCGCCGGGACGGGACCGGGGGCGGACCCGGCGGGCGCCTGCCGGCCGCTGGACGTGCTGGCCGCCGCGGACGCGGCCGTCGTCACCGCGCGGCTGGCGGAGCGCTCGGCGGCGTGGGCGGGACGGCTCGGCCCGCCGTTCGACCCGGCGCTGGCCGCGCTGTGCAGCCTGCCCGCCGCGTTCGTCGCCCCGTGGCTGTCCGGGCGGGGCGCCGACCTGGCCGCCCGCACCGGGCTCTGGATCTTCGCCCTGGACGCCTGGACGGACGGCCCGCCGGCCCGCCGCGATCCCGTCCGCCTCCACACGGGCCTGGACGCGCTCCAGGCGGTCGCGGGCGGAGCACCGCCCGCCGGGGGAGCGCCGGGGGGAGCGTTGGGGGATGCGCTCGCCGAGATCCGCGACGGGGTCGCCGCGTCTCCGGCCGTCCTGCCCTGGTGGCGGCGCGCCGTGGACGCGACGCTGGCCGGGGCGCGGTTCGAGTACGAGGCCGCGCGGCGCGCGGAGGCCGGTGTGCCCGCGCCGCCGCTGGAGGAGTACCTGCGGCACGGCGCCGCGAGCATCGCGCTGGCCCCGCTCGTGCTGGCGATGTGGTCGGACATGCCGGGCCCGGGGCTGCCCGAGGTCCTGCCCGCGCTCCGGCGGCCCCTGCGGGACGCCTGCCTCGCGGTCCGGCTGGCCAACGACCTGCGCGGGCACCGCCGCGAGCGGGACGAGGGCGTCCTGGACGCGCTCGCGCTCGGGCTCCCGGCGGCGCGGGCGCGCGACCGGATCGCCCTGTACGTGGCGCGCTGCCGCCGCGCGCTGCGCCCGCTCATCGGGCCCGTCCCGGGGCCCGCGCTCGCCCTGGAACGCCAACTCCTGTGGTCGGTGCGCCACTACGAGCGGACCGACGCGGGGCACGCGGCATGATCGAGCAGGACGTCCGGGCCGAGCCGTCCGTGCGCGAGCGGGCGGAGTCCCTGCTCGGGGGGCTGGGGGACGGCGGGTCGTTCGGGCCCTGCCCGTACACCACCGCGTGGATCTCCCGGCTGCGCGACGCCGACGGGACGGTGCGGTTCCCCCGGTCGCGGCGCTGGCTGATCGGCCACCAGCGGCCGGACGGCTCGTGGGGCGGAGACATCGAGCTGCCCCACGACCGCACCGTCTGCACGCTGGCCGCCGTCGTGGCGCTGACCGACCCGGGCCCGTCCCTGCCGGGGCGTGCCGAAGCGGTGCGGGCGGGGCTGGCCTACCTGCGGTCCCGCCCGGCCGCCTGGCGCGGCGCTCCGGTCGGCGAGACCATGGCCTTCGAGCTGGCCGTCCCGTTCCTGCTCGGCCAGGCGTCCGCGCGGGGACTGGACCTGCCCTACCGGGACTGGGACGACCTGGCCGGGGCGCGCCAGGCGAAGCTGGATCTCATCCCGAGGGAACGCCTGCTCGGCGGCCCGACCTCCCTCCTGTACTCGCTTGAGGCCATCGAGCCCGACCCGGCTCTGCGCGCGCTTGCGCGGTTCACCGGCCCGGACGGTTCGCTCGCCAACTCGCCCTCGGCCACCGCCGCGCTGGGGGCGGACGGCACCACGTCCGCCTACCTGGACGCCCTGGCGCGCCGGTCGCCGGACGGCGGCGTCCCGTCGCTCTACCCGACCGAGGCGTTCGAACTGGCCTGGGTACTGCACAACCTGCAACGGGCCGGGTTGCTCGACGTTCGTGTGCCTGCGGCCGTCCGCTGCCTGGACCGACTCCGGGCGCTGCTCGGCCCGCGCGGTCAGCTCGGGCTGAGTGCCACCTTCCCCTTGCCCGACCCTGACGACAGCGCCATGGCGATCCTCGTGCTGGACGCGGCCGGTCACGACGTCCTGCACCTGCTGGACGGCCTGCTCGCCTTCGAAGGAGACCGGTGCTTCTTCACCTACCCGGGAGAACGCGACGGATCGGTAACCCCCAACGCACGGGTACTGGAGGCCCTCGCGCTGCGTTCGGCCGCCTACACGCGGCCGATGGGCAAGGTCGTCCGCTTCCTGCTGGACACGCGCCGCGAAGGCGCCTGGTGGTACGACAAGTGGCACGTGTCCCCGTACTACGCCACCGCGCAGGTGACGTTCGCCCTGGCGCGGGCCACCGCCATGCGCCTGGACGGGACGCTCCGCTGGCTCCTGGAGACCCAGCGGCCGGACGGGTCATGGGGCTGGTACGGGTTCGGAACACCGGAGGAGACCGGTTGCGCCGTCCTCAACCTGGACGCTCTGGCCCGCCATGGAGCGCGGATCCCGGCGTCGGTCTGGGCGGCGGCCCACCGCTACCTGCGCGGCCGTCTCGGCGGGCCCTTCCCGGAGTTGTGGGTGGGCCGGAGCCTCTACACGCCGTACGACGTCGTGTCCTCGACCGTGCTGGCCGGAGCCGCGCTCGCCGCCGCGCACGCCGCCCTCCCGTGACCGTGTCCTCCGTGCCCGTGTCTCCCGTGACTGCGCGGATCGCGCCGGGACACGGTCATCGGCAGGACGTCCGGACGAAGCGCACCGGCGGGACGCTCCCGCACCCGGCTCCCAGGCACGCCCGACACCGACCAACGGGCCGACACGGTCGCGACGATGACGGTCATCTGGATATAGGAGAAGTGGTCGCCAATGCATTTCCGGGGGCCCGCACCGAACGGCACGAAATTCTCCCGGGGAGGCGGTGAAATCCACCGGTCGGGATCGAAGCGGAGAGGGTCGGGATAGAGCACCGGATCCCGGTGCAGGGTCGTCGGGCTGAACAGCAGTTCCGCACCCGCGGGTATCCGGTGGCCGCCCAGTTCCGCGTCCGTGCGCGCGCGCCTGGACATCATCCACGCGACGCTGTGCAGGCGGAGCGTCTCATCGATGACGCGCCGCGTGTACGCGAGCCGGGGCAAGTCGTCGAACCCGGCGGGCCGCCCCTCCAGGACCAGGTCCAGCTCGTCCTGCAACCGCTCCTGGACGGACGGGTCCCGGCCGAGCTCGTAGTACAGCCATGACAGCGTCGACGGGACGGTCTCGGAGCCGCCCGCCAGGATCGTCACGACCTCGTCCCGGACCTGCCGGGGCGTCATGGCCGCGCCGGTGTCCTCGTCCCGCGCGGCCATGAGCATCGACAGCAGGTCGTCCCGCGCCCGCGGATCCCGGCGGCGCTCCTCGACCATGCCGTCCACGATCCGCCGCAGCCGAGCGGCGACCCGGGCGAACCGCCGGTTCCCGGGCGTCGGCAGCCGCTCGGCGAACCGGGGCAGCACGGCGCGCAGCGGGATCTCCTCCAGGAAGACCGTGACGCAGTCGTCGATCTCGGCGACGGTCGCGTCGTCCAGGTCCGTCCGGAAGAGCGCCCGGAGCGCCCCAGCCGCGCTCGTGCGGTGCAGCGCCCGGTCCATCGCGACGCGCTGCCCGTCCCGCCACGTCCCGGCGAGGACCTCGGCCTGCGCGCGCATGACGCCGGTGTAGCCCAGCAGGCGCGCCCGGTGGAACGACGGCAGCATCAGCCTCCGCTGCCGCAGATGCGCCTCGCCGTCGGAGGTCGCCAGGCCGTCGCCCAGGATCGGCCGGCTCCGCTCGTACGCCAGCCCCCGGACGTAGGAGCCGGCGTCTGTCACGAGCACCCGCCGCAGCAGCTCCGGCGAGTTGACCACGTAGACCGGCCGCCGCCCGAGGTGGAACGCGGCGATCGGGCCCTCGTCCCGCAGCGCCTGCAGCAGCCCGACCGGATCGCGGAGCAGGCGGTGGACGTGACCGGCCAGGGGCAGGCGCCCCGGCGCGCACGGAACGGACGTTACCGGCATCGAACCTCCACGGACGGCAGCGGGTGATCCCCCGATCAGAACTCCCGCGCCACCGCTCGCGCCCCTTTCGCCACGCCGCTCCAATAAGACCTTGCGGGAAAAGAGGAAAGGTTTGATCCGGCAAGGCGATATCCCTCTTCCTCAAATTTTCCGGTGGCCTGGGCGCGGTCAATTCCGGTGCCGCCTGCGGTGCCGGAACGTCGGACCCGTGAAAGGCCGAAATATGAATCCGACAAGTCGCGCCATGCCCGTATCCCGCGTCCTGCCGCCGCGCCCCGACGGCTGGTACGGCGTCGCGTTCGCCGGCGAGCTCCGGCCCGGCGCCGTCCTGCGCCGCCGGCTGATGGGCGACGACGTGGTGCTCTACCGCACCCGCCGGGGGACGCCGCGCGCCGTCCGCCCCTACTGCCCGCACCTGGGCGCCCACCTCGGCTACGGGTCCACGGTGGAGGGGGAGAACCTGGTCTGCCCGTTCCACCGCTTCGCCTTCGCCCCGGACGGGACGTGCGTGAGCACCGGGACCGGCGCCCGCCCGCCCAAGGCGCGGCTGTCGCGCCTGGAGGTCCGCGAGATCGACGGGATCGTCCTGGTCTGGTGGGACGCGTCCGGCGGGCCGCCGCGCTGGGAGGTCCCGCCCGTGCTGCGCGACGGCTTCCCCGCGCCGATCAAGCGGTTCCACCGGCTCACCGCGCATCCGCAGGACATCGTCGAGAACACCATCGACATGGGCCACTTCACCGCCCTGCACGGCTACCGCAGCGCCCGCATCGCGAACCTGGAGTTCGACGGCCCGAGCATGCGCGCGGACGTCACGACGCGGCGCGGCTTCCCGCCCCTGGGGGACCTGGAGTTCCGCTTCACCGCCCGCGCGCACGGGCTCGGCGTCAACTCGGCGCGCGGTGTCGTCCCGAGCCTCGGCCTGGAGGTCCAGGCGTTCTTCCTCCAGACCCCGACGGACCCGGGCGCGCTGGAGTTCAGGGCCCTGCTCGCCCTGCGGTTCGCCGGGCCCCGGCGCCCCGCGCCGCTCGCCCGCCCGGCCGCGTGGCTGGCCACCCACGTCATCGGCCCGACCCTGTGGGCGGACGTGCGCCAGGACTTCCCCATCTGGAACAACCGCGGCCACCTGGACCGCCCGAGGCTCGCGGGCGGCGACGGCCCCATCGCCCCGTTCCGCCGCTGGGCCGCCCAGTTCTACGCGCAGGAGCCCGCCCGGCCCGGCGAAGCCGGATGCGCGCACGAATTGTTGATGAATTAACCATATGCGCGGTATTCGCCATTGGCGCGTTTCACGGCGTTCCGCGCGCCCTTCGGCATTCTGGATGATCAAGTAGGGTAACGGCATGAGCGGCGACCCGAGCGTGACGGCGGGCGACATCGCCCGCCTCGCGGGCGTCGGCCGCGCGACGGTCAGCAACTGGCGCCGCCGCCACGGCGACTTCCCGCGTCCCGTCGGCGGGACCGCGACCAGCCCGCTGTTCGCCCTCGCCGACGTCGAGGGCTGGCTGCGCCGCAACGGCAAGCCGTTCCAGGTGTCCCCGGGCGACCGGCTCTGGCAGCGGCTCCGCGCGTCCGGCGACGACTTCCGGCTCCCCGACATCCTCGGCTGGGCCGGGCTGCGGCTGCTGGAGGCGCGCGACGGCGCCGTCCCGCTGCCGTGGCCCGATCTCGACCCCGCCGAGGCCGACCCCGGGCTGCCCCGGATGCTGGACGACCTCGCCGCCGAGCACGGGCACCGGGCCGCCTTCGGCCTGCTCTTCGAGCGCTACGTCGCGGCCCACTCGCGGCGGCTCGTCCTCACGCGCCCGGAGGTGGCGGCGCTGATGGCGCGGCTGGCCTGCCAGAAGGGCGACGTCGTGCTCGACCCGGCGTGCGGCCTCGGCACCCTGCTGCTGGCGGCCCCGGGCGCGCGGCGCGCCCTCGGCCAGGAGACCGGCGCGCCCGCCGCGCGGATCGCCGCCGTCCGGCTGCTGCTGGCCGGGACGCCCGCCGAGGTCGCCACCGCCGACTCCCTGCGGCACGACGCCTTCCCCGGCGAGGTCGCCGACGCCGTCGTCTGCAACCCGCCGTCCGGCGACCGCGCCTGGGGCCGCGAGGAGCTGACCGGCGACCCGCGCTGGAGGTACGGGCTGCCGCCGCGCGGCGAGCCGGAGCTGGCCTGGGCGCAGCACTGCCTCGCCCACGTGCGGCCCGGCGGGCGCGCCGCGGTGCTGATGCCGTCCGCCGTCGCGAGCCGCCGCCCCGGCCGGCGCGTCCGCGGCAACCTGCTGCGGGCCGGCGCGCTGCGGGCCGTGGTCACGCTCGCGCCCGGCGGCCCCGACCTGTGGCTGCTGCACCGTCCCGAGCGTGGGGAGCCGCCGCCCGCGCGGGTCCTGCTGCTGGACGCCGAGGGCGACCTCGGGCGGGTCGAGCCGGAGTGGGAGCGGCACTGCTGCCGCGAGGGCGGCCAGTGGTCCGTCCCGGTCACCGACCTGTTGGGCGACGAGGTGGACCTCGGCCCGTCCCGCCACCGCCCCGAGCAGGGCGGCCCCGCGTTCGGCCGCAGGTTCACCGAGGCCCTGGAGCGCGTGGGCGCCGCCGCGCCCGAGCCGCCCCGCCTGGAGCTGCTCCCCGAGCGGCGCCCCCTGCCGCTCACCACGATCTCCGAGCTGGCGAGGGAGGGGGCCCTCACCATCGCGCACGCGCCGGCCCGGCTGCCCGCCGGCGGCGACGTGCCGGTCCTCACCGCCGCCGACGTCGCCACCGGCTCGGGCCCCTCGGCCCTCACCGCCGGGCCGTCGAGCGCGGCGGGACGCGAGCCGGGCGTGATCGCGCTCTGGCCCGGGGACGTCGTCGCCGCCCCGGACGGATCCGCCCGGGTCGTCGAGGACGGCGGCGCCGTGCTCGGCCCCTGCCTCACCCTCTACCGCCCGGATGCCGCCCAGCTCGATCCGCACTTCCTCGCCGGTTTCCTGACATTCGCGCATATTCGCGCCTGCGCCGGATCGAGCCGGCTGGATCCGCGGCGGATGCGGATCCCGCGGCTGTCCCTGGAACGGCAGCGCGAGTACGGCCGGGCCTTCCGGGAGCTGGCCCGGCTGACCGCGACATTGCGGGAGATGTCCGCCCATGGGGAGGCGCTGATCCGGCTGAGCTTCGACGGGCTGGTGGACGGCCGCCTGCGCCCGTCCCCGACGTGCGCTCCGTCCTCCGCGCCGCCTCCGTCCTCCGCGCCCCCTCCGTCCCCGGCCGGCGCTCCGTCCCCGGCGGGCCCTCCGTCCCCGGCGGGCCCTCCGCGCCGGGCGCGCTGAACCAACCGCTCGGGGCCTACCAGGCGAAGGCTTCGGGGGACGGGCCCGGCCCGGGGAAGATCTCGTCCAGCGCGGCCAGGAAGTCCGCCGGCAGGTCCAGCTCGACCGCGCGGAGGGCGGAGTCGAGCTGCTCGCGGGTGCGCGGGCCGACGATCGGGCCGGTGACCCCGGGACGGGTGAGGAGCCAGGCCAGCCCGGCGTCGCCGGGCACCACGCCGTGCTTGTCGCACAGGTCCTCGTACGCCTGGATCCGCGCCCGCTCGGCCGGATCGGCCAGCGTCCTCGCCGCGCGGCCGGACCGCGACCGCGCTCCGCCGCCCTCCCGCTCCTTGCGCAGCACCCCGCCGAGCACGCCGCCGTGCAGCGGCGACCACGGGATCACGCCGAGCCCGTAGGCGTCCGCCGCCGGGACGACCTCCATCTCCGCGCGCCGCTCCACCAGGTTGTACAGGCACTGCTCGCTGACCAGGCCGAGCGATCCGCGCCGGGCGGCGGTCTCGTTGGCGCGGGCGATCTCCCAACCGGGGAAGTTGGACGACCCGGCGTACAGCACCTTGCCCTGCTGGACGAGGAGGTCGACCGCCTGCCAGATCTCCTCCCACGGCGTCGCCCGGTCGATGTGGTGGAACTGGTACAAGTCGATGTGGTCGGTGCCGAGCCGCTTGAGCGAGGCGTCGGCGGCGCGGCGGATGTTCAATGCCGACAGCTTGTCCTCGTTGGGCCACGGCGTGCCGCCCGAGCTCATGGTGCCGTAGACCTTCGTGGCGAGGACGGTCTTCTCCCGGCGCCCGCCGCCCTTGGCGAACCAGCTCCCGATGATCTCCTCGGTGCGGCCCCGGTGGGTGTCCAGGCCGTAGACGTTCGCGGTGTCGAAGAAGTTGACGCCCGCGTCCAGGGCCGCGTCCATGATGGCGTGGCTGTCGGCCTCGCCGGTCTCGGGACCGAAGTTCATGGTGCCGAGCACCAGGCGGCTGACCCTGAGGCCGGTGCGGCCGAGCTGCGTGTAATCCATGATCCCAGCGAACCATCTGGAGCGCGCTCCAGGTCAAGCGCCGCGGCGGGCGGGGCGGGGACACCCCCGCCCCGCCCGCCGCTGCCGGGATCAGTGGGCGCCGGCCGCGCCCTCGCTCACGATCCTCTCCCAGAGGCCCGGCCGGGCCTGCGTCGCCGCGCGCACGTAGCGCGGCCGCGGCGCCGGTGCGCTCTCGGCCGCCGGATCGATGCCCGGCTCGATGTCCGCCTCGGCGGCGGGTGCCGCGGCCGGCTTGGGGGCCGCGGGCTTGATGTCATGGGACGGCTGGGCGGGCTTCGCGTCGTGGGACGGTGCCTCGCCGCGCGACGGTGGTGCCGCGGGGCCGTTCGCCTCCGGTTGACCGGCCGGAGTGCCGGGCGGCGCGGCGTCAGGGGCGCCGGGCGCG
>NZ_SMKU01000179.1 GCF_004349215.1 Actinomadura rubrisoli | reverse complement strand
GGCTTGGGGAGCGTGGGGGAGGGGTCCCAGACTTCGATGCGCAGACCATTTGAGACTAGGAACATCCGCAGGGTGACCGACTGGTAGGGCGTCGCTCGGACGCTGTTGGTCAGGAGCTCCGAGACGATCAGGGCCGCGTCTTTCGCGACCGCGTGGGGGAGCGCCCACTGGAGGGCCTGGGCCTCGGCGATGAGGCGTGCCTGCCGCACGGTCTCCGGTATCGCGAGGAATCCGCGTCGCATGGCGGTAGGGCCTGCGGCGGTCTGCTCGAACATGGCGGTCACCGCCAGCCCTCCCGCCTGTCCCTGGCCAGCTCGTCCTGCTGGGCCATCAGGGCGCGGAGCGTGGGCATGTCGGCCGCGGCGAGCCTGGCCAGCAGACGGGCGTCACCCTTGGGAAGGGTTTCGGGACGCCGCAGGTGCACCACCCACAACTGTGCACCGGGCGGCTGGTAGGGCTCCGCCCAACGGCCGGCAGAAGGCTTTACGGCGGGGAGCGGATCTGTGTGATCTATGTAGTCGTCTCTGCGGGACTGTTCGAATTTCATCTCTGCGCTTGCCTTTGTCGCGGGCTTCTGTGTTCTGCGCCACAGACTGACCCGCGCCCTCTATGCTTGTCACTATTGACAGCACCTTCAGAAAGAACCCGTCCCCCCGGAAAGGTGTCGATCATGGTCCGGCCGTCCCCCGACCCGCACTCGTCGATCTACGCGTTCATGGCCTACTACCTGCGCTTCCTCCGCCTCCAGCATGGGGCGACGCAGGCCGAGGTCGGCGAGATCATCGGATGCTCGAACAGCCAAGTTTCCAAATACGAGTCCGGCGAGAAGCAGCTCGACGGCGGGCAATGCGCCGCTCTGGACAAATGGTGGAATACGGGCGGCCTGTTCACAATCATGCTGGGCTACGCAAAACTCGGAACCGACGCGAATGCCCCCACTCGCCTCAACCGGTATCAACGCAAGGCCGTCGCGCACTACATCTTCTCCAGCAGCCTCATACCGCTGCCGCTCCAGACCGAGGACTACGCGCGAGGGCTGCTGGAAGCCGGACATGCTGCTGGGTTCCTGGAGGATGTGGAGACTTCGCTTCAGGAGCGGATGGAGCTGCAGGCGGCCATCCTGGATGGCGACCCGGAGATCTGGGCTGTGCTGGAACAAGTCGCCCTGCGTCCGATGGGGAGCCGAGCCGTCATGACAGTCCAGTGGGACCATTTACTGCAAATGGGCAAGTCGTCCCAGGTGTCGATCCGGATCCTCCCGTCCACCGTCGCTCCGCACATCGGGATGGACGGCTCGTTCCACGGCTTCACGCTGCCTGGTCGACGTCCGGCGGCGTTCTCCGGAACCGCTCTGGGCGTGGGACGAGTCGTTGACGACCAGACGGAAGCGGCTAGCGTGGCCCTACGTTTCAATCGGATTGCTGCGCGGGCCTGGAACGAGGATCAGTCCCGCGAGTACCTGGCAGGGATGGGTGAGCATCATGACGACTTGGCGTAAGAGCACCTACAGCCAGACCAGTGGAACGACCGACTGTGTGGAGGTGGCTCGCCTTGCCCACCTCGTCGGTATCCGAGACAGCAAGAACCCCATGGCCTCGCACTTGGCCATCGGGCGTGGTGACCTGGCGGGCCTGCTCGGACGGATCAAGGCTGGCGAGTTGGACATGGAATAGTCCCCCAAGGCAAGGAACCCCCGGTCTCGGCCGGGGGTTTCACTTTTGAAGGACCTGACCGGCGAGATCTTGGAGTCATCGTGAGGAACGTCCGCTCAGCCGTCCGATGGCGTAAGAGCAGCTACAGCCAAGGTGGTGGCGCGACCGACTGTGTGGAGGTGGCTCGCCTTGCGCGGTGCGTTGGTGTCCGGGACAGCAAGGACCCCTCGGCTCCGCATCTGACCCTCGACCGTGGTGAGCTGGCGGTTCTGCTCGGGCGGATCAAGGGTGGTGAGCTGAACATGGAATAGTCCCCACGCCGGAACGTCCGTCAGGGGGCCGTGGGGTCGGTGCGGCGTTGGTGGCGTGTGCGGGCTAGGTGGTGAGCTTGGTGGAGTAGCTCTCGGGTTGCTGTTTCGGTACGTGGGCCCGGGTTCACTACTGCCAGCCAGCCGACGGTGCCGTAGACGGGGTGCGCGATCACTGTGTCGGGGGCGCTGGGGTCGGTGGTGGCTGGTTCGCGTGGCGCGTGGCCGGTCCAGCGGATGAACGCTTCTTTTCCGGCGGAGATGTTCACGCGGAAGGTGTCCGGCCGGTCCAGGCGTGAGGCGTCGTCGCCGGGATAGTTCTTGGTCACGATCGTTGCGAAGGGTTGGGTCGTCGCCGGGGTGACACCGTCAGGTGCGTAGTAGAAGAACGTGTCGCCCCAGGTGAGCTCCGGGGAGCCGTCGCCGGGTGCGGGTCTGATGGTCAGGACGCCGTCGAGGCCGCCGACGAGGGCGATGATCTCGTCCATGGTCATGTGCTCAAGCGTGGCATTAAGGTGCCCGTGGAGGCTTTGAGGCTGAGACTGAGGGGTTTCGGGGTGCCAGGTCTCAAATCGCGGGGCATGCGTACGGCCGATGTCGCGCGGCTTGCCGGGTGCTCCGTCCAGCAGGTGCGCAATCTTGAGCGCGACGGTGTGCTGCCGCCGGTGACCCGCACGGCCACGGGCTACCGGATCTATGAAGAGGTACATCTGCAGTTCGCGCTGGCCTATCGGGGCCTCGCGGCAGGTGTGGGGCCGGGCGAGGCCAAGGAGATCGTTCGGGCCGTTCGTTCGTCGGGGGTCGCGCGGGTGCTCGCCCTGCTCGACGCGGCGCACGCTCGGCTCGACGCGGAGCGCGCGGAGCTGAGGCGGGCCGAAGAGGCCGCCCGGGCGATCTCCAGTGAGCCGATCGAAGCCGTCCGCGCGTCGGATTCGATGAGCGTCTCCGAGCTCGCCGGCGCCCTCGGTGTGCGGCCCTCGACCCTGCGGCACTGGGACGCGGAGGAGCTTGTCGTTCCCGACCGCGAGCCCGCGCGGGGGACGCGACGCTACACGCCCGCCCAGGTGCGGGATGCGCGGATCGTTCACCAGTTGCGCGGGGCCGGTTACCGCATCGCGCCCCTCCGGGCCCTCATGCCCGAGTTGCGCCGTGCCCGGCGGTTGGAGGAGGTCGGCGCCGCGCTGGCTGCCAGGGGCGCCGGTATTACGGCTCGCTCCAAGGCACTCCTGGACGGTGCCGCCGCACTCAGCGTTGTCCTCTCGGCGGCCACGTCAGACGAGGGTGACGGACGGCAGCACGAAGGCGGGACGTAGGCCCGGCAACGAGGAAACCCCCGGCTTGGCCGGGGGTTTCCTGTTTCTTGGAAGGTGTCGGGTTGCGGGGTCCCGGTCTGTGGGCGGCATTTCTGACCGGGGCCCCGCAACCCGACGTCTGGGGGAGACCGCCTAGTAGCGGTATCCGGACTGGGCGTACTGGTCCTGCATCGGGTCCGGGCCCTTGGTCTTCTTGGGCTCGTCGCCGTGGCCCGGCCACCAGGCCTTGTGGCCCAGCATCGCGGTGATGCCCGGGACCAGGAACGTCGACATCACGAAGGCCGACAGGGCGATGCCGACCGCGACCGAGAAGCCCATCTGCTTGAGCATCGAGACCGGGGCCAGCAGCATCACCGAGAAGGTGCCGGCGAGGATCAGGCCCGCCGCGGCGACCGTGGGGCCGCCGTGCTGGACGGCCAGGGCGGCGGCCTGGCGCGGCTCGTGGCCCTCCTTGGCCTCCTCGCGGAGCCGTGCGGTCATCAGGATGTTGTAGTCGGTCCCGATGGCCAGCACGAACAGGTAGAGGATGATCGGCAGCTGGAAGATCACGCCGGTCTCGCCCTGCATGCCCTGGAAGACGTACACCGCCGAGCCGAGCGTCGCGGCGAAGCCGACCAGGACGGAGATGACCAGGTAGATCGGTGCGACCACCGACCTCAGCAGCAGGGCCAGGATCAGGGCGATCAGGATCGCCGCCACGGGCAGGATGACCTTCAGGTCGCGGTTGTTGACCGTGTTGATGTCGGCGAAGACCGCCGTCTGGCCGCCGACATAGGCCCTGGTGCCCTGCGGCGCCGCCTTGTGCACGGCGGGCGTCAGGTCGTCCTTGACCAGGGTGATCGAATCGTTGGACACGGGGTTGGACTTGAGCAGCAGGTCGACGCGGGCGACGGACTTGTCCTGGCCGGGGACGGCCTGCTGCACCTTGCCGACGCCCGGTGCGCTCTTGGCCTTCTGGCTGAAGGAGCTGAGCTGCCCCTGGGTGATCGGCTGCCCGTTGTTGCTCTTGATGAACACCTGGACGGGCGTGGTGAGGCCGGGCGGGAAGCCCTTCTCCATCTCCTTGGTGGCCTGCGCCGACTCGGTGTCCTGCGGGAAGCCCGCGGCGAAGTCGTAGTCGGCCTTGAAGCCGAGGGCGCCGGCGGCCAGCCCGAGCATCACGATTCCGGCGAGCAGCGCGGCCATCGCGGGACGCTTGCCGACGCCGCGGCCGATCGCCGCGGAGATCGTGCCCTTGGGCTGCTTCTTCCACGCCTTGGACGGCCAGAACACCGCCGTGCCGAGCAGCGAGACGATCGCCGGGAACAGCGTCAGCGAGGTGATGCCCATCACGATGACGGCGATGGCGAGGGCCGGGCCCCAGGCGCTGAAGACCCCGAAGGTGGCCAGCAGGAGCACCAGGAAGGTGACGGCGATGGCGGCGGCGGCCGAGGAGATGACCTCGCCGACGCGGTCCACCGCGGTGATCATCGCGGTCTTCTTGTCGTCCCCGGCCCGCAGCCGTTCGCGGAAGCGGAACATCAGGAACAGGTAGTAGTCGGCGCCGATGCCGAACAGCACGATCAGGATGATCGTGTTGAGGCTGTCGTCGCCGGAGAACCCGAAGATCTTCGACGCGGTGCCGATCAACCCCATGGCGACCTGCATCGTCACCATGATCACGACGATCGGCAGGATCGCCGCGATAGGCGCCCGGAAGATCAGCAGGATCAGGCCGATGATCAGCACGAAGGTGGCGATGCCGACGATCTCGAAGGACTTGTTGAAGGAGTCCTCGTTGTCGACGAAGCCGGCGACGTCACCGCCGACCTTGGCCTCCAGCCCGCTGCCCTTCAGCAGCGGTGTCAGGTCCTTGCGGATCTGTTTGACCGCGTCGCCCTGCTTCTCGCTCTCGCTCTGCGAGGTGCCCTTCATCGGCACCATGATCACTTGGACGGCCTTGTTCGCGGCGACCGTCTCCGGTCCCGCCGCGAAGTTCTGGACCGTCGGCGGCTTCTTGGCGTTGAGCGTGTTGGCCGTCCGGTCGACCTTGGCCGTGTCGGTGGCCGTGAGCGGCTTGCCGTCCGACCGCTTCACCACGATCAGCGAGGAGGTGTCCTCCTGCTGCGGGAACGCCTTCTCGGCGATCTTGATCGCCTGGACCGACTCGTACTTGGACGGCAGGAAGTCGCCCTGGTCGGACTCGGTGGTGAGCTTGGGCGACAGGGTGATGATGAGTACCGCGGCCGCGAGCCAGGCAACGATCGTCCACCATGGATGTCTCACGACGAAGCGCGCGAGCCGAGCAAACATGCGTTTTCCCTCAATCGTGGTCGTCTGGGATACCTCTAAACCGTAGAGACCAGATACCCAAATGTGGTCAACCCACCAGTCGAACTATGGGCTGATACTTAGGGGGGAGTACCTCCTCCTCCAGGAGGGCGGGCAGGTGGATAGCCTCGTCCGCATGGACAACGAGGTTCAGCGGGGGTTCGAGACCCTGGCCATCCACGCCGGCCAGGAGCCGGACCCCGCCACGGGGGCGGTCGTGCCGCCGATCTACCAGGTCTCGACGTACAAGCAGGACGGCATCGGGGGGCTGCGCGGCGGCTACGAGTACTCGCGATCGGCCAACCCGACGCGTACGTCGCTGGAGGTATGCCTGGCCGAGGTGGAGGCGGGGGCGCGGGGGCTGGCGTTCGCCTCCGGGCTCGCCGCGGAGGACGCGCTGCTGCGGACGGTCTGCCGCCCCGGCGACCATGTGATCATCCCCAACGACGCGTACGGGGGCACTTACCGGCTCTTCGCGAAGGTGGCCGAGCCGTGGGGCGTGGGGTTCGACCCCGTGCCGCTCGGCGACCTGGAGGCGGTGCGGGCGGCGGTTCGTCCGGACACGAAGATCATCTGGGTGGAGACGCCGACGAACCCGCTGCTCGGGATCGCCGACATCGCCGCGCTCGCGGCCGTGGCGCACGGCGCGGGCGCGCTGCTGGTCGTCGACAACACCTTCGCCTCGCCGTACCTGCAGAGGCCCCTGGCGCTCGGCGCGGACGTGGTCGTCCACTCCACCACCAAGTACATGGGCGGGCACTCCGACGTGGTCGGCGGGGCCCTCATCGCCGCGGACGAGGCGCTCGGGGAGCGGCTGGCGTTCCACCAGAACGCCATGGGCGGCGTCGCGGGCCCGTTCGACGCCTGGCTGACCCTGCGCGGGATCAAGACGCTGGGCGTGCGGATGGACCGGCACTGCGCCAACGCCGAGCGGATCGTGGAGATGCTCACCCGGCATCCCGCCGTCCGGTCCGTCCTTTACCCGGGGTTGCCCGGCCACCCGGGCCATGACGTCGCCGCCAAGCAGATGAAGGCGTTCGGCGGCATGGTCTCGTTCCGGATGGAGTCGGAGGAGGCGGCCGTGCGGGTCTGCGAGCGGACGAAGCTGTTCACGCTCGGCGAGTCGCTGGGCGGCGTCGAGTCGCTGATCGAGCATCCGGGGCGGATGACGCACGCGTCGGCGGCGGGCTCGCCGCTGGAGGTCCCCGGCGACCTGGTGCGCCTGTCGGTCGGGATCGAGGACGTGGAGGATCTTCTCAGGGACCTGCGCGCGGCCTTGGACTAAGCGGCCGTGGACGGGCGCTGAGCTGGGAGAACGTCACCGGCGGCCAGGTAGGCGTACCTGGCCGCCCGGTGAATGGATTCCAGGCGAAACTAGGGCAAACCACCAGACATCCCCGCATCGCACTTGATCAAACATCTATGATGTGCGCGCCAGGTTCCATCAAGAAAGGGCCCGGGGTGCGCAAAGTACTGGTCAGTGGTGCGGCCTTCGCCGCGACGTGTCTGTCCGCTGTCGCCGTTCCCGCAGGGGCCGGCGCCACGCCCTCGCCGACGCCCTCGGCTCCCGTCCCGACGGTGTCCCCGTCCGAGGACACCGGGACCATCCCGCCCTCCGGCGGCCCGGAGACCGGCGGGACCTCGCCCTCGGCGCCCCCCACGTCGCCGGGGAACCCGGGCGGACCGTCCGGGGCCGGGACGACGGACGGCGTCGTGTCCGCCAAGGCCGTGATGGTCACGCCCAGGCTCCCGAAGTCCAAGACCTACGCCTACGGCAAGGCCGCCCGCCAGCGCATCGACGCCTACTGGCAGCCGGCGGCGCCCAAGGCCAAGGTCAAGCCGCGTCCGGCCGTCCTGGTCCTGCACGGCGGCTACTGGCTGGAGGGCGACAAGAGCGGCTGGAAGTACTTCGCGCGGCGGCTGACCCGGCAAGGCTACGTCGTCCTGGCGGCGAACTACCGGCTGGCCCCGGCGGCCAAGTGGCCCGCGCAGCGCAACGACGCGATGGCCGCGCTCGCCTTCATGAAGAAGCACGCCAAGGTCTGGAACCTCGACCCGGCGCGGATCGCGGTGGTCGGCTCGTCCTCGGGCGGGATGCTGGCGACCCAGATCGGCACCTACGGCACCGGCACCCGGCAGGTGCGCGGCGTCATCGCCCTGTCCCCGCCGAACAACCCTTACCTGGCCTTCCAGGACGGCCTGAAACTCGACGCCACCCCCGCCCAGCGCAAGCTGCGGAGGGCCGTGGTGGACCTCGTCCGCTGCACCCCCGGCGACGCGGCGGGCGCAGCCTGCTGGAAGCGGATGGAGGACACCAACTCCGCGAGCCACGCAACCCCGGGCGACGCCCCGATGCTGCTCATGCACGCCAGCGGCGACTTCGTCCCCGTCACGCAGAGCACGGGCCTCGCGAGCGCCCTGCGCGCCGCGGGCGTCCCGGCGACGGTACGGGTCGTGCCCGGCGAGATGCACGCCTCCGACCTGCTGAACGACGAGCGCACCTACTCCGAGGTCCTCACCTGGCTCCGGACCCGCCTGAGGTGACGCCCCGCGCCGGACGAGGCGCGGGTCAGTTCCACACCATCAGGACGAGGATCACCAGCCACAGGAGCGCGACCACGCCGGACATCGCGGCGATCCGGCCGCGCTCGACCTGGGCGATGTCGGCGCCCCCCGCGACCGCCACGGGCGCCGTCGTCCCGGCCGCCGGGCCGCCCCCGGCCTCGGCGCGCTCCTCGCCGCCCTTGCCCTCTTTGTCGCCCTTGACCGCCTCGGTGGCCGGACGGGGCGCCACCGGAGCCGCCGCCCCGGCGCCGTCCAGCAGGTGCACCGCCTTCCGCTGGTCGCGCTCCACGATCAGCAGCAGCACCAGCGCGACGACGAACAGCGTCATCGACACCGTCAGCCACACCTGCGCGAAGTCGCCCTTCGCCAGGAACAGCCCGAACAGGAAGATGCCCAGTGTGCCCAGGCCATAGATCTGTGTCGTGCGGTGGAGATAGCGCACCACGGTCACGTTCCGCTTGCGGATGTAGCGGGGGGTGGACATGGTCGCGGCGGTCAACGGCCCCAGCGTGAAGATCGCGAAACCGATGTGCAGGACCAGCAGCAGGCGATCGGAACTCGACATGACGCCGACCCTAACCTCCGGGAAGCCTCAGCGGCGGCCGCGCCGCACCCGGAGGTAGTCGCTCACGACGTACTCGCCGAGCCGGTCGGCGTCGGGCGCGAACACCCGGCCGCCGTTGCGCCGCGCGACCTCCTCCACGAACGACACGAGCCGCCGGTCCTCGGCGAGCATGAAGAAGTTCATGCAGGCGCCGCGCCGCGTCATCTTGTCGACCTCGGCGAGCGTGAGCACCAGCGTGTCGGCGGACGGCGGGTAGTCGAACAGGGACCGGCCGTCCGGACGCAGGTGCGCGGTCGGCTCGCCGTCGGTCACCACCAGGACGATCGGCTCGAAGTCGGGATGCCGGTCCAGATGCCGTCCCGCGATCATCAGCGCGTGGTGCAGGTTGGTGCCCTGCACCATGTCCCAGTCGAGCCCCGCCATCTCCGTCGGGTGCAGCACCCGCGCGTAGTTGGAGAACCCGATGATCTGGATCGCGTCCTGCGGGAACTTGCTCGTCACCAGCGTGTGCAGGGCGAGCGTCGTCTGCTTGGCCGCCGCCCACGTCCCGCGCAGCACCATCGAGTACGACAGGTCGACCAGCAGGCACACGGCCGCGCCGGTGCGCCGCTCGGTCTCGTGCACCTCGAAGTCGTCCACGCCCAGCCGCACGCCGCGCGGCCGCCGCGTGCCGTTCCCGTTCCCGGCCTCGGGTCCGGGTCCGGCCCCGTTCCCGTTCAGTGCCACGCCACCCTCGATGGGTGCGGCCGGCTCCGTCGCGGCGGCGGGCGCGCTCGTGACGAGCCCGGCGGCGCCGTCCATGGCGCTGCGGCGGATCGCGTTGCTCACCGTCCGGACGACGTCGAGCGGCTGCTCGTCGCCGAACCGCCACTCGCGGCTCGCGCCGGTCAGCTCGCCCGCCTGGCCCGCGTCCCGCTGCTCGTGGTCGCCCTGCCGGGCCGAGGTGAGCTGGGAGAACACCCGGCGCAGCGCCGTCTCGCCGAGCCGCCGCACCGCCTTGGGCGTCAGTTCGAGACGGCCGCGCCTGCGCCGCAGGTAGCCCTGCCGCTCCAGCTCGGCCTCGATGCGGCGCAGCGCGTTCAGGTCGTCCACCGACTGGCGGCCGAGGGCCCGCCGGACGGCCTCCTCGTCGATGTCGTCCAGCCGCGCGCCCGGATAGTCCTGCCCGAGCGCCGACTCCAGCTCGGCCAGGTCGGCGAGCTCGGCCAGCGCGGCCGTCGCGTCGCCCACCCCGAGCGGGTCGTCCCCGGTCATCTGCTCGGGGCTGCCCCATCCGAGGTCGGGCCGCCGGACCCGCAGCGCGTCGCCCAGCCGGGACATCTCCATCGCGAGGCCCGCGTCCTGCATGGCCTGGTCCATCAGCCCGGCCAGCTCCGCGCGCTGCTCCGGGCTCAGCGAGGCGAGCAGCCGGTCCATCGCGGCGGCGCGCCGGGCGAGCGCGTCGACCAGCTGCTCCAGGTTCTGCGGACGGTCGGGGAAGAAATCCCCGTACTCCTGCATGAAGCGGTCGAAGTCGTCCTGGGTGTGCTCGCCGCGCGCGTCACGTTCCAGCATCGCGTTCAGCGCGGCCATCATGTCCTTGACCCGCTGCATGGCCGCCGGGTCCTGGTTCTGCAGGGCCTGCTTCATGCCCTGGAACTGCGCGTCCAGGACCTCGCGCCGCAGCAGTTCCTTCAGCTGCTCGAACGTCGCGCGGGCCGCGTCGGACCGCCACTGGTAGTCCGACAGCCGCCGGATCGCCTGGGACGTGTCGTCCGGCAGCGCGTCCAGCTCCGCCTCGCGCAGCCTCGCGTCGTCGCTCGGATCGGGGAACAGCTCCGCCCGCTCCTGCCCGATGGCGGTGTCCAGCAGCGCGCGCGCCTGCTCCAGGGTGCCGTCGAGACGGCCCCTGTCGCGCAGCGAACGGCGCCGCTCGCGCACGTCCCGGAGCAGGTCGTCGAGACCGCGGCGGCCCTGCGCGCCGGGCAGGCCGCGCCGCAGCAGCTCGCGGAGCGCGTCGTCCGGGCGGGTACCGTCCAGCACCGAGTCGCCCATGGCGTCCAGAGCGTCGCGGACGTCGTACGGCGGGGCCAGCGGGTCGGGCCCGTCCTCGTACGCGCCGTACCGATAGCGGCTCATCGCATCTCCTTGCGGCTGGAGACCTCAGGTGCGGTAGGTGGCCGTCCCGTCGGCTCGTCCTTCGGAGACGTCCTTCGACAGGCGCCGGGTGAGGAACAGCCCCTCCAGGGCGAACTCCAGCGCGGCCGCGGCCTGGCCGGGGGAGTCCCCGCTCATGCCGAGCCTCTCCATGATCTTGGCGAGCCCGGGGACCCGGCCGATGCGGCGCAGCAGCTCCGCCGCGGACACGAGCTCGCCCGACTCGACCCGCTCGCCGGAGTCGAACTTGTCGAGCAGCCCGGTCAGGTCGGCGGCGCCCAGCGTCCGCCGGTAGGTCTCGGCGACCGCCCGGCGCAGCAGGTGCTCCAGCACCTCCTGCTCGCGGCCCTCCTCGCTGACCTCGAACTCCACCTTGCCCATCAGCGACGGGACGATCGATGGCAGGTCGCACACGCGCGCGACCGCGCGCTCCTCACCGGTGAGCGCCGCGCGCCGCACCGCGCCCGCGGCGACGGTCTCGGCGCCCGCCAGCGCGAACCGCGCCGACACGCCCGAGCGGGCGTCCACCGCGGTCGACTCGCGGACGAGCCGGGTGAACCGGCCCATCACCTCGACCAGGTGGTCGGGCACCTCGGCGGGCAGCCCCGCGAGGTCGGCGAAGTCGGCCTCCTGCCGGATGAGCGCCAGCTCGGCGTCCAGCTCCAGCGGGTAGTGCGTGCGGATCTCGGCGCCGAAGCGGTCCTTCAGCGGGGTGATGATGCGGCCCCGGTTGGTGTAGTCCTCCGGGTTGGCGCTGGCGACGAGCAGCACGTCCAGCGGGAGCCGCAGCGCGTAGCCGCGGACCTGCACGTCGCGCTCCTCCAGGACGTTCAGCAGCGACACCTGGATCCGCTCGGCCAGGTCGGGCAGCTCGTTGATGGAGAAGATCCCGCGGTTGGTGCGCGGGACCAGGCCGAAGTGGACGGTCTCCGGGTCGCCGAGCGTGCGGCCCTCCGCCACCTTGATGGGGTCGACGTCGCCGATGAGGTCGCCGACGCTGGTGTCGGGCGTGGCGAGCTTCTCCCCGTACCGCTCGCTGCGGTGCTTCCACTCGACGGGCAGGTCGTCGCCCTTGGCGTCCGCCAGCCGGCGGCACCGGACGCACACCGGCTCGTACGGATGGTCGTTGATCTCGCAGCCGGCCACGACCGGGGTCCACTCGTCCAGCAGCCCGGCCAGGGTGCGGATCAGCCGCGTCTTGCCCTGCCCGCGCTCGCCCAGCAGCACCAGGTCGTGCCCCGCGAGCAGGGCGCGCTCCAGATGCGGCAGGACGGTGTCGTCGAAGCCGAGGATCCCGGGGAACCTCGGCTCTCCCGATCTCAGCCGGTCGAGCAGGTTGTGGCGGATCTCGGCCTTCACCGATCGCTGGACGTGACCGCTGGTGCGCAGATCGCCCAGTGTGGTCTCGCGGGGTGTGGATGGACGCACGCGATCGACATTACGTCGCCGATGCGCGGAATCGCACCCTCCCTCCGAGGTTTCGTCAGTCGCTGACGGGCCGCGCCCGCGCGGGTTGGGTCCAGGGCCCGCGGCGGGGGAGACTGGATGATGTGAGTCGATCCGGTACACGGAGTGGGGGAGGCGGCGCCGATGGCGCGATTCGGTGACGGCCTGGCCCTCGGACCAGACCTTTCCAGGGCCGCCGCGTCCGCGGTGGAGCAGGCGATGGCGCCGCTGAGCGCGCCGCCCGACCTCGTCTGCGTCTTCGTCTCCGGGGACGATCCCGAGGCGATAGCGGAGGCGGCCCGGCGCGCGACCGAGGCGGCGGCGTCCGCGGTGGTGCTGGGGTGCAGCGCGTCCGGGGTGATCGGCGCCGGGCGCGGCGTCGAGGAGGCGGGCGCGGTCAGCGCCTGGGCGGCGGTGCTGCCCGGCGCGCGCCTCGAACCGTTCCGGCTGGAGACGCTCAAGGCCGAGGACCGGCTGATCGTCGTCGGCATGCCGGAGGGCCGCGACGACGACGTGGTCGGCGTTCTGCTCGCCGACCCCTACAGCTTCCCGGTGGACGCCTTCGTCGAGCGGTCCGACGACGCGCTGCCCGGCCTGCCGCTGGTCGGCGGCCTCGCCGAGGGCAACGACCGCGGCGACACGCGGCTGTTCGTCGGCGGCGAGGTGTTCGAGGACGGCGCCGTCGGGCTGGTGATCGGCGGCTCCGTCGCCGCCGCCACCGTCGTCAGCCAGGGCGCCCGCCCGATCGGCCCCGACATGGTCGTGACGCGCGCCGACGAGAACGTCCTGTACGAGCTGGCCGGCGTGCCCGCGCTGGAGAAGCTGGAGCAGATCGTCCTCGGCCTGCCGGAGGAGGAGCGGGAGCTCGCCGGGCGCGGCCTGCTGATCGGCGTGGCCATGAACGAGTACGCCGACGAGCACGAGCACGGCGACTTCCTCGTCCGCGGCGTCGTCGGCGCCGACAGCGACAGCGGCGCCATCGCGATCGGCGACGTCGTCGATGTCGGACGGACCGTCCGGTTCCAGGTCCGCGACGCGGGCGCCGCCGAGGAGGACCTCGCCGCGCTCCTCGAACGGTTCGACCTCACCCCGGTCGAGGGCGCGCTGCTGTTCTCGTGCAACGGGCGCGGCCAGGCGATGTTCCCCGACTCCGACCACGACGCGAAGGTCCTCGACCGCGCGTTCGGGCCCGCCGGGGTCGGCGGCTTCTTCGCCGCGGGCGAGATCGGCCCGGTGGCCGGACGCAACCACGTGCACGGCTTCACCGCGTCCATCCTCGCCTTCGGCCCGTCCGGGGATTCCTCCTACGGCCCGTCCGGGGATTCCGGCTTCGGCCCGTCCGGGGACGGCGTGTGATCGACCTGACCTCACCTGACCCGACCTCACCCGTCCTGGCCATCGACATCGGCGGGACGAAGCTGGCCGCGGCCCTCGTCGAGCCCGGCGGCCGCGTCGCCGTCTACGACCGGGTCGACACCCCGCAGGCCCCCGGCCTGGACGCCGACGGGCTGTGGCGGACGCTGGAGTCGCTGCTGGACAAGCTCGTCGCCGACGCCGGGTCGCCGCGGCTCGCGGGCGTCGGCGTCGGCTGCGGGGGCCCGATGACCTGGCCCGCCGCCGAGGTCTCCCCGCTCAACATCCCCGCCTGGCAGGGCTTCCCGCTGCGGGAGCGGCTCCGCGCCCGGTACGCGGGCCTGCCCGTCCGCATCCACAACGACGCGATCTGCGTCGCGGTCGGCGAGCACTGGCGCGGCGCGGGCCGGGGCCGCGGCAACGTCCTCGGGATGGTGGTGTCGACCGGCGTCGGCGGCGGCCTCATCCTGGACGGACGGCTCGTCGACGGCGCCAGCGGCAACGCCGGGCACATCGGGCACGTGGTCGTCGATCCGGACGGGCCGCCCTGCAAGTGCGGGGGACGCGGCTGTCTGGAGGCCGTCGCACGCGGCCCCGGGCTCGTCGCGTGGGCGCAGGAGCAGGGCTGGCGGCCCGGCCGCCGGGACGTCACGGGCGTCGAGCTGGCCGCCGACGCCCGCCGCGGCCATCCCGTCGCCATCGCCGCGATGCGCCGCGCGGGCCGCGCCATCGGCATCGCCATCGCCTCCGCGACGCACCTGTGCGACCTGGAGGTGGCCGCGATCGGCGGCGGCCTGTCCCAGGCGGGAGCGCTGCTCTTCGACCCCCTGGAGGAGGCGTTCAGGACGCACGCCCGGATGGAGTTCGCGCGCCAGGTGCAGGTCGTCCCCGCGGCCCTCGGCCAGACCGCCGGCCTCATCGGCGCCGCCGCCCTCGTCTTCGCCGCCGACCGCTACTGGAGCGCCGACTGACCCGCTACTGGAACGCCGGACCGATCTGCCACTGGAACGCCGGACCGGTCCGCTGCGGGAACGCCGGACCGGTCCCCGCGATTCGACCGTTACGCGCAACTCGACGGGTCCGGACCCGTGGGAAGATCAGGGAATGACCCTCGTCAGCGTCGACGACATCCGGGCCGCCCGCGTGCTGCTCCGCGACGTGGCCGTCAACACCCCCATGATCCGTTCGCGCGTGCTGTCGGAGGCCATCGGCGGCCCCGTCCTGCTCAAGTGCGAGAACCTCCAGCGGACCGGCTCGTTCAAGATCCGGGGGGCGTACGTGCGGATCGCGCGGCTGAGCGAGGCCGAGCGCGCCGGCGGCGTCGTCGCGGCGAGCGCGGGCAATCACGCCCAGGGCGTCGCGCTGGCGGCGTCCATGCTCGGATGCAAGGCCACGGTGTTCATGCCGGAGGGCGCGCCGCTGCCGAAGGTGGCCGCGACCCGCGGCTACGGCGCCGACGTGGTCTTCCCCGGGCCGACCGTGGACGACTGCCTGGTCGCGGCGCGCGACTACGCCGAGGAGCGCGGCGCCGTCTTGATCCACCCGTTCGACCACCCGGACGTCGTCGCCGGGCAGGCCACGATCGGGCTGGAGATCCTGGAGCAGGAACCGGGCGTGCGGACGGTCGTCGGGGCCGTCGGGGGCGGTGGGCTGATGTCGGGCATCGCCGCCGCGCTCAAGGGCGTGGTGAAGGAGACCGGCCGCGACGACATCAAGGTGGTCGGCGCGCAGGCCAAGCGCGCGGCGGCGTTCCCGGCGTCGCTGGCGGCGGGCAGGCCGACGCGGATCGAGATCCAGCCCACCATGGCGGACGGCATCGCCGTCGGACGGCCGGGCGACCTCACCTACGGCCTGTTCACCGACCTGGTGGACGCGGTCGTCACGGTGACGGAGGAGTCGATCTCGCAGGCGCTGCTGCTCTGCCTCGAACGCGCCAAGCAGGTCGTGGAGCCCGCCGGCGCCGCGGGCGTCGCGGCGCTGCTGGAGCACTCCTACGCGGTGCGGACCCCGGTGGTCGTGCTGCTGTCGGGCGGCAACATCGACCCGCTGCTGCTGTCGAAGGTGCTGCGGCACGGCCTGGCGGGCGCGGGCCGCTACCTGGTCGTCCGCTGCCGGCTGAAGGACCGCCCCGGCGCCCTGGTGACGCTGCTCGGCGAGCTGGCCGAGCTGGGCGTCAACGTGCTGGACGTGATGCACGAGCGGGTCGCCGCGCGGCTGCACGTCGAGGAGGCCGAGGTGCTCATGCACCTGGAGACGCGCGGCGCCGACCACTCCGAGGACGTCATCGGACGCCTCCGCGAGAAGGGCTACACCCTCAACCTCAGCTAAGACCGCCCTCAGCCGGTGCCATGGCGGTCCACCACGACACCGGCCGGCTGGGATGGCCGGTTTAAAGGTCGGGCTTGCCCTCGCTGTAGAGCCACTTCGTGGCCCAGCCGCTCAGGTCCTTGTGCGACAGCCTCGTGGCGAAGCGGACGAAGTCCTCCGTCGAGGCGTTGCCGTAGCGGTGGGCGGCGGGCCACTCCTTGAGCAGCCGGTGGAACGCCTTCTCGCCGATGATCGTGCGCAGGACGTGGACGGCCATCGCGCCCCGGTCGTAGACGAGCCCGTCGAAGATCCCGTTGCGGCCCGGGTCGGCGACCTTGCCCAGCCAGAGGGGGTCGCCCGCCCCGGCGGAGTAGACGCCGTCGAAGCTCTTCTGGACCGGCGTGCCGGAGAACCTCTCGGCGTACAGCCACTCGGAGTAGGTCGCGAAGCCCTCGTTCAGCCAGATGTCGGCCCACCGCTTCGGCGTCACCGAGTTGCCGAACCACTGGTGGCCCAGCTCGTGCGCCAGCAGGGCGCCGCCCGGGATGTCGCCGGGACGGCGCGTCTGGTCGTACACCGGGCGGCCCTGCGTCTCCAGCGCGTAGCCCACGCTCGCCTTGACGGCGATGCCGCCGGTCGAGGTGAACGGGTAGCGCCCGTACAGCGAGGTCTCGAAGTCCAGGACCTCGCCGGTCTGGTCGAGGAACTTCTTGGCGAGGTCCGGCTTGATGCCGAGCGACTGGTCGGTGGCGGTCAGGTTCGGGACGCCGTTGCCGGTGCGGCCGGTGAGGACGTCGAACTTGCCGAACGCGACCATCGTCAGCTCACTGGCCATCGGGTTGGGCACGTCCCAGCGCGAGACCGTCCAGCCCGCCCTGGTGAACCGGCCCTTGAGGTCGCCGTTGGCGAGGCCGGTGATGCTCTGCGGCGCCGTCAGCGTGTAGGTGTACGTCGCCTTGTCGGTCGGGTGGTCGTTCACCGGGAAGACCGTGGCCGCGCCGATCGGCTGGTTCAGCATGACGGCGCCGTCGGCCGTCGGTATCCAGCCGGACGTGCCCAGCGCCGGGTCGTCGATCGTCTGCGGGACGCCCGAATACGCGACGGTCACGGTGAAGCGGCCGTTCTTGCGCAGCCCCTTGCGCGGGGTGATCACCAGTTCCTGCGCGCCCGTCCGCTGGTAGGCGGCCCTGCGGCCGTCCACGGTCAGGGACGAGATCTTCAGCGGGCCGAGGAAGTCCAGGTCGAACCGGGACAGGTTCTGCGTGGCGCGCGCCGTGATCCTGGTGACGGCGGTGATGGCCTTGCTCTGCGGGTCGTACTTCAGGCCGATGTCGTAGTGGGCGACGTCGTAGCCGCCGTTGCCCATGTCCGGGAAGTAGGGATCCCCGGCGCCGGGCGCGCCGGGGGTGAAGTGTCCGGCGGCGCCCGCGGGCGCCGCCGACACCAGGAGTCCCGCGGAGGCGCACAGCGCCACGGCGGCCAGGGCTCTGGGGGATCTGCTCATCGACCTCGTCCTTGATGTGACGTCACGCTCGTTCCAAGAATTTCCCGTGTCCTGTCGCCGATCAAGTGCGATTCGGTCTCGAATCCCGGGGGTGGACGCTGAATCCGCCGTTTTGGGGCGATTCACCACTTCTTTGGCTTCGCCTTCGTGTAGAGCCAGGCGTCGAAGAGCCCGCCGAGCCTCTTGCCGGAGATCCTCTCGGCGAGCGCGACGAACTGCGGCGTGGTACCGGACGCGTGGCGCCGCTCGTCCGCCCACGTCCGCAGGATGGTGAAGAAGGACCTGTCGCCCACGCGGTCGCGCAGCGCCTGGAGGCACATCGCGCCGCGCACGTAGACCGAGAACCCGAACAGGCGGTCCGCGCCGCCGGGCCTGCCGGGCGGCGGGACGAAGATGGGCGAGCCCGCGGGCTGCCGGTAGTAGCGGTTGAAGATCTTCTTGGCGGAGTCCTTCTTGCCGCGCTCCCGCCAGAGCCACTCGGCGTAGGTGGCGAAGCCCTCGTTCAGCCAGATGTCGCGCCAGTCGCGCACGCTGACGCTGTCGCCGAACCACTGGTGCGCCAGCTCGTGGACGACGAAGTCCTCGTCCGGGACGAAGCCGCCGTAGACGGGACGCTCCTGCGTCTCCAGCGCGTAGTCGAGCCTCGGGTCATCGACGATCCCGCCCGCCGTCGCGAACGGGTACGGGCCGAAGACCGTGGCCTCCCACTTCAGCGCCCGGACCGTGAGGCTCTCCAGCTCCTTGGCGGCGGCCTTGAACCTCGGGTCCACGGCCGTGATCACCGGGATGCCCCCGGCCGTGGTCTCGCGCACCTCGAACCGCCCGATCGCGACCATCGCCAGGTAGCTGGCCATGGGCGACTCCTCGGCCCACTCGTAGGTGGTGGTCGCGCCGTCCGGGACGGTGCGGCCCGGCCGGCCGTTCGCCAGCACCCGCAAGTCCTTGGGGACGGTGACGCGGAACGCGTAGGTGGCCTTGTCGCGCGGATGGTCGTTCACCGGCAGCCAGGTCGGCGCGCCGTCCGGCTCGGCCACGATGATCGCGCCGTCCTTGGACGGGACCCAGCCGTAGGTGCCGAGCGACTCGTTGTGGATGGGCCCCGGCCTGCCCGAATACCGGACGACGGCCGTGAACGCGCGACCGGCGGGGATGGCCGAGGCGGGCGTGACCGTGAGCTCCTGGCCCTCGCGCCGGTACCGGACGGGCCGCCCGTCCACCGTCACGGCGACGATCTCCGGGCCGCGGTAGTCGAGGTTGAAGCCCGACAGGTGCTGCGTCGCCTTCGCGGAGATGGTCACGGTCGCGTCGACCGAGCCGGTCTTCGGCCCCGCGTACGCCAGCGCGACGTCGTAGTGGGCGACGTCGTAGCCGCCGTTCCCGGCGTCCTTGAAATAGGCGTCGCCCAGACCGGCGGCGCCCGGGATGCCCGCGCCGTCCTCCGCGACCTCCTGCTGCGCGCCCTCCTGCTGGACGGAGCCGGGCTGGATCGGAACGGGACGGTCCGGGGCGGACGGGGACCGGCCGCAGTCGTCCAGCGCGGTGCTCGTGCCCGGGGGAGTGTCGCCGGCGTGCCCGTGGGGCGGGGGCGGCATGGCGGTGGCCAGGG
>NZ_SMKU01000178.1 GCF_004349215.1 Actinomadura rubrisoli | reverse complement strand
GGGTGAGGTGGGGGCGGGCGGTGATGGCGGTTACTGCCGGGAACAGTGCAGCTCAAAGAGGGGATGAGGAGTATGGGAGCGCAGCGTGGGAACACGGGGCGCTAGGGGGTCGTTGACGCGAACAAGGGCCGGAGACGGTCCTTCCGGACGAGGTGCGCCGTACCCGGCAGGCGAAGACGACGCGTGACCGTATCGTCTCGTCTTCTGGGAGCAGAACCATGGCATGGATCCTCGTCATCGTCGCGGGCCTCGTCGAGGTGGCGATGGCCCTGTGTCTCAAGGCGAGCAAGGGCTTCTCCGAACCGCTGCCGTCCATCGGCTTCCTGGTCTTCGCCGTGACCAGTTTCGGCCTGCTCAACCTGGCGCTGAAGACCCTGGAGGTCGGCACCGCGTACGCGGTCTGGGTCGGCATCGGCGCGGTCGGGACGGCCGCGCTGGGCATGCTCGTCATGGGCGACGACGTCTCCGCACTCAAGATCGGCGCGCTTTCGCTCATCATCGTCGGCGTCATCGGCCTCAACCTGGCCGGAGGCGCCTCCCACTGACCTCTGCGATCGCAGGTCATGGGGCCGCGGGGGAACGTACCCTCCCCTAAGGGCGTCAATGGGACGAGAGCGCCGGGGCGCTCGATCACGGGAGGACAGACCTTGGTCTTCAAGAAGCTGCGGCAGGCGATGGGCATCGGCGGCCCTTCGATCGAAACGGTCCTGCACGATCCGAATACGACGCCGGGTGCCGTGATCACGGGCGAGATCACCGTCATCGGGGGGCAGTTCAACTCCGACATCCATGCGGTGAACCTGGCGCTCCGGACGCGGGTCGAGGTCGAGTCGGGGGACAACGAGTACTCGTCCAACCTTGAATACGCGAAGATGCCGGTCGCCGGGAACTTCAAGCTGGAGGAGGGCGCGCGGCACAGCGTCCCGTTCCAGTTCCCGATTCCGTGGGAGGCGCCGCTCACCCACATGTACGGGCAGCCGCTGCACGGCACGACGGTCGGCATCGCCACCGAGCTGGAGGTCGCCGGGGCGGTCGATCCGGGGGACCTCGACCCGATCGCCGTCCATCCGCTGCCCGCGCAGGAGCGCCTCCTGGCCGCGTTCTCCAACCTCGGCTTCCGCTTCCGCAACGCCGACTGCGAGAAGGGACGCATCTGGGGCGTCCACCAGGAGCTGCCGTTCTACCAGGAGATCGAGTTCATGCCCCCTGCGCAGTACGCGCGCGGCATCACCCAGCTTGAGGTGACGTTCGTGTCGTACCCGCAGTCCATGGAGGTCGTGCTGGAGCTCGACAAGCGCGGCGGGGTCTTCACCGAGGGACATGACGCGTTCAGCCGCTTCACCGTCGACTACGCGACCGTCAACCACACCGACTGGGAGCAGCAGCTCGGCGGCTTCCTCCAGGACGCCGGACGCCGCAGGGGTTTCTTCTAGAGCCAAAGGCCCGGTCAGGGGCGAGTCCCCTGACCGGGTCCGGACGTCAGTCGGACACTTGGCGACAGACCTCAGCCCCGGGGGCCGGACGAGCTTGATCGCAGAGGGGATCCCCCGTAGAAAGAGTGTCCGTGCCCCAGCCCCCCGGACTGAACGACGCCGAACGCCGCCTGTGGGCCGCGTTCCCCTCCGGCACCATGGTGGTGCTCGGCGACGACCGTCCCGCCGGGCCGCTGCCCGACCGGATCGTCCGCGGAGAGATCCTCACCCAGTTGCTGCTCGGCGCGGGCGACACCCGTGCGGGGACGGTCGCGGCGCTGCGGTTGCGCGGTGCGTACATCGTCGGGCGATTCGATCTTACGGGCGGCGTGGTCGAGCATGAGCTGCGCCTGGAGCTGTGCCGGTTCGTGGAGGAGCCCGACTTCTCGAACGCGCAGACCCGGCAGCTCCGGTTCTCCCGCTGCCGGATGCCCGGGTTCGACGGCGGCGGGCTGCGCGCGGACGGCTACCTCAGCCTGTCCGGGTCGGTGATCGAGGGCGAGGTGCGGCTGCCGCGCGCCCAGCTCAGCGGCGGTCTCCGGATGAACGGGGTGCGGATCACCGCGACCGCGCCGGACAAGTGGGCGCTGTTCAGCGGCGGCCTCGTCGTCGACGTCGGCGCGTTCATCAGGGACGCGCACATCACCGGCGGCGTGCGCCTGGTCGGGGCCCGGATGAACGGCGGGCTCTTCATGGAGGGCACGACCCTGGAGAATCCCGGACGTATCGCGCTGGACGGGCAGAACATGGTCGTCGAGGACGCCGCCGAGTTCAGCAAGGATTTCACCGCGCACGGCACCATGCGGCTGCGCAGCGCGCGCTTCAACGGCATCCTGTCGTTCTCCAAAGGCGCGCTGGACTCGGGCGACCCCGCCCGGATGGCGCTGCACGCCAGCCACATGCAGGCGGACGAGATGCTGCTCCTGCCGCGCGAGCGGATCAAGGGCAGGATGTCGCTGTCCTACTCCCGGATCAACCTGATCATGGACAGCCCGAAGTACTGGCCGGAGGAGCTGTATCTGAACGGCCTTACCTACGAGATCCTGCGCTCCGACGGCACGTTCAAGGACCGGCTGAGCTGGGTGTCACGCGACCGCGAGTTCCATCTCCAGCCGTACGAGCAGCTCGCCGCCTGGTACCACAGCGTCGGTTCCGACGATCTGGCCCGCAAGGTGCAACTCGCCAAGCTGCGCGCGCGCCGACGCAGGCTGAATCCGGTCGGCCGGGTGTGGAACCACGTCCTCGACTGGACGGTCGGGTACGGGTACCGGCCGTGGCTGGCGTTCGCATGGTTCGGAGTACTGCTCGCCTTGGGCACGACGGTCTTCTCCATCGACGCCCCGAAACCGATCAAGCAGCCGGACGAGCGTCCCGCCTTCCACGCGCTCGTCTACAGCCTCGACCTGCTGATCCCCCTGGACACCTTCGGGCAGCAGCAGGCGTTCGACGCCACGGGCTGGTCCCGCTGGGTGGCCTACACCCTGGTCGCGACGGGCTGGGTCCTCGCCACGGCCCTGATCGCCGGGGTGACCCGCGTCCTGCGCCCGAACTGACCCGGCTTCCTGCACCCGAACCAACCCGGCATTCCGCGCGTCCACCCGGTTAGGCGGACGAGCGCGAGATCCACGAGAATGGGGCTCCATGGGCACGTATCTGATCACGGGGGCGACCGGTGGCATCGGCACCGCGGTCGCCGAGCGGCTGCGCGAGCGCGGGCACGACCTGGTCCTTACCGGCCGGTCACCTGAACGTCTCGACGCGCTGGCGGGCAAGCTGCGCACCGGTGCGCACGCCGCGACGCAGCTGATCAACCCGGCGGCGGCCACGGCCCCGCCCTCCAACCGGACGATCCGGACGATCCCCCTCGACCTGAACGAGCCGCGCCGCCTTGAGGCGTCCCTCGCGCTGGGCGGGCTTCCCGAGCGCCTCGACGGCATCGTCCACGCCGCGGGTGTGGTGCACCTGTCGCCCGTGGCCGAGCTGGAGGCCGACGAGTGGATCGACCACCTGTCGGTCAACCTGGTGTCGGCGGCCGAGTTGACCCGCCTGCTCCTGCCGGCCCTGCGCGCCGTCAAGGGGCATGTGGTGTTCGTCAACTCCACGGCGGGCCTGCGGGCCAACCCCGAATGGGCGGCGTACGCCGCGAGCAAGTTCGGCCTCCGCGCCCTGGCCGACTCGCTCCGGGCGGAAGAGCCGACGCTGCGCGTCACGACGGTCTACCCGGGCCGCACGGCCACCGAGATGCAGCGGAAGGTGCGGGCCCAGGAGGGCCAGCGCTATGCCGAGGACGACTTCGCGGCGCCCACGACCGTGGCCCGCGTCCTCGTCGCCGCCCTGGAGACGCCCCGCGACGCCGTGATCTCGGACGTCACCGTACGACCTCACTGACCGCCGTGTCGCGGCGCAGGAACCAGGCCCCCAGGACGCCGCCGAGCAGCCCGAACAGGTGGCCCTGCCATGAGATCGCGGGATCGCTCGGGATGACGCCGAACAGCATCGTCCCGTACACGGCGACCACCACGACGGCGATCCCGATGTCGAGCAGCCGCCGCTCGAACAGGCCCCGTCCGACCAGGTAGCCGAAGAAGCCGAAGATCAGAATGCTGGACCCGAGCGTGTTCGCCGAGCTGGTGAACCACACCCCGAGCCCGCCCACCACGATGACGATCAGGCTCGCGGCCAGGAACTTCGCGATTCCCCGCACCGCCGCCAGAAATCCGAGCACGAGGAACGGCACCGTGTTGCCCGCCATGTGCTGGAGCCCGGCGTGCATGAACGGCGCGGTGAAGATGTCGGGCAGGTCGCTCACGTCCCGCGGCTGGATGCCGAACTGGTCCAGGCGCCCGTTGTCGGCGTAGACGTCAAAGAGTTCGAGGGCCCACATCGCCGCGGTCACGGAGCCGATCAGGACGACCGCCGACAGCGCCCGCGCGCCGTGCCGGACGAGCCCATCGGAACGCCGCTCATCGGGGGTATAGCTCATGTAAGCCACCGTAGAACTGGATGCCCCTGCCGTCACCCGTCCAACGTCCGCAGCCGCTCGAAGGTGCCCGCGCGGTCACACCACCGCGTCCCCGCCGTCCACGACGAGATCGCCACCGGTCATCCACTCCGACTCGGCGGAGGCCAGGAAGACGGCGGCGCCGGCGAAGTCCTCCGGCCTGCCGGGCCGTCCCAGCGGGATGTCCTTGCTCCGCTCCCGCCAGAGGTCGGGGTCCTGGCGCCACTGGGAGGCGTTGGCGTTGGTGGCGGTCAGTCCCGGGGAGATCGTGTTGACGCGGATGCCGAACGGCGCCAGTTCGTAGGCCGCGCTGCGGGTCAGCATCGACAGGCCGGCCTTGCTGCACTGGTAGTGGGCCATGGCGCTGACGGCCTTGAAGGCGCTGATCGAGCTGATGTTGATGACGCTGCCCGTGGCGCCGTCCGCGCGCAGCCGCGCGGCGAACGCCTGGGTGGCGAAGAAGGGGAAGCGCAGGTTGACCGCCATCACCCGTTCGTAGTCCTCCGGGGTCAGGTCCAGGTACGCGGTCCGCGTGGTCGTGGCCGCGTTGTTGACGAGGATGTCGGCGAGGCCGAGCGCCCCGGCCGCCGCGTCCATCAGCCGCGGGACGCCGTCGGGGTCGGCGCCGTCCAGGAGCATGTAGTCCGCCCGTACGCCATGCCCGCGGAGCTCGGCGAGGGTGGATCGCGCAGCGGCCTCGTCGCGCAGAGCGGTGAAGAACACGTCACAGCCCTCGCGGGCGAACGCCGTCGCGATGGCCCGTCCGATGCCGTTGGCGCCCCCCGTGACGATGGCCCGCTGCCCGGTAAGTCTGCCCATGATGGAATCCGCCCCCCGTGAGGTGTTCGGGACTCCCTGGACACTCTCGTGATCACGCCACCGCGTCAAGATCGACGCGGGCGCCGCCCGATGGGCCGCTCGAACGGCGCGTCCCCTGATCGCCGGCAAGACGGCCCCGATGCCCTAGGCGGCCGACGCGTGCTCCGACTCCGACGCGTCCCCGCGCACCACGATCACGGGCAGCCGCCGCCGTGCGGGCGCCTCGGCCGTCCGGCGCAGGTAGCGGCGCTCCTCCGGGGTCGTCCCGCCCCAGATGCCGTCCGGCTCGCCGACCCGCAGCGCCCACGCCAGGCAGTCGGCCGCGACCGGGCAGTTCGCACAGACCTCCTTGGCCGCGTCCTGCTGCGCCTGGAGCACGGGCGCGGAGTAGCCGATCGGGAAGAACAGGTCGGGATCAGCGCCGCGGCAGATGGCGTGGTCGGTCCAGTGTTCCTCGTTCTCGTTGTTGTGCATGGCTTCTCCCTGCGGCGGCACGTTGGAGGCCACCGGCAGTCCTCGGGTGGTCTCCACCCAACGTAGTACTACAACCCGTAGTACTACAAGTCAGGGTGAGCATTGCAACTTAGCGTCCGGATAGCCTGTTCGACGTGCAGCGTGATCAAGAAGTGACCTTCCGCGAGGCGACTCCGGACGATCTGCCCCAGATCGTCCGGCTACTCGCCGACGATCCCCTCGGAGCGACCCGCGAAACACCCGGGGAGGAGATCCCGGAGGCGTACTTCACCGCCTTCACGGCCATCGCCAAGGACGCCAACAACGCCCTGATCGTGGCCGAGGTCCACGGCAAGATCGCCGGCACCCTCCAGCTGACCTACATCCCCGGCCTCACCTACACCGGCGGCGAGCGCGCCCAGATCGAGGGCGTCCGCGTCGCCGCCGAGCAACGCGGCCACGGCGTCGGCCAGGCCCTCATCACCTGGGCCATCCAACAGGCCCGCGCCCGCGGCTGCCGCGTCGTCCAGCTCACCACCGACCGCCAGCGCCCCGACGCGATCCGCTTCTACCAAAAGATCGGCTTCCGCCCGTCCCACATGGGCATGAAGTACCACCTCAAGTAGAGCGGGCCGCAACTGCGCCGCCGGCCGGCCAGATGTGCGCCGACGCCGCGCCTTCGCCGACGCCGCGCCTTTGCCGACGCCTCCAGTCGTCGGGTGGGTGGCGCCTGTCAGCGGGTCGCGGTCACGATCGCTTGGACGACGGCGGGGGTGTCGGTGAGGTCGGTGAGGACGTGTTCGGCACCGGAGAGGCGGAGGTTGGCGGCGGTGGTGGCGCCGGTCGCGACGGCGACCACGCGGGAGCCGCCTTCGTGGCCGGCCCGCACGTCGTGAGGGGTGTCGCCGATCAGGACGGTGTTGGACGGACCGAACGTGCCGCCGTACTTGCGGGCCGCGCGCTGCTGGGCCAAGGGCACCAGGGGCGGACGGTCGACGGCGTCCATGCCGTAGGCGCCGACTTCGAAGTCGACGAGGGCGTCGAGGGCGAACGCGGACAGTTTGCATTCGGCGATGGGTCTCATGTTGCCCGTCAGGACGGATTGGATCACATCGGTCCGGGCGGCCAGGGCCTCCAGGGCGGCGCGGGCGCCGGGGAGGGCGTGGCCCCGGGTCTGGAATTGGTGCGGGGTGAAGGAGCCGGCCAGGGTGGCGGTGAAGGTCGCCATCAGCTCTGGTGTGGGCTCGATGCCGTGGTGACGCAGGGTGTCGGTGGTGATGGCGCGGTCGGTGCGACCGGCCATGGGGGCGACCATTTCGGCTGGACGGCCCGTGAGGTGCTCGAATACGGAGGCGTAGATCTCGGTGCTGACGCCGCCGCCGTTGATGAGGGTGTGGTCGATGTCCCAGAGGACCAGGGTTCGCACGCACGCATCGTAAGGGGCCGGGAGCGGAGTGGAACGTTCTGTATCTGTTCACCTGGGCGTGGAATGCTGGCCATCCGGGTGTTCCCCGCATGCGTTGGACCCGTCCTTAGGAGCAGATCGTGGCCGTGAAGCATTTGGAGATCGAGCACAAGTACGATGCCGCCGCCGAGTTCGGGCTGCCCGAGCTGGAGGGCCTGCCCGGGGTGGCCTCGGTCGGTGAGCCGGTGGTCCATGAGCTGCACGCCAGCTACTTCGACACGGCCGACCTTCGGCTGGCGGCGCACGGGATCACGTTGCGGCGCAGGCGGGGCGGGACGGACGCCGGGTGGCACCTGAAGATGCCGGCCGGGCCGGACAGCAAGCACGAGCTGCGGGCGCCGCTCGGGCGGCCCAGGGTGGTGCCGCCGCGGCTGGCGGCGCTGGTGGCCGCCTACACGCGCGGCGCGGAGCTGCACCCGGTGGCCACGCTGGACACCGAGCGCACGGTGGTCCGGCTGTTCGGCGCGGAGGGCGGCGTCCTCGCGGAGGTCGCCGACGACCTGGTGACGGGTCGGGACGTGCGGGAGGCCGTCGCGGCGGAGGCGATCACGGCGGCGCCCGGCGGCAATGGCGTGGTCACGGCGGCCGGTGCCGTGGCCGTGGCGGAGGAGCCCGCGCCGGCCGTGCGGTGGCGGGAGGTCGAGGTCGAGCTGGGCGAGGGGTCGCCCGAGCTGCTGAAGTCGGTCGGGAAACGGCTGCGGAAGGCGGGTGCCAGCCGGGCCAAGTCGTCCTCGAAGCTCGGACGGCTGCTGAACGGGGCGATCGTGCCGTCGGAGGCGGCGGGTGCCAGGACGGCGGCCAAGGGGCGCATCGTGGCGGCGACGTCCAATGGGAAGGGCCCGGCGGTGACGACGGGCGAGACGGTGATGGCGTATCTCGCCGCGCAGGTGGACGCCGTCCTGGAGTACGACCCGAAGGCGCGGCTCGGGGAGGACGACGCCGTCCACCGGATGCGGGTGGCCGTGCGGCGCGTCCGGAGCACGCTGCGGAGCTACCGGACCGTTATCCAGGTGGAGGGCGGGCTGGCGGACGAGCTGAGGTGGCTGGCCGCGGCGCTGGGCGAGGTGCGCGACCTGGAGGTGCTGCGGATGCGCTTCGAGGAGCGGCTCCAGGGCGCGGCGGGCGCGTGGATGGACGATCTGGCGCGGCAGGAGCGCGCCGCGTACCGGCGGCTGAACGCGAGCCTGAAGGAGCCGCGGTACTTCGCGCTGCTGGACGCGCTGGAGGGCCTGGTCGCGGAGCCGCCGCTGGGCGATGCCGCAGAGCGCAAGGCGCGCAAGGAGCTTCCGGTGCTGGTCACGCGGGCTTGGGACCGGCTCGGCAAGGCGTACGCGTCCATCGCGGTGGCCGAGGACCCCGACATCGCACGGCACGACACCCGGAAGGCCGCCAAGCGCGCGCGGTACGCGGCTGAGCTGGCCGTCCCGGTGCTGGGGGTGGCCGCCAAGCGGGTGGCCAAGGACGCCAAGCGCATCCAGGAGGTGCTGGGCGACTACCAGGACGGCGTGATCGCGATGGAGCACCTCCAGGCGGCCGGGACGCGGGCCCGGGCGGTCTCGGACGCGTTCGCCCTGGGCGTGCTCTTCGGGACGGAGCGCTGCGAGGCCGAGGCGGCGAGGGAGCGCCTGGCGGTCACCTGGTCGCAGACGCTCGGGCCGTCTTTCTGAGCGGGGAGTGCCGTTCCAGGGCGGCGATGGCGGGGCCCGACGGGTCCATGTGGGCGACCCAGAACTCGCCCTTGCGCAGGCTCGGGTCGTCCGGGACCTTCTCGCCGAGCTCCTTGCACAGCCCGGTGACGATGTCGGAGACGACCTCGCCGTGGGTGCACAGGACGGTCGGGACGGCCTCCGCCACCAGTTCGAGGAGGCGTTCCATGGCCTCGTCCGCGCTGGTCTGCCCGACGGTGAACGCCGGGTCGGTGGTGATCGGGGCCCGGAGGCGGCGGGCGTGCGGCAGGACGGTCTCCAGGCAGCGCGCGGTCGACGAGCTGAGCAGCCGGGCGGGGCCGTAGGCGTGCAGGAGCCCGGACAGGACGGTCGCCTCGGCGCGGCCGCGCTCCTCCAGGGGGCGCAGCTCGTCGGGCTCGCGCCACAGGCTCTTCTCCCCCGCGGCGGCGTGCCGCAGGATCACCAGCGGCCAGGTGCGGAGGGGGCCGCGCAGGAACTCGCGGAGCAGGTCGAGGTCGTGGCGGTAGCTGAGCCTGCGCTCGGCGTCCGCGGCCGGCAGCCAGACCAGCCGGTCGACCTCGTCGTTCGGGGTGAACGGGCCCTCGGCGGTGACCCGGGCGGCCCAGTACTCGACCTGCTTGGTCCGGTCGCCGATCGGGTAGGTGACGGTGGGCAGGCGGCGGCCGAGGCGGGCGAGGAGCCCCGTCTCCTCCTCGATCTCGCGGACGGCGGCCCGCAGGACGTGCTCGCCCCGGTCGACCTTGCCCTTGGGGAAGGACCAGTCGTCGTAGCGGGGACGGTGGACCAGCGCGAACTCGGGGCCGTCCCGCCACAGGACGGCCCCGGCGGCGTGGATGGGCTCAGCCATCGACCGTCCTCCAGCGGCGGCTCTTGACCAGGTGGGTCTGGATGTCCAGCAGCCTCTCGCCGGGCTGCGGCTTGTTGCGCGTCCAGGTGCCGTCGCCGGCGAGCGTCCAGGCGTGGGTCCCCTCGTCCATGGCCGTGTCGAGCAGGGTGAGCAGCTCGTCGCGCTGCGCCCGGTCGGTGACGCAGACGAGGGCCTCGACGCGGCGGTCGAGGTTGCGGTGCATCAGGTCGGCGCTGCCGAACCAGACCTCGGGCTCGCCGCCGTTCTCGAACGCGAACACGCGGGAGTGCTCCAGGAAGCGGCCCAGGACGCTGCGCACGCGGATCATGTCGGACACGCCGGGAACGCCGGGACGCAGCGCGCAGATGCCGCGGACCCAGATGTCCACCGGCACCCCGGCGCGGGACGCCCGGTACAGCGCGTCGATGATCACCTCGTCCACGAGTGAGTTGCACTTGATCCGGATCCGGGCGGGATGCCCGGCGCGGCGGTTGTCGATCTCGTGCTCGATCCGCTGGACGAGCCCGGACCGCAGGCTGTTCGGCGCGACGAGGAGCCGGTGGTAGGAGTTCTGCCGCGAGTAGCCGGTGAGGTGGTTGAACAGGGCGCTGACGTCCTCGCCGACCTCGGCGTCGGCGGTGAGCAGCCCGAAGTCCTCGTAGAGGCGGGCCGTTTTCGGGTGGTAGTTGCCGGTGCCGATGTGGCAGTAGCGGCGCAGGATGCCGTCGGAGTCCTGCCGGACGATCAGCGCGAGCTTGCAGTGCGTCTTCAGCCCGACGAACCCGTAGACGACGTGGCAGCCGGCGGTCTCCAGCTTGCGCGCCCAGGCGATGTTGGCGCGCTCGTCGAAGCGCGCCTTGAGCTCGACGACGACCACGACCTGCTTGCCGGCCTCGGCGGCGCTCATCAGGGCGTCCACGATCGGGGAGTCGCCGCTGGTCCGGTAGAGGGTCTGCTTGATCGCCAGGACGCGCTTGTCGGCGGCGGCGTCCTCGATCAGCCGCTGGACCGTGGTGGTGAAGGAGTCGTACGGATGGTGGAGCAGCACGTCGCGCTCACGGATGGCCGTGAAGATGCTCGCATCCGCCGGGAGCGCCTCCTTCGAGGGGACGAAAGGGGAGTACTTCAGCTCCGGCCGGTCAAGATCGGCGATGGCCGCGAGCCCGCCGAGGTCCAGGGGGCCGACGACGCGGTAGATCTGCCTCTCGTCCACGGCCAGCTCGGTCGTGAGCAGCTCCAGGACGCCCTCGGAGATCGACTCCTCCACCTCCAGCCGGACGACCGGGCCGAACCTGCGGCGCAGCAGCTCGCGCTCCAGCGCCTGCAGCAGCCCCTCGCTGATGTCGTCGTCGATCTCCAGGTCCTGGTTGCGGGTGACGCGGAACGCGTGGTGCTCGACGACCTCCATCCCGACGAACAGCTGGCCGAGATGCGCGGCGATCACGTCCTCCAGCGGCGTGAACCGGTCGGGGGACGCCTCGATGAAGCGCGGCAGCAGCGGCGGCACCTTGACGCGGGCGAACATCGTCGCGTCGGTCTCGGGATCGCGGACGATCACCGCGAGGTTGAGCGAGAGGCCGGAGATGTAGGGGAAGGGGTGCGCCGAGTCGACGACGAGCGGGGTGAGGACGGGATAGATCCGCTCGCGGAACAGGCGCCGCAGCCGCTCCTGCTCGGTCTCGGCCAGCTCCTCCCAGCGCAGGATGTCGATGCCCTCCTTGCTGAGGGCGGGCCGGATCTCGGTGCGGAAGGCGGCGGCGTGCCGGAGCGTCAGCCGGCGCGCGACCGCCGCGGTGCGCTCCAGCACCTCGCGGGGCTGCCGACCGCTGGCGGACTGGACGGCGAGGCCGGTGGCCATCCGCCGGGCGAGGCCGGCGACGCGGACCATGAAGAACTCGTCCAGGTTGCTGGAGAAGATCGACAGGAACCGGACGCGTTCGAGGAGGGGCAGGCCCGGGTCCTCGGCCAGCTCCAGGACGCGCTGGTTGAATCTGAGCCAGCTCTCCTCGCGGTCCAGGAAGCGGTCCTCGGGCATCGCTTCATCCCGCTGGGGGAGATGTCCTGGATTGACGGTCATATCCGTTATTTTCCCTGACCAAGATGAACGGCAGTCGAACTAGGCGGTGCCCGCCGGAGATTCAGATACGCCGATCATGCCCCTGGTTCCGTGTGATCATTCACTATTCCGGACCGTCTTGCCCGCTTTGGTGGGGGTGCGACCCGGGCGCGGCGCGGGATCACGTGGCGAACGAGCCCGTGACCAGGCGATGTCCGATCCGGCCGCCCAGGTCGGAGACGAAGGCGTCGGTGAGCTCCGGCCAGTTCCAGAACCGCAGGCCCAGCTCGGCGAACGCGCACGGGACAGGCCAGCGCCACCCGTTGAGGCCCGTCCGTGTTCCGCAGCGCGCGCACACGAGCGAGTCAGGGCCGCCTTCTAGCCACTCCTCCACCTCGGTAAGGACGATCTCGAACGGCAGCCACGCTCCGCAGCGGGGACACGTCACGCGGTCGTCCTCGTCCACCGCTCCGTAGAAGGCGCTCCGGCCGACGTCGATCTCCAGCCCGTTCGGCCAGACGTCCGGGAAGCCGGACGGGTCGCCGGTCACGATCGTCTTGCAGGACGGTCCGGGCGCGTACCCGCCGGGCACGTCGCCGAGGACGCAGTCGGTCCGCTCGGAGACGATCACACCCGCACCCACGAGCCAGCGCAGAACGCTCCGCGCGATCTCCGGAGCGTCGCCCGGATGCGCGTCCAGGTCCGCGATCCAGCGGCTCCTTACCCCCATGACCTCACCGTACGACGGCTTGGCCGTGTCCGGGGCCGGACGCGTGACAGGCGGGGGAACAGATGTCTGGTGAGAAAACAAGAGGCGGCCCTGGCCCGCTGTGGCCAGGGCCGTGCACAGGGTGACCGTGAGGGAGTACGACCTGTCCACCTGGGAAGCTTCACGGCGGAGGGCGTCGTGGGTAGAACGAGAACCGTGACCCCTCACGAGCCTTCCCCACCGTCCCTGACCACGGTGATCTGGCCGCGCTGCACGGCCGTCCACGGATGCGCCGGACGCGCCGTAGAGCGGTCCGGGGGGTGTCCGGCGCACCTGCCGCCCGGCGCGTTCGACCGGTTCGTGGACGGGCTCCGTCCCGGCGCCGACCTCGACCTGCGCGGCGTCACCGTCCAGGCGTGGATGCTGGACGCGTTACTGGACGCACTGACCGGCCCCGACGGGCGCCCGCACCTCGGCCGTACGCGCTTCGACGGGGCGGTGCTGCCATCGCACGCCGTCTTGCGCGGAGCCTGCGTCGAGGGCGACAGCACGTTCAACGGCGCGTGTTTCTTGGGCGGCGCCTCGTTCTACGACGCGCGCTTCTTCGGCAACGTCTCGTTCCGTGGCGCGCGCTTCGGCGGCAACATGTCCTTCCATGGCGCGCGCTTCCACCGGCACGCCTCGTTCGAGGAGGCCGTCTTCGCGAACGACGCGCTGTTCGGGGAGGCCGTCTGGCACGCCGACGCCTCGTTCAGGCGCGCGGTGTTCATCGGCGCGGCCTGCTTCGACCGGGCGCGGTTCGGACGGGACGCGGCGATGCAGGCGGCGTGCTTCGGCGGCGCCGTCTCGTTCAAGCGCGTCCAGGTGGCCCGGCACGCCCGCCTCGACCGGACGCGGTTCCGCCGCGGCCTGTGGCTCGGCCCGCTCGTCGCCGGCGGCGAGATCTGCCTCTCCGACGCCACCGCGCACGGCGGCCTGCGGATCCACGCGGCGGCCCGGCACGTCACCGCCCGCGGCGCGACGGTGCACGGGACGGCCGAGTTCCGGCTGCGGCACGCCGAGCTCGACCTGGAGGACGCGGTCTTCGACGGGACGGTGACCGTCCGCTCGCTGCCCCAGCCCATCCACGGCCTCCCCGAGCCCGGGGAGGCGGGCGAAGGGACCACCGACGAGACGGGCGCCGGGACGGGCCGGGAGACGGGCGCCGGCGCGGCCGGGGAGGCCGACGAGGCGCCTGTGCGGCTGGTGTCCCTGCGCGAGGTCACCGCCGAGGGACTGTGCCTGACCGACGTCGATCTCAGCGGATGCGGTTTCCTCGGGCTCGACCGGCCCGACCTGCTGCGCATCACGGGCGACTGCCGGTTCGCGACCCTGCCCCCGCGGCAGGGCTGGAGGCCCTGGCGGCGTCACGGCCGGGGACGCGCCGTCCTCGCCGAGGACCTCGCCCAGCGGGCCGGGAAGGCCACGGGCCCGGCCGGCGGCGCCGATCGCGACAGCGTCCGGCTGGCGGCGCTCTACCGGGAGCTGGCGCGCGCGGCGGCCGACTCCGACCACGGCGGCCTCGCCCGCGACCTGCGCTACAGCGCGCTGGAGATACGCCGCCACACCGAGCCCACCCCGTGGCGGCGCTGGGCCCTGCACCTGATGTGGCTGACCAGCGGATACGGGCTCCGGACGGGCCGGATCATGGCCTGGCTCGCCGTCCTCGCCGCGCTGCTGTGCTGCGGCGTGACCTACATCCGGCACGGAAATCACCAGTCCGCCCCGGACACAAGCGCCCACGATCCTTCTTCATCGCCCGGGCGGCGATCACTCCGTCCCGTTGTTCGCAAACCCGGGCATCTTGTCCGCAAACCCGGGCATCCGCGCCGCGACTGACGGTCGCCCACGTTACCCATCGCCTTCAAAGCGGGCGCGCCTCGGTTTTGTCAGACCTTTGGGTAATGATTCTTGTTATGAGCAGAGACACTCATCCGGGGGTGCAGTGCCCGCACTGCCAATCCCATCTCGCGCTCGTCCCCGTGCCCGCCACCGCCGCCACCACCGCCGCCCCGGGGCCCGCCCCGCCGGTCGTGCTCCTCAAGGAGGAATGGACGCCGCCGCCCGTCGCCGAGGTTCTCGCGGTTTACGCCGGGCGCGTCAAGGACACCGCCACCGCAATGCGCGGCGCCGCCCGGGTCAGGGAAAGCCTCAACCGCGCCCGCGCCGTCACCGCGCAGCGCCGGGCGGCCCAGAAAGCCGCCCGGCAGACCCCGAAAAGCGCCTGATCACGTCCCGATCACGCCGCCCATGCGAAGCCGCCCATGCGAAGGGGACGGCGCCCGGCCCGCCAGGCCATGACACCGTCCCTTCGAGCCCTTCGAGAACTGATCAGCGCGGTGCCGAGTCCGTCCATTCCGTGTTCATCACGGCCTCGGAGCCGAGCAGCCATCCGGCGGGCCTGCTCTCCCCGGCGGCGGGCTTGACCAGCACGGTCTCATCGGCCAGCGCGTTCCCGGTCGACCGGTCGATGACCAGCCGGTGCCGCACCACCCCGATGCTGGTCCGCTCGTCCATCGCGATGGCGTCCCCGGTCCTGCCCTGCGTGTCCTTCACCTTGCCCAGGCCCCGCACCGTCTTGAGCCCGGCCAGCATCCGGAACGCCGCCGCCCGCACCTCGGGCCGCACCGGCATCCCCGTCACCAGGCCGCCGGCCGTGCGGTAGAGCCAGGCGTCCGCCGACTGGGGCACGCTCGACGACTCGGTGTCGTGGCCGTCGTACCAGCGCAGCAGCGCGGCCTTGAGCCGCTTCGGGTCGCCGGGCAGCGCCCGCAGATCCTTCATGGTCACGTTCCGGCCCAGCCAGAACACCTTGTCCCCGTCCACGAGCGGGCTGCTCTCGGTCCGCACCCGGCCCGGGGCGGTCGTCGCCTTGAAGGGCTTGAACGCCGGACGCGCCTTGCCGTTCTTGGGGCCGATCATGGGCACCTCAAGCTGGAACGTGGACGGCGACCCCGCGCGCCGCCACGCGGCCTCGTCCGCCGGCGCGGCGGGCCTCACCCCCAGTTCCTGCTGGCGCGTCCACGTCCTCACGCCCGGCTTGCTGGGCGTCCACGTCTCGCTCCGCTCCCTCGTCACGACGGTGTACCAGCCCCCGGGCACCTTGGCCTGGTAGGCGTTGGTCGAGATCGTCGTCTGGCGCCAGTACGCGCGCATCCTGTCGGGCCGCGCGTCCGCCTTCTCGGCGGCGGCGAGCAGGACGGTCTTCGCGTCCAGGGTCTCGGCGGCCGGGCCCCCCGGACCGCCCGCCTGCCGGTGTGGAGCGCCGCCGCCCGAGGGCAGGTTCGTCGCGACCAGCGCGGCGGCCGCCGCCGCGCCGACCAGCCCGATCCCCCAGACCGGCAGCAGGCGTCCCCGCGAGGGCCGCTTCCGGGCGTCCCCCGCCGCGCGTGTGGACGGGCGCGCCGCCATCGCGCGAGTCAGCTCCGCCCGCCGCGTCCCGTCGTCGACCGCGACGTCCGGGCCCAGCTCTTCCGGCCGGGCCTCCCGCAGGGTCCGCAGCACGTCACTCATGACCTCTCCTCACTGATGATCCCCACCTGCGGACGCCCTGCCTGGGGATGCCCCGCCCGCACAGGCTCCGCCTGCACAGGCTGGGCCCGTTCACCGGCGCCGGGCGCCGGGGGCGCCGCCTCCACCGCCCGGACGAGCCGGCGCCGCGCCCGGTGCAGCCGCACGCGCAGCGCAGCGGCCGAGCAGCCGACGACGCGGGCGGCGTCGCGCGGCGTGAGGCCCTGCCAGGCGATGAGGATCAGGATCTCCCTGTCGTCCTCAGGCAGTTCCGCCATCGCGCGGAGCACCGCGAACCGCTCGGCCACCTCCTCGGCGATGTCCCCGGTGGGCCGGGCGGCCCAGCGGCGCAGCTCCGTCGCGAACGATTCGCGCCGCGTCTCGGCGCGGCGGCTGTCGCGCAGGACGTTGCGCGCGACGCCGAGCAGCCACGGCAGCGCCGGGTCCGGAACCTCGCCGAAGCGGCGCCACGCCACCGCGAAGGTCTCGCTAACCACTTCGTCCGCGATCTGCCGACCGGCGCGGCTGACCGCGTACGCCCACACGCGCTGCCGACACTCGTCGTACATCGCGGTGAAGCGTTCTTCATCGGAGGCTTCGTCTGCCACGCCCGCCCCTTCGTCCGTCCAGGTGTCCTCTGTCACCAGGAAGTGGCGCGAGGAGCCCCATCGTTACCGAAGGGATTTCCGGCCGGGGCAGACGTCCTGCCTACCCGATGTCCCCGCGTGCGGAGGACGGCGACGATGCGGTGCCGATCCAGTCGAGGCAGACGATCACCGCGTCGTCGACCGGCTCGGCGCCCTCGTGGTAGGTGATGAAGTGCCGGATGATCGTCCGGACCGCCTCGGGCGGCGCCTGGAGGCGCGTGTCCCGCAGGGCCTGGAGCAGGGCCGCCACCCCGTAGGTCTCCCCGCCGGGCGACAGCGCGGCGTGCACCCCGTCGCTGACGACGAACAGGCGGTCGCCGGGCTCGACGCTGAACTCCTCGACCGCGTAGAGGGTGTCGCCGAACATGCCGAGCGGCAGCTGCGCGTCGAACTCGATCCCCTCGGTCACGTTCCCGCGCATCCGGTAGATCCGCGGGGACCCGGCGTCGATCGCCCGGACGCGCCCGCCCGCCATGTCGAAGTCCAGCAGCAGCGTGGCGACGTTCAGATCGCCCCGGTGCTGGGCGTAGAGGGCCTGGTCGGCGAGGGCGGCCTGCTCGGTGATGTCGCCGCCGGACCGCCGCGCGTTCCGCAGCGCGCTGACCGCGAGATGGGTCAGCGCCGCCGCCTCCGTCCCCGAGCCCATCCCGTTGCTGACGGTCAGCGTGAGCCGCCCGTCCGACGCGGCCCAGTCGAAGTTGTCGCCCCACACGGCGTAGGCGGGTTCGAGCTGCCCGGCGATGCTGAACTCGGCGGCCTCATAGGACGTGGACGGCAGCAGGTCCCACTGCATCTCGGCGGCCAGTGTCAGCCGCGTCCGCCGCCGGATGCGCCGGTAGAGGTCCGTGCCGCTCTCGGCGATCTTCAGCGCGCGGGCGAGCGCGGTCGCGACGGCGGGCAGCCACGCCGGCTCTACGCCCCCGTCCGGGAAGCGGACGGTCAGCAGGCCGAGGCGCTCGCCCCGCACGCTCAGCGGGAGGTGGACGCGGTGGCCGCCCGCGTGGCCGTCCTTCTCCCGGACGGTCCGCTGCGCGGCGAACGCCCGGCCCGCCGAGCCGTCGTCCACCCGGACGGGATCGCCGCCCCGCGCGGCCGGGACGAGGAACGCGTGCCGGTAGTCGATCAGCAGGACCTCCGCCTCGGCGGCCCCGGCATGCCGTCCGATCAGCTCCGCGGCGGTGCCGACCAGCTCGTGCGGCCGGGCCGCCCAGATCGCCTGTTCGACGGTCTCGACGAGACCGTCACTGCCTGGTTGCGGGTGCATCGCGTCCTCGCCTGGGTGTGAGAGCCGCCGGGCGAGCCAGCCGGCCGGAGATGCCGTTGGGGACATGGTGTGTAACAGTGGAGGGCATGGTCGCAACGCCGGGTCAGGACGCCGCGGACTCCGCGGCCGCCCTCGACGAGGCGGCGTCCACGCTGATGAACGTGTGGTCGCGTCCCCACAACGCCGCCGACGTTCCGGTGCCGTCCACGCAACTGCGGGCCCTGTTCATTCTGGAGCGCGGGCCGGTCAACGTCAGCAGCCTGGCGGCCGAGCTCGGGGCGCTGGTGTCCTCGGCGAGCCGGCTCTGCGACCGGCTGGAGGCGTCCGGACTGCTGCTGCGCGACCCCGGGCGGGACCGCCGCGAGGTGTCCGTGCGGCTGACCACCGAGGGCCAGGAGCTCCTCGACCGGCTCCGCCTGCGGCGGCGCGAGGAGCTGACCCAGGTGCTGGAGTCGATGTCGGCCCCGGCGCGGGCCGCGCTGCTGTGGGGGCTGGCGGAGTTCCACGAGGCGGCGTCGAAGCCGGAAGCCGACGGCGACTCGTTCTCCATGCTCGCCTGAGCACATCGCTCGCCTGCCCCTCGTCCGGCCGGTCGCGCGGGCGGCCTTCCGGCATCATAGTTGTCGTACGGCAAAGTTAGCGGTCCGGGGGCCGTGCGGCGACCGAATCCGGCATCTCGGTACCGGACGGCCATAACCGGGCCGTCCCCATCGCGGTGCCCTCACCGCGGGAATACTTCGAGGCCATTTCCCCATCAACTTCCTTAATTACCGAATCGCGCGGCAAATCGGAACTTCAACGCTATTCACCGCCAGGGTCGGTCAACACGACGGCTTCATTTTCGCCATTCCCGGTACGGGCACCATCTCCACTACTAGCATCCCGCCTCATGGCGACCAGAAATGCCCTGACCGGACGCGTCATGACGCCGTCCGGCACCACTCGCGCGACGGCCTCCGGCGCACGGGTTCCGGGAGCCGCGGCGGCCACGGCCCTCGCGGGCGCACTGCTCCTCGGGGGCTCCTCGACCGGCTCCGCCTGCGGCGGCGCGAGGAGCTGACCCAGGTGCTGGAGTCGATGTCGGCCCCGGCGCGGGCCGCGCTGCTGTGGGGGCTGGCGGAGTTCCACGAGGCGGCGTCGAAG
>NZ_SMKU01000177.1 GCF_004349215.1 Actinomadura rubrisoli | reverse complement strand
GGCCCCGGAGACTCCCAGGACCCCCTTCCCGCGACCCAGTTCGCGGCCACCCGCCCGCGCCGGCTGATCGTCCGTCCGGTGGGCCGGGGCGCCGCCCTCATCTGGACGCTGCCGGACGCGGCGCGCGGGCTGCCGCTGATCGTCCAGCGGCAGCCGGCGGGCTCCCAGGCGATCGTGTCGGTCCCGGCGGGCTCGCGCTCGGCGACGCTCCCGGGCCTGGGTCCGAGGACCGGCTACTGCTTCAAGGTGGGCGCCGTGCTGCGCCTCAACCAGGGCAAGGCGCCGGACGTGTCGTGGTCGGCGCCCGCCTGCCTCCGCAAGGGGCGCGCGAAGGGCTGAGCGCGGCCCTCGCGGGGCGTCAGCCGTCGCGCAGGGCGTCGGTGTAGGTCGGGATGGTGATGTTGCAGCCGGACACGACGACGACCGTCCGTCCAGTGAGGCCGACCTTCCCGGCAAGGACGGCGGCGACCCCGGCCGCGCCCGAGCCCTCGGCGACGAGGCCGTGCTCGCGGAGCAGCCAGCGCAGCGCGGCCCGGATTTCGGCCTCGGTGACGGTGGTCAGTTCGGCGGCGCCCCGGATGACGTCCGGCGTCACGCTGCCCGCCTCCAGGTTGCCCATCAGCGCTTCGGCGATCGAGTCACCCACCCGCACCCGGGTGATCCGCCCGGCCGACACGGCGGCGGACACCGCCCGCGACTCCGCCGACTCCACGCCGACGACGCGCACGCCGCCGCGCTCGCGCGCCCACAGGCACAGGCCCGCGACGAGCCCGCCGCCGCCGACCGGCGCGACCACGGTGAGCGGCCCCGGCGCCTGCTCGTCCAGCTCGCGGCCGATCGTGCCCTGCCCGGCGATCACGGCGGGGTCGTTGTAGGGCGAGACGTACCGGCCCGGCAGGCTCATCGCGTGCGCCTCGGCCTCGTCGTAGGACGCCCCGTACTGGACGAGCCGCACCGGGAACGTCCCGATCTTGTCGATCTTCGCCTGGGACGCGCGCTCGGGCACCACGACGGTCACGTCCGCGCCCGCCTTGGCCGCGGCGAAGCCCATGCCGAGCCCGTGGTTGCCCGCGCTCGCCGTGACGGCCGGCTCGCCGCCCGGCAGCGCGGCCACGGCGGCGAGCGCGCCCCGCACCTTGAACGAGCCCGTCGGCTGGAGCGTCTCCAGCTTCAGCAGCGCGCCGGGCACCAGCTCCGACGCGACGACCGGCGTGGGCGGCAGCTCGGCGGACACGGCCCGCCACGCGCGGTCCAGGTCGTCCGGCCCCGGCGGGCGGACGGATCGGACGGTCATGACGACTCACCCGGCGCCTCGTCCAGCCGCTCGTGCAGGCGCCGCCGGATCTCGTCGGGCGTGTACGAGCGGCGCCGCCGCTCCGCCCGCGCGATCACGGCGCCCGTCGCGGCGACCCCGACGAAACCGGCGATGCCCAGCGCCTTCCACCATCGCATGCGCCTAGGCTAGCGATCATGCCGGGCACGAGCATCTCCCTCGACGAGGCCGCCGCACTGACCCGCACCGGGGACGTGTGGCTCTTCCGCGGCAGGACGGTCGCCGACCGGGCGATCCAGATGACGACCAACAGCCCCGTCAACCATGTCGGAATGTCGGTGGTCATCGACGACCTGCCGCCGCTGCTGTGGCACGCCGAGCTGGGCCGCTCCCTGCCGGACCTGTGGTCGGGCGGCCACCACCGGGGCGCCCAGCTCCACGACCTGCGCGACGCCGTCCTGGCGTGGGGGAACCGGTACGGGCAGCGGGCGTGGCTGCGCCAGCTCGACCCGCCCGCGCCCCGTGCGATGGAGGACGCGGCGCTGCGCGCGGTGGCCCGGCTGGACGGCACCCCGTTCCCCTCGACGTCGCGGCTGGCGTCGCGCTGGCTGCGGGGCCGGGTCCCGGTCCGCCGCCCCGCCGAGCGCGACCCGGACCTGGAGACGGCGTTCTGCGCCGAGATCGTCGCGGTGACCTACCAGTCGATGGGGCTGCTGCCGAAGGGCCGCCGCCCGAACTGGTTCGACCCGGGCCGGTTCTGGAGCGGCGACGACCTCGGCTTGGAGCCGGGCGCGGCGCTCGGCGGCGAGATCGGCGTCCACCTCCCCGCCCGCTGAACGGGCCGCCTCTAGACGAGGCCCCTGGGTCCGGGGTGGAACGAGCGGGGGTGGAGGCGGTTGCGGAAGCGGCGGAGGCGGCCGGCCTTGGCGGTGACGAGCCGTCCCAGCTCGTCGGTGTGGCGCCACGCCTGGTCGGCGGCGTGCGGGTCGGGGCCGGACGGGGCGAAGCGGCTGCGGTTGACCAGGTCGGCCAGGGGGCCGAGGTGCCCGTGGGCGTCCTCCCCGACGCTGGACGCGCCGAAGCGCGCCACCTCGTGCGCCGTCAGCGTGCGGGCCGTGGAGAGCCCGACGTCGGACAGGTGGTCGAGGGCCTGGTGCCAGGCTCCCGCGATGCGCTCGGCGGGCGGGCCCGTCCGGCGGCGGCGCTTACGCAAGGCGGGGACGAGCAGGACGGCCAGCACGTACCCGGTGAGCAGGACGGCCGCCCCGATCGACGCGAACACCCACCAGGGCGGCGGGCCGTCCTCGGCGGCGGCGGGCTTCTGCGGGGCCTTCTGCGGTGTCTTGCCCGGCCCGGAGCCGTTCTGCTGGGACGCGGCGTTCTTCTGTGCCTGCTCCAGCTTCTGCTGCGTCTCCCCCGCCGCGACGGTGTCGTTCTGCTTGGAGCGGCGCGCGTTCTCCGGGAGCGGGTTGAAGCGCACCCAGCCGAGCCGCTCGAACTTGACCTCCGGCCACACCATCACGTCGCCGGAGCGGACCTGGACGGCGCCGCCCGCGCGGTTCCCGCCGTCGAATCCCACCACGATCCGGGACGGCAGCCCGATCGAGCGGGCGAGCAGGGCGTAGGCGGTGGCGAAGTGCTCGGGGGTGCCGCGCCTGCCCTCGCCGAGGAAGTAGTCGAGCTGCCGGTAACCGTGGCCGGGCGGCGCGGTCACGTCGTAGCGGGCGTGGCGCTTGAGGTGCTCGGCGAGCATCGCGGCCTGCTGGATGGGCGACACGGCGTTCTGCGTCGCGGCCTGCGCGAACCGCCGGAACTCGGCGATCTGGACGGGCGGACGCGTCGCGCCCGGCCCCCACGGCAGCTCCCGCGCGGCCCGCGCCTCGGCGTCCCGCGCGACGCTCGCGCCGGCCAGGTCGTCGGCCGACCACTCCGGCACCCGCGACTCGACCGTGTACGCCTGGCCGGGGCGGAGGGGCCGCGCGGCCGCCAGCGCGCCGCTGCCCGGGTCGACGACCACGGCCATCCCGTCGACCCGCCGGGGCCGGTCGGCGGCGGGCACCCACACCCCGGGCAGGTCGCGGATCGTGATCCGCTGCCCCGTCCGGTGCTCGCGGCCCGGCCTCGGCCCGGCGGGCACCCTGCTGCCCGTCGGGACGAACCGCGCCGTGGACGACCACGTCACGCCGTCGAACCGGTCGAGGACGGCGAGCCGCGCGATCTCGTTGCGCGGCGACGCGACGGTGAACATGACCTGGTCGGGGCTGAGGAGCCAGCCGCCGACCCGGTCGAGCGGGCTCACCCCGTCCCGCTGCTGCGGCGGCGGCGCCTGCACCTGCTCGCGCGGATCGTACGGCTCGGCGCTCACCGGGACGACCGGGCCCGCGAGGAACGCCAGCGCGCCGAGGACGGCGGCGGCGGGCAGGCCGAGCGCGAGCGGACGCCACGCGGGCCGCGCGTCCGGGCCGTCCGACCGGATGAGGGCCAGCACGCCGATCAGCACGACGGTCGCGGCGGCGAGCGGAAGGTTGGAGCCGGGGCCGTCCACGCCCAGCAGGAGCGCGACCGCCCACACCCCCAGCACCGGGACGCACGGGACGGCGCGCAGCGACGTGCGCAGGGCCAGCTCGGCGGACGCGAACGCCGCCAGCCACACCAGCACGTGCGCCAGCACCAGGAACTCGGGCTTGGCCGGGGCGGGCAGGAGCGTGGTGAGGATCGACTTCCACCCGCTGAGGACGCCCTCGCGGAGCGTCTGCGGGAGCGTCCCCGCGCTCAGGGCCGGACGCAGGACGGTGACCGACACCGTCCCCGCCCACGCGACCGCCGTCAGGACGACGGCGATCCAGAGCGGCCACGGGCCCTTGTCCTTGCGCGGGCCCGAGAGCAGCGCGGACAGCAGCGTCGGGACGACCGCGGCCACGATCGCGACCGGCACCACCGGGCCGAGGCCGAAGACCCGCTGGAACGCAAGGCCCGCGACGGCGGCCAGGCAGGCCGTCACCGCGAGGGACGCGTAGCGCGTCACCGGGCGGTCCCGAGCCGCCGCCACGCCTCCGCCAGCCCGTCCAGGTCACCGAAGTCGATCAGGTGGACGCCGGGCGGCGCGGACGCGGGCTCGCCCGGCCGCACCCGCAGCACCACCACCCGGTCGAAGCGGCTCCGCACCGCCGCGACCCGGCTCAGTTCTCCGCCGCCCGGCGTGATGACGACCAGCGATCCGCCCGCGCGCACACGCCGCACCACGTCCAGCGTGGACTGCGGCCCCGGTCCGGGCATGACGGCGGTGAGCCTGTCGAGCAGCGCCTCCACGTCCTCGGGCCCGCCTCGCGTGTCGGCCACCGGCCCGGACCCGGTCAGGACCCGGACGGGGAAGCTCGCCGCCGACGCGGCCACCGCCACCGACGCCGCCGCGTCCACCGCCAGCTCGAAATCGTCGGGCTCGGGCCACGCCTGCGGCCGCGCCTCCAGCACGATCGTCGTGGTCGGCAGGCTCGCGTCCACGAGCTGCCGGACCATCAGCGTCCCCGTCCTCGCCGAGGACTTCCAGTGGATGTGGCGCAACTCGTCCCCGATCACGTACTCGCGCAGCGCGTGGAACGTCGCCGTCCCCGCCGGGGACCGGTCGCTGGTCGGACCGTCCAGATGGTGGGCGCGCCCCGACGGCAGCAGCGACAGCGGCACCGTCCTCGGCCGGACGAGCAGGACCTGCGGCGCGCCGTACTCGCGCACCCGCCGCGCCAGCCGCAGCGGATCGGCCCGCACCAGCCGCAGCGGCCCCACCGGGATCCGACCGCGCCGCCCGGTCGGCAGCCGGTACGTCACCGTCCGCCCGCCGCCGGGCCGCAGCCGCGGCACCTCCACCGCGACCTGCGTCGATCCCGCCGCGTCCAGCGCCGTCAGCCCCCGGACCCCGCGCCCCGCGTTCCTCACGTGCAGCACGCCCACGGCGGGCTCCCCGCGCCCGACCTTCGCCGGCGCGATCTCCCTGCGGACCTCCAGCCTCGGCCGGGGCAGCGTCCACAGCGCCGCGCCCGCCACCGCCGCCAGCCCCGCCACCGCGAGCATCGCCGGCTCCGGGTACCCGAGCCACCAGCCCGCCGCGTACAGCGCCGCCGACACGGCCGCCGTCCCCCATCCGAGCGGCGTCAGCACATCACACCCCGGCGGCCTGCGGGGTCGGCACGTTCGCGAGCACCTCGCCCACCACGTCCGCGCCGCCGCGCCCCCGCAGCTCCGCCTCCGGCGTCACGATCAGCCGGTGCGCGATGACCGCCACCGCGAGCGCCTTCACGTCCTCGGGCACGATGTAGGACCGCCCGGCCGCCGCCGCCCGCACCCGCGCCGCCCGCAGCAGCGCCAGGCTCGCCCGCGGGCTCGCGCCGAGCCGCAGGTCGGGGTGCTCCCGCGTCGCCGCGACGACCCTGACCACGTAGTCGTACAGCGGCGCCGCGACGTGCAGCCGCTGCGCGAACTCGATCATCCGCGCGACGTCCTCGCGGCCCATCACCGGCGGCATCTGGTCGAGCACCGCCCCGGTCGGCGCCCCCGCCAGCACCGCCACCTCGGCCTGGTGGTCGGGGTACCCCATCGAGATCCGCATCAGGAACCGGTCGAGCTGCGCTTCCGGCAGCGGGTACGTCCCGTCCATGTCCACCGGGTTCTGCGTCGCGATCACCAGGAACGGGCGCGGCACCGGATGCGGCGTCCCCTCGACGGTCACCCGCCGCTCCTCCATGACCTCCAGCAGCGCCGACTGCGTCTTCGGCGACCCCCGGTTGATCTCGTCCGCCACCACCAGGTTCGCGAAGATCGGACCGGGGTGGAACTCGAACGCGCCCGTCCCCTGGTTGAAGATCGACACCCCGGTGATGTCGCTGGGCAGCAGGTCGGGCGTGAACTGGATCCGCGTCCACTTCGCCTCCACCGACGCCGACATCGCCCGCGCGAGGGTCGTCTTCCCCACTCCCGGGACGTCCTCGACCAGCAGATGCCCCTCCGACAGCAGGCAGACCAGCGCCAGCTCGACCTTGTCGCGCTTCCCCCGCACGACCCGCTCGATGTTGTTCGCCAGCGCCGCGAACATCTGCGCGAACCGCCCCACCAGCGCCTCCGCGTCCACCCCCGTGCCCTCGCTCATCAATTGCACCCCCACAGCGGCGGCGAGAAGTTGTCGGTACCCGAGCCCGAGGTCGTGACGAACAGGTCGCTGATCCACCCGGTCACACCGTTGTACGTGATCTTGTCCCAGACCACGCTCGACCGGTTCGCGCTGTTCCAGGTGTCGATGTAGCGCGTGCCACTCTGCTGGCAGTGCACCATCACTCCGCCGTGATAGCCCTTCGGGATCGTGCCGACAGAGCCCGCGCCCTGATCGGGTGACGAGCGGATCTTGGTGCTGGTGTCGTCGTCCCAGTGCATGTTGAAGCTTCTCGCGCCGGTCTCGGGGTTGAGGGTGACCGACTTGGGCGCGGACGTGGTCTCGCCCGCGCCGTTGGCGGCCGTGACGGTGTAGGTGTAGGACCGGTTCGCGTCGTTCGTCAGGCCGCCCACGTCCGTGGACGTGCCGCTCAGCCGTCCGGCGGGCGCGTTCGGGCCGGTGACCTTGTAGGTGATCTGGTAGCCGGGCGCCTGCGTCCACGAGAGGGACGCGGTGTGGTTCTCCGGCCTCGCGGTCAGGACGGGCGTCGCCATCGGCGCCTGGCAGGCGGTCGCGCTGACCGCGCCCGACGGGCTCAAGGCGGGCCTGCGGTCCTTGTCGCGGTACTCCGCCGCCACCTTGTAGGCGTGCGTCGTGGCGTCGCAGGCCAGACCGTCCACGGTGAACGTGCCGCCCGGCGAGCTCGCGGGGAACTGGGACGGGCTGGCGCCCTTCACCGGCCGGTCGTTCTGGTCCAGGAGCACGAAGCGCGTGACCGGGTACACGCCCTGCGGCTGGCTCGCGGGGGTGAAGCGGACCGTCACCTTGCCGTCGCCACCGCTGGCGGCCGGGATCGGCGGATCGGGGGCGGTCGGGTCCTTCTTCACCGGCGGCTTGGCGGGCGTCCCGGACGGCGGGGTTCCGGTGTTGCCGCCGGGGGCTCGGCCGCCGCCGTTGTTGCGGTTGCCGTTGCCGTTGCCCGGGTTGGGGGCCGGGATGGGATGGCGGGCGCTGCCGGGGATCTTGTCCTCGTACTTCTTGATGCGCTTGACCGCGCCGTTCGGGTCGAAGGCGAGGGCGGTCGCGCCGTTGGGGTCGTTGACCCAGAGCATGTGGTCGCGGACGAGGATCTCCATCGTCCCGCCGGGGCGGGTCGCGGTGATCGGCTGCTCCCAGCCGTTGCGGTCGGTGTTGAAGACCAGCAGGCGGCCGGACGTGCGGTCCGGGAGGTAGACGCGGGAGCCGAGGACGTGCGGGGGCTCGAACTGGTGGCGCGGCATGCGCAGGGCGACCGAGTCGACCCGTCCGACAGCGGTGTTCAGCAGGTAGAGCGCGCCGCCGGCGCCGAGCATCGGGACGATCTGCCCGTCGGCGACCTCGGGGACCTTCACCCCGTCGGCCGCCTGGGCGACGGGGGCCGGCAGGTTGATCTTCTGCGTGCCCCCGGGGCGGACGATCAGCGCGGCCGCCGACGTGCTGTTGGTGACGACGGGCGTCCCGGCGGCGATGGTGAGGGAGAGGCGGTCGCCGGCGCGTCCGGCGGCGACGGGCTGTCCCTGGCGGCCGTTCTGGAACGGGACGACCTTGCCGTCCTGCGGGGTGGGGACCCAGAGCGTGCCCTTGGCGTCGATGCCGGCCTTGGCGAGCGGCGCGGTGAGCGCGGCGCCCTGGCCGATCGGGGTGAGCTTCAGCGGGTCGATCTGCTGGACGGCGCCCTTGGCCAGGTCGACCGTGTACGCGGTGCCGGCTCCGGCCACCACCTGCAGCGCGGAGCCGCCGAGCGCGCGGCTCTGGGTGATCTTGAGCTGGGACGGGTCGATGCGGCTGACGACGCCGGTGTCCTCGTCGATCAGCAGGACGGTCGTGCCGTCCTGGACGATCTTGATGTGGTGGCCGCGCATCTGCGGGATCACGGCGGCCTTGCCGTCCACCTTGCCCGCGAGGCCGTTGGCGTGCACGACCAGGCCCTTGGCGCCCGCGCTCAGCCACGCGCCGACGTCGGCGAGCTTGTACCGCGCGCTCGCCGTGCCCACCCCGTACACGATCGCGCTGACGCAGAGCACGCCGACCAGGCCGATCGCGATCTGCCCCGTGATCCGATCACGCCGAAACAGCCCACGCGCGCCCATGGCCCGCGCGGGGGATAGATCCCCGCTCAATCCCCGCCACCCTCTCGTCGCGCCGTGGCCACCCGCTCCGGAATTCGCGGTGGCGCCGTCCCGACCGGCGCTCGTCCTCGCCCGGCCGCTGGTGAACCGCCGGGCGAAGTCCCCTGCGCCGCAGGGAGCTGCTACCTCGGCGCGAAGGGCACATTAACGGTTCTAGGGCTCACACCATAATGGGATGAATCACACTCCACCTGGTAAATCGTTATTCTGGACGGGGTTACGGGACAGTAGCTGTGATGCGGATCACATTCGCCGCAGGCGGTATTCGTCCGACGCGAGGGCCCGGGTAAGTGATCATTCCGCGGCGGTTCAGGACATGACACATCCGGACCGTCCTGAACCGAACGCGAACGTTATCCCTGACGTCCTAGTGTTGGGCATCGCGAACGACGACTCCGAGGTGGACGTGGACAGGGTGAGCATCGCCGGGCTGTGGGACCGAGTGACGGGCACGCAGGCCGATCCACCGTGGTGGCTGGTCGTCCTCGTCGCGCTCGTCGCGCTGGGCGCGGTGCTCCACGGCCCCACCTGGCGCATCGCGCGCAACACGGTGACGATCGCGCACGAGGGCGGGCACGCCCTCATCGCCCTGGTCACCGGGCGCAAGCTCGACGGCATCAAGCTGCACTCCGACACCTCCGGCGTCACCGTCTCGCGCGGCAAGCCGCACGGGCCCGGCATGGTCTTCACCGCGCTGGCCGGGTACGTCACCCCCCCGGTGCTGGGCCTGGTGTTCGCCATGCTGCTGGCGGGCGGCCGCATCACGCTCATGCTGTGGTTCTCGCTCGCTCTGCTCGCGGCGATGCTCGTCATGATCCGCAACGCCTACGGCGCGCTCTCGGTGATCGCCACGGGCGCGGTCGTCTTCGGGGTGTCCTGGCTGGGCAGCGACGAGGTCCAGGCCGGGTTCGCCTACCTCGCCGCCTGGTTCCTGCTGCTCGCCGCGACCCGTCCGGTGATCGAGCTCCAGCGCATGCGCGCCCGCCACATGGCGCCGAGCTCCGACGCCGACCAGCTCGCGCACATCACCGGCGTGCCAGGGCTCGCCTGGGTCGGCCTGTTCGGCGCGGTCGCCCTGGGCGCCCTCATCGCCGGCGGCGCCCTCCTCGTCCCGGACGCCACGTCCTTCCCGAGCCTCCCCACCCCGGGCTTCTGACAAATCACCTCATTGCTGACTCCTCGAATTGACCGGCGGTCGGGTGGCGGCGAATGTCGTACCCCGCCGATAGTTTCGGCACTGTGAGCGAGCGATGGGATCGGGGGCAGGTCCTCGGCCTCGCACCGGACGAGGCGGCGGCCAAGGCGGCGGGCGGGGTGGCCCGTCCCGCCAAGTGGGCCGGCACCGGCTGCGACGACGAGGCCGTCTGGGGCGAGTGCCAGGGCAGCGGCAAGAGCGTGTACCGCACGTGCGTCGACCTGGCCACGCCCGCGTTCCGCTGCACCTGCCCGAGCCGGAAGACCCCGTGCAAGCACGCGCTCGGGCTGCTCCTGCTGTGGAGCGAGGAGACGGTCGAGACGGGCCCCCGTCCCGGCTGGGCCGCCGAGTGGGTGGAGGACCGGCGCGACCGGGCCGACCGGGCGCGGGAACGGCGGTCCGCGTCGGCCGCCAAGGCCAGGGACCCCAAGACCGTCGAACGGCGTGAGCGGCGCGTCGACGACGGGCTCGCCGAACTCGACCAGTGGCTCCGCGACCAGGTCGCGCATGGGCTCGCGCAGGCCGAGAAGGCGCCCTACCGGCTGTGGGACGACGCGGCCCGGCGGCTGGTCGACGCGCAGGCGCCCGCCGTCGCCGGGCAGGTCAGGGGCCTGGCTGCGGTCCCCCGGCAGCCCGGCTGGCCCGACCGGCTCCTGGAGGAGTACGCGATGCTGCGGCTGCTCGTCCGGGCGTACCAGCGGCGCGGTGAGCTCCCCCAGGGCCTGCGCGACACCGTCCGCGCGCGCGTCGGATTCACGGTTCCGCAAGACGACGTTCTGGGTGAGGGCGAGCGCGTCCGTGACCGATGGTCGGTGACCGGTTCGCGTGACACCGCCCTAGAGCAGCTCACCACGCGGCGGGTGTGGCTCCGGGGCCGCCGGACGGGCCGTCCCGCGCTGGTGCTGTCGTTCGCCGCGCCCGGCGCCGTCCTGGACGCGTCCCTTGTCGTGGGCACGGAGATCGACGCGGAGCTGGCGTTCTACCCCGGCTCCCAGCCCTTGCGCGCCCTCGTCGCCGAACGGTACGGACCGGCCGAGACGGGCACACCGGAGGGCACGACCGTTCAAGGCTTCCTCGACGAGCACGCCACGGCCCTCGCCCGGGACCCTTGGCTGGAGCGCTGGCCCGCGACACTGGCCGGGGTACGGCTCGCCCGTACCGAAGGGGGCGAACTGCACGTGGTAGACGACGCCGGCGACTCGCTACCGCTCCGCATGACCGATCCATGGCACCTCCTGGCCATCTCCGGGGGCGGCCCGGTCACGTTCGCCGGGGAATGGACGCCGCACGGCGTCCGTCCCCTGGCGGCCTGGCAAGAGGACGAGGGAGTCGTGATCCTGTGAGCGCCTGGAACGACCACGTCACCGCCGCCCTCCTCGGAACCGAACGCCGCGACCCGCCCGTCCTGTCCGAGGCCCCGAGCGAGGCGCCCGGCGAGCCCGTCGACAAGGCGGGCCGCCTTCTCGACCAGGCCGCCCTGCTGACCGTCCGCCGCCGCGCGGGCCGTCTTCCCACCCGCGCCCGCACCGCCGAGCCGCGCGAAGGCACGGCCGACGCGGCCGGGCCGGACGTCATCGCACCGGCCCCGGCGGAAAGGGCGCCGGTGGTACCGGCCGCGGCGGCGGCGCGGCTCGGGCGCATCCTGGCCGGGGAGCAGATACGGGTACTGCCCGAATGGCTCGACGCGGCGGCCGCGCGCGGGTGGCGGGTGCCCGCGCGGCTGCTGCCCGAACTCCTGGAGCGAGGGCGCAGCGACCGGATACTGCGACCGTCGATCGCGCGGGCCGCCGGACGGCGCGGCGTGTGGCTGGCCTTGCAGAACACCGACTGGGCGTACCTCGTCGGGTCCGGCGACGATCCGGGCGGGGGCTCCGACGTGTGGGAGACCGGTACGCGCAACCAACGCGTCGCGTACCTGACCCGGCTTCGCGGCAGCGACCCCGCGGCGGCCCGGAGGCTGCTCCACGAGACCTGGGCCAAGGAGCCCGCGCCCGACCGGGCGGCGTTCCTCGCCACGTTCGAGCATGGCCTGTCCCTCGATGACGAGGAGTTCCTGGAGGACGCGCTGGAGGATCGCGGCAAGGACGTCCGGCAACTCGCGTCCGACCTGCTGTCCCGCATGCCCGACTCGGCGTACGGGGCGCGCATGGCCACGCGCGCGCGGGCCTGCCTGAGGTCACGGGTCCGCACGGTACGAGAGCGGGAGCAGACCTGGATCCTGGTCGAGCCGCCCCGCGAACACGATGAGGAACTGGCGCGCGACGGCGTCCCGTTCCACCCGAGCGGGTCGTTCGTCCCGGGAGGCGGTGGCGGCCCCGTGGGCACCAGGGCGGCGTGGCTTCGGGAGATCCTCGCCCGCACGCCCCTCGCCACCTGGACGGACCTGTTCGGCCTGCCGCCCATGGAGATCGTGTGCCTGCCTCTGGGAGCCTTCATCGGAGGCCCTGGCGGACCGTCCCCTCAGAGGTCCGTCGGCGAATCGTCCCCGAGTGACTTGGACATTGCAGGGTCCGATGGGCGAGCCGCCAGAGACGTCCACATTGGGTGGGCACGGGCCGCGCTCAGGCAGCGCAACACCGAGTGGGCGCGCGCGCTGCTCAAGGGCGGCGTCGTGGTGGACGAGCCGGAGGCGCTCGCCGACCTGCTGGCCATCCTGCCCAGCGGCGAACGCGATCCCGCGGCGGCCGACCTGATCCGCTGGGTGGAGGGGCACCCCGACCTGCTGCGCGTCCTGGAACGCGTGCCCGGCCCGTGGACGGGCGACCTCGCCGCGGCGGTGGTCGCGACGCTGACCGCCGCCGCCGAACGGCCCTCCCGCCGCGACGAGCACGCCCTGACCCAGCTGTGCCGGCTCGCCGACCAGCGGCTCGATCCCGCCGCCGCGTCCCGCCTCGACGACCTCGGCCCGGCCGCACCGCGGGCCGTCACCGAGCTGACCGCCACACTGCGCTTCCGCGACGACATGGTGAAGGAGCTCGAACCGTGACCAAAAAGCAGGCGCCGGACGATCCGGAGGCCCGTCCCGAAGGGGAGGACGAGCCGCCATCGGATGGTCGTCCCGGAGGGGAGGACGAACAGTTGCCGGGGGAACTCGGGGGGCGTCCGTCCACGGGAAATGGCGAGTCGCGTTCGGGAGGTCGCCCCCTCAAGGGGAAGGACGAATCGTTGCCGGGAGGTCTGGTGGGTCGGGAGGGGCGTTCGCCTAACGGAACGGATGCGCAACTGCCTGGAGGGCGTCCGGCCGGCGGGGCCGAAGGGGTTTTGCGGCCGCACGCCGAGCAGGAGTACGCCGAGGAGCTGGCCCGGTTGCACGAGCATGACGACCGGCCGCGTCCACCGGGGTGGCGGCTGTCGCCGTGGGCCGTCACCACGTACCTGCTGGGCGGCGACCTGCCGGACGGGACGGCGATCAGCCCCAAGTACGTGGGCCAGCGCCGGCTGATGGAGGTCGCGGTCGCGACGCTCGCGACCGACCGGGCCCTGCTGCTGCTCGGTGTGCCCGGGACGGCCAAGACGTGGGTGTCGGAGCATCTCGCCGCCGCCATCAGCGGCGACTCCACCCTGCTCGTGCAGGGGACGGCGGGCACGTCGGAGGAGGCGATCCGCTACGGGTGGAACTACGCGCGGCTGCTCGCCGAGGGGCCGTCCGAGAAGGCGATGGTGGAGAGCCCCCTGATGCGGGCGATGCGGCTCGGGTCCGTGGCGCGGATCGAGGAGCTCACCCGGATGCCCGGCGACGTCCAGGACTCGCTGATCACCGTCCTGTCGGAGAAGACGCTGCCCGTCCCCGAGCTGGGCACCGAGGTGCAGGCGCGCAGGGGCTTCACGGTCATCGCCACCGCCAACGACCGCGACCGGGGCGTGAACGAGCTGTCCAGCGCGCTGCGCCGCCGCTTCAACACCGTCGTGCTGCCGCTGCCGGACAGCGCCGAGGACGAGGTCGACATCGTCGCCCGCCGCGTCGGCCAGCTCGGCGCGGCGCTGGAGCTGCCGGAGTCCCCGGCGGGCCTGGAGGAGATCCGCCGGGTCGTCACCGTGTTCCGCGAGCTGCGCTCCGGGCTGACCGGCGACGGCCGCACCAAGCTCAAATCGCCCAGCGGGACGCTCAGCACCGCCGAGGCCATCTCGGTGATCACCAGCGGGCTGGCGCTGGCGGCGCACTTCGGCGACGGGGTGCTGCGCGCCGCCGACGTGGCGGGCGGGATGGTCGGCGCCGTCGTGCAGGACCCGGTGTCCGACCGCGTGGTCTGGCAGGAATACCTGGAGACGGTCGTCCGCGAGCGTCCCGAGTGGCGCGACTTCTACCGCGCGTGCCGGGAGGTCTCCTGATGGGGGACATCCCCGGAGGACGCCGATGAGCGATGTCGAGGTCTACGGCATCCGGCACCACGGGCCGGGCTCGGCGCGCGCGCTGCGCGCGGCCTTGGAGGACTTCAAGCCCGACGCGGTGCTGATCGAGGGCCCGCCGGAGGCCGACCCGCTCGTCGAGCTGGCCGGCGACCCCGAGATGGTCCCGCCGGTCGCGCTGCTGGCCTACTCCCCCGGCCGTGCCGCGACGGGAGGCGACGACCGCCAGGCCGCGTTCTGGCCGTTCGCCGAGTTCAGCCCCGAATGGCAGGCGATCCGATACGCGCTCGGCGCCGGCATCACAGTCCGGTTCTGCGACCTGCCCGCCGCGCACCAACTCGTCCCGCCCGATGGCGAGGACGCCCCGGACGCGAAGACCCCGGACGCGCAGCGACCCGGCGCGGAAGAGCCCGGCGCAGAGGGGCCAGGCGCGCAGGGACCCGGCACGGAGAGGCCCGGCACGCAGGGACCCGGCACGGAAGGGCCCGGCACGAAGAGGCCCGGCACGCAGGGACCCGGCACAGAGAGGCCCGGCACGGAGAGGCCCGGCGCGAAGGAGCCCGGCACAGAGAGGCCCGGCACGCAGGGGCCCGGCACGCAGGAGCCCGGCACAGAGGGGCCCGGCGCGAAGGAGCCCGGCGGGGAGGAGGGCATCCGCAGCGACCCGCTGGGCTGGCTGGCGAAGGCCGCCGGGTACGACGACGCTGAGCGGTGGTGGGACGACGTGGTCGAGCACCGCAGCGAAGGCCCCTCGCCGTTCTCGGCAATCGCCGAGGCCATGGCGGAACTCCGCGAGCAGCTCGGCCCGGAGGAGGGCGACGCGCGCGAGGAGCAGCGCGAGGCGCACATGCGCCGGACGCTGCGCCGCGCCCTCAAGGACGGCTACGAGCGGGTCGCCGTGGTCTGCGGCGCCTGGCATGTCCCGGCCCTGCTGGCCAAGGTCCCCGCGTCCCGCGACGACCAGGTCCTGCGCGGGCTGCCCAAGGCCAAGATCGCCATGACGTGGGTGCCGTGGACGCACGGGCGCCTCGCGGGACGGTCGGGATACGGCGCGGGCGTCCGCTCCCCCGGCTGGTACCACCACCTGTTCACCGCGCGCGACCGTCCCATCGAGCGCTGGCTGACCGCCGCCGCCCGGGTGCTGCGCGAGGAGGACCTGCACGTCTCCTCCGCGCACGTCATCGAGGCCGTGCGGCTCGCCGAGACCCTCGCCGCGATCCGCGGCCGTCCGCTGGCCGGGCTGGACGAGGTCACCGAGGCGACCCGCGCCGTCCTGTGCGAGGGCGCCGACCTGCCGGTCGAGCTGATCCAGCGGCGCCTCGTCGTCGGCGAGCGGCTCGGCGCAGTCCCCGAGCGCACCCCGATGGTCCCGCTCCAGCGCGACCTTCAGGCCGAGCAGAGGCGGCTGCGGCTCAAGCCGTCCGCGCTCGACAAGGAGCAGGACCTCGACCTGCGCAAGCCCACCGACCTGGAGCGCAGCCGCCTGCTGCACCGGCTCCGCCTCCTGGACGTCGACTGGGGCGCGCCCGCCGAGGGCGGCCGCTCCAAGGGGACGTTCCGCGAGACGTGGACGCTGGCCTGGCGCCCCGAGTTCGACGTCGAACTGATCGAGGCGAGCGCCTGGGGCACGACCGTCCGCGGCGCCGCGACCGCCCGCGCCAAGGCGCTGGCCGCCCACGCCGCCGCGCTCGCCGACCTCACCTCCGTCGCCGAGCGCTGCCTCCTCTCCGATCTCGGCGAAGCGCTCCCCACCGTGATGCACGCCCTCGCCGACCGCGCCGCGGTCGACACCGACGTCGCGCACCTGATGGCCGCGATGCCCGCCCTCGTCCGGGCACTGCGGTACGGGGACGTGCGCGGCACCTCCACCGGCCCCCTCCGCACCGTCGTCGACGGCCTCGTCGTCCGCATCTGCGTGGGCCTCCCCCCGGCCGTGTCGGGCCTGGACGACGACGCCGCCCGCGACTACCTCGGCCACATCGACGACGTCCACGGCGCGCTGTCCCTCCTCGGCCACGAAGGCCACATCGAGCGCTGGCGCCGGACGCTGGAGAACCTGATCGCCCGCCCGGACAACCTCCACGGCCTCCTGGAGGGCCGCCTCACCCGCCTCCTCCTGGACGCGGGCCGCCTCCACGACGTCCCCGCCCGGATGGCCCGCGCCGTCTCCATCGGCGCCCCGCCCGACCGCGCGGCCGCCTGGGTGGAGGGCTTCCTGTCCGGCGGCGGCCTCGTCCTGACCCACGACGAGGCCCTGCTCCGCCTGGTCGACGACTGGATCTCCGACCTCCCCGGCGACTCGTTCACCGACGTCCTCCCCCTGCTGCGCCGCACCTTCGGCGCCTACGCCGCCGCGGAACGCCGCTCCATCGGCGAGCAGGTCCGCCGCCTGGACAACGCGTCCACCCCTCGTCCCACCACCGACACTCTGGACGCCGCCCGCGCGGCCCCAGCCGCCGAAACGGCCCTGACCATCCTCGGCTGGACCCCATGACTCCGCCCCCGCACGGCACCATGACCGCGCCGTCCACACATCAGCCCGACCGCCCCGCGCTGCTCAAACGGCCGTCCGGTCGGCCCGCGCGCGAGCGCCGCGCCATGGGGTCTGCGTGGCCGGGGCGCTGTCGGAGTCGGCAGGTTCGGGGCGCGGTGTGTCGGCTTGGAGCGGGCACATGTCGGCGCGCGAGACGGAGGGACGTTTGTGAACGGTGATCCGATGCGGGAAGACGGCGGCGATCGGTTGCGGCGGTGGCGGCTGGTGCTGGGCGGGGAGAAGGCCGACGGCACGGGAGTGACGCTCGCCGGGGACGACGTCCGCATGGACGGGGCGCTGGAGAAGCTGTACGGGTCCGATGACCGGGGCGAGGGCCGGTCGCGGCCGGGGCGGCGGAGTGCCGGGCTCAGCGACTCGGCGCCGTCGGTGGCGCGGTGGCTCGGCGACATCCGCGCGTACTTCCCGTCCACCGTCGTCCAGGTCATGCAGCGGGACGCGATCGAGCGGCTCGACCTGACGCGGCTGCTGATGGAGCCGGAGATGCTGGAGGCCGTCGAGCCGGACGTCCACCTGGTCGGGACGCTGCTGTCGCTCAACCGGGTGATGCCCGACCGGGCCCGGGAGTCGGCGCGGGACGTCGTCCGCAAGGTCGTCCGCGACCTGGAGCGGCGGCTCGCGCAGCGGACCCGCTCGGCGGTCGGCGGCGCGCTCGACCGGTCGGCCCGCGTCCTGCGGCCGAAGCGGCTCGCAGACGTCGACTGGGAGCGGACGATCCGCGCGAACCTGCGCCACTACCTGCCCGAGCACCGCACGCTCGTCCCGGAACGGCTGATCGGGTACGGGCGGCGGCAACAGGCCGTCAAGCGGGACGTGGTGCTGTGCGTCGACCAGAGCGGCTCGATGGCGGCGTCGGTGGTGTACGCGAGCGTGTTCGCCGCGGTGCTGGCCTCGATGCGGTCGCTGCGGACGTCGCTGGTGGTGTTCGACACCTCCGTGGTCGACCTCACCGACCAGCTGCACGACCCGGTGGAGGTCCTCTTCGGGACGCAGCTGGGCGGGGGCACCGACATCAACCGCGCCGTCGCCTACGCGCAGGGCCTCGTCACCCGTCCGAACGACACGATCTTCGTGCTGATCAGCGACCTGTACGAGGGCGGCGTCCGCGACGAGATGCTCCGGCGGGTGGCGGCGCTCACGGCAGCGGGCGTCCAGGTGGTGGCGCTGCTCGCGCTGTCGGACGAGGGCGCGCCCGCCTACGACCACGACAACGCGGCAGCGCTGTCCGCGCTGGGGGTGCCCGCGTTCGCCTGCACCCCGGACGCCTTCCCCGACCTCATGGCGGCGGCCATCGAGCGCCGCGACCTCAAGGAATGGTCCGAACGCAGAAGCTGAGCGTCAGCGCGGCCGAGGAGACGCCCACAGACCACGCGCCAAGAGGACCACGACCAGCGCCGTCACGACGGCATGCCCGACCAGCGCGGACGACTGGATCTCAACCAGCGCACCCCACGCCCCCCACATCGCGATGCGAACGACACGCGCGGCCATCACCGTCCACGCCGCCGCACGACTACCGCGCCAGGCCAACACCGCCGCCACCAGCGTGACCACGGCCACCAGCGTGAAGGACGCGGCGACTACGGGCAGCAGGTTCCCGCGGTGCCCCTCCGTGAGCGACGGCCTGGCGATGAGAATGGCGAGGGCGCCGACATCCAGCGCAGCCAGCACCGCAGCAAGGATGAGCCCGGTCACCACAGCGGGCCCGCGCCGCAGCGCGCGATAAGGCTGCCGGGCCGCGCCCTCCTCACCAGACGGCCAAGGCGCCGCCCCCGAATCGCCGGGCATGCCCGGAAAAGGGCCGGGCGCCGTCCCAGGGGCAGGGGCGAATGGCCCGCTTTGACCGGCAGGCCCGCGAACAGTCGCGGAATCCGCGCCCCGGGTGACCTCCGCAGCCGGATTCCAAGCAGGACCGGCGCCGGCAAAGTCAGCGCCAACGCCTCCCGCACCAACCGACCCCGCACCGCCATACCCAGGCACAGCAGCACCCACGTCGGCGTACCCCGGCCCCGCGCCGCCATACCCAGGTGCGCCAGGACTCGCGTCGGCGTATCCGGCGCCCGCGCCTCCCAGACCGGCAGACCCCGCGCCCCCAGGTCCGGCAGCACCGTAACCGGGTGGGGAAGGACTCGCGCTGGCGTAACCCGCGCCCGCGCCTTCAGAGCCAGCAGCCCCGGCGCCCGCCGACCCGGCACCACCGGAACCAGGTGCGGCATCGGCGTAACCCGCGCCCGCGCCCCCCGAACCAGCAGGCCCCGCGCCGCCATGGCCAGGCGCGGAGTTGGCGTACCACCCGTCTGCGCCTGCCAGGTTGGCCGACCCCGCGCTGCCATAACCAGGGGCCGCAGGATTCGCGTCGGCGTACCCCGGGCCTGCGCCTCCCGGGCCAGTGGATTCCGCGCCCTCGCGTCCGGTGCCGCCGTAGGCGGGGGTGGTGGGTGTGGCGTCGGTGTAGC
>NZ_SMKU01000176.1 GCF_004349215.1 Actinomadura rubrisoli | reverse complement strand
GGGGCGTGGCGCCCGGGTGACAGGAGCCGGGCGGGCGGTGGGCGTACGCGATCGGCCGCCGGCCCGCCCGGCGACGCGACGAGGAGAGGGAGACGGGTGTCCGACACACCGGTGCAGACGTCGGCGACGGTTCTGACGGTCCGCCAGGTGCAGGACTACCACGCGATGACGCTGGTGGCCCCGGCCATCGCCGAGCGGTTCAGGCCCGGCCAGTTCGTGGCGGTCGCCGTCGGCGGCGAGCACACGGCCCGCCTGGTCCGCCGCTGCTTCGGAGTGCACGAGGTGAAGTCGGACTACGGCGGCACCGTCGAGGTCGTGTTCGCCGACACCGAACCCGGTACCGCCTGGCTCGCCGGGCGCCGCGCCCGCGACCAGCTCGACCTCGTCGGGCCGCTCGGACGCCCGTTCCGCCTGCCCCGCGACCCCGTCAGCTGCCTGCTCGCCGGCGGCGGGCCCGGCGGCGCCGCCCTGTTCTCGCTCGCCGACTCGCTCCTGCGGCGCGGCTGCCAGGTGCACTTCGTGCTGGGCGGGCCGTCCGGCGGCCAGGTGTTCGGATCCCGCATGGCGCAGCGCATCGGCGACACCGCGACCGTCGCCACCGACGACGGCTCGATGGGGGAGAAGGGCGCCGTCCGCGACGTTCTGCCCCGCGTCATCCAGGAGACGGGCGCCGACGTCGTGTACGCGTGCGGGCCGACGGGCCTGCTGCGGTCGGTCACGCAGGTCGCGACCGACTTCGGGTTGCCGTCCCAGGTGTCGGTCGAAGAATTCCTCCAGCGGACGGGCGCGTGCGGCATCGGCGTGTGCATGACGTGCATGCTCCCCGTCCACGGCGAGGACGGCGTGACCCGCATGGTGCGCGCGTGCGCCGACGGGCCCGTCCTGCGCGGTGACCGCGTCCGCTGGGGCGACCTGGGCACCATCCCGTTCGACGCCCTCGGCGCGCCGCGCGTCCTCAGCGTCTCGGAAGGGGGCTCGCAGTGAGCGACCGGGTCAAGACCACGCTCGGAGCCCTGGAGCTCGCCAATCCGGTCCTGACGGCCTCTGGATGCGGTGGGACGGGACGGGAGCTGGCCCAGTTCTTCGATCTGAGCCGTCTTGGAGCGTTCGTCACCACGTCCGTGATGTCGCAAGCGCGCGCGGGACGTCCCACCCCCCGCGTGACCGAGACCCCCAGCGGGCTGCTCACCGCCATGGGCCTCCCCGGTCCCGGCGTCGAGACGTTCCTGGAACGCGACCTGCCGTGGCTGATCGAGCAGGACGTCCGCACGATCGTCTCCGTCGCGGGCAGCAGCGTCGAGGAGTACGGCGAGCTCGCGCGCCGGCTCCGGAACGTGCCCGGCGTCGCGGGGATCGAGATCAACGTCGCCTGCCCGAACGTCGAGGACCGCGGCCGCATGTTCGGCTGGCACCCGTCCGCCGCCGCGTCCGTCGTCCGCGCCGTCCGCGCCCACGCCAAGCCCGGCGTGCCGATCTTCGCCAAGCTCGCCCCCGACGTCACCGACATCGTGACGATCGCCCTCGCCTGCGTCGACGCGGGCGCGGACGGCCTCACGCTGGTCAACACGATGGAGGGGATGGCGATCGACCCGCGGACCCTCCGCCCGGCCCTCACGGGCGTCTCCGGGGGCCTGTCCGGGCCCGCCATCCGGCCGATCGCCGTCCGCTGCGTCTACCAGGTGCACGCCGCCCTGCCGTCCACGCCCGTCATCGGCGTGGGCGGGATCGCCTCCGGCCTGGACGCGCTGGAGTTCATCCTCGCCGGGGCCTCCGCGGTCGCCCTCGGCACCGCCCTGTTCCACGACCCCACGGCGGGACCGCGCGTCCTGCGCGAGCTGGAAGAGGCCCTCGTGGCCCGCCGCATCGGGCGCCTCGCCGACGCCGTCGGGCTGGCGCACAAGCCCGCCGGCTTCGTGCCGCCCCAGGTGCGCCCCCAAGAGCCCGAGAAGGAGAAGCTGTGACCGCCGCCCCCATCGCCGTCGCCCTGGACGCCCCCGACCTGGAGACGGCCGCGCGCTGGGCCACCCTGGTCACGCCGCACGTCTCCACCGTCAAGGTGGGCCTGGAGCTGTACCTGCGGTACGGGCCGGACGTCGTGGCCAGCGTCCGGGGCGCCAGCCGCGTCCAGGTCTTCCTGGACCTCAAGCTGCACGACATCCCCGCGACCGTCCGGGGTGCCGCGCGCGCGGTGGCGCGGCTCAAGCCGTCCTACCTGACCGTGCACGCCGCCGGGGGGCCCGCCATGATCCGCGAGGCCGTCGAGGCGGCCCCGGCCACCAAGATCGCCGCCGTGACGGTCCTGACGTCGCTGAGGGACGCCGACCTCGCCGCCGTGGGCCTGGAGGGCCCCGCCCCCGACGCCGTCCTGCGCCTGGCGTCCCTGGCCGTCGAGGCGGGCGCTCAGGCCCTGGTGTGCTCGCCGCAGGAGGCCGCCGCCGTCCGCGCCGAGGTTGGGCCCGACATCACCCTGGTCACCCCCGGAGTGCGCCCCGCGGGCGCCGCCGCGCAGGACCAGGCGCGCATCGCCACCCCCGAGGCCGCCCTCGCCGCCGGCGCGGACCTGCTGGTCATCGGCCGTCCCATCACCGGCGCGCCCGACCCGGGCGCCGCCGCCGCCGGCATCGCCGCCGCCCTCCGCCGCACCTCCGCCTGAGGGGCGTATGAAGGCGCGCGGCGGCCTCCGCGCGCGCACGTATGACAGAAGCGCTTTGTGGGCCGCGATTAGCGCCGGGCGTTCTAGGGCGTGCTGGATCGCCCTTTGTCGTTTTCCTCGGATAGCGAATGGGACGGCGGTCACTTCCGCAATGCGGTACGCACCGAACGGTGAAGTCGGTTCAGACGGGGCAGCACGTTTGCCGGGACCGTGACTCCGAGTTGTCCCGGCGGTTCCGGTGGAATCGTTTCCGCGGCGATGCGTCCCGGGGGGAGCGCGGCGGCGCGCGGCGGCTCGCGGGGGAGCGGGAGCTGGAGGAGGCGGCGGCTCCGGAAGGCGTAACGATCTTGGCGGGCGGCGTGCTGACGAGGATGGCAGGCGCGGTGGCGCCCCGACGTGCGGAACGGCGCGGCGTGACGAGTGTCACTAGGCCCCGGCGACATGTGTGCGACGTCACATCGGCGCCTCCGCGGACCCCGCGCGGACGGCCCGGAAGGGTGGCGGGATCATGGTCGCGGGCCCCCGAACCCGTCCGACCGAGGTGGCAGATGGGTACTGAGTGCCACAAATAGGGTCAGAAAGGGGGGATTTTCACGATCATGCGAAAGTCCCAGCAAGGCAAGGGGATGGGTGCCTGAGGGCCCGAGTTGTGTACACTCGGTATTCAGGACACTCCGGGGAGTGATATTCGTGATTTTGTGGCGGGCTAAACGGCACTTCACGTTGCCTTATGGGGCGTGAACTCGCTAGTTTCCCAACCCGTCCGACTCCGTCGAGTGGAAACCTGAGGTGACCCGGCGTGGCTCTTCCGCCCCTAACCCCCGAACAGCGCGCCGCAGCCCTGGAGAAGGCTGCCAAGGCCCGCAAGGAGCGTGCCGAGGTAAAGAACCGGCTCAAGCACGGAGGAACCTCGCTCGCCGAGGTTCTCAAGGAGGGTCAGACCGACGATGTCGTCGGCAAGATGAAGGTGTCGGCCCTCCTGGAATCCTTGCCCGGTGTGGGCAAGGTGCGTGCGAAGCAGATCATGGAGCGTCTGGGCATCGCCGAGTCCCGCCGTGTGCGGGGCCTCGGCGCCAACCAGCGCGCCTCCCTGGAGCGTGAGTTCGGCGGAAGTGCGAACCGCTGACGCGCGACTCACGGACGGGCGCGGCGGCGAGTCCGCCGCGGCCGGCTCGGGTCACCCCGAACCCGGCTCCATCCCGTCCGGCTCCGGCGCACCCATTCCTGCGCCGGACGGCTCCAACCCGCATGGACCGCTCGTCCGGCGGCTGACGGTCCTCTCCGGGCCGTCAGGCGTCGGCAAGAGCACGGTCGTCGCCGAGATCCGGCGCTCACACCCGCTGGTGTGGCTGTCGGTCTCGGTGACCACCCGCTCCCCCCGACCGGGCGAGACCCACGGTGTGCAGTACTTCTTCGTCGACGACGCCGGTTTCGACCGGCTCGTCGCCGAAGGGGAGCTGCTCGAATGGGCGGAGTTCGCGGGCAACCGCTACGGCACCCCGCGCAGGCCCGTCGAGGAACGGCTGTCCCGAGGCGAGCCCGTGCTCCTGGAGATCGACCTCCAGGGCGCCCGGCAGGTCCGGCGGTCGATGCCCGGGGCGCGCCTGGTCTTCCTCGCCCCGCCCTCCTGGGAGGAGCTCGTCCGCCGCCTCACCGGCCGCGGCACCGAACCCCCCGAGGTCATCGAACGCCGCCTCGACGCCGCCCGCGTCGAGCTGGCCGCCGAGAAGGAGTTCGACGTCACACTGGTCAACACGTCCGTCCAGGACGTATGCCATGAGCTGGTAACCTTGATGGCTGTTCACTAGTGACCCTCCGCCCCTCGCGGCGGACGGGGATCGCACCCAAGGGGAAGGCCACCGAGTGGCAACCAGCAATGAGGGAATCACCAACCCGTCGATCGACGAGCTCCTCGAAGTCGTCGACACCAAGTACGGGCTCGTGAGCATCGCCGCCAAGCGCGCGCGGCAGATCAACGCCTACTACGCCCAGCTGGGCGAGGGCCTGCTGGAGTACGTCGGCCCGCTCGTCGAGACGCAGGTCCAGGAGAAGCCCCTCTCCATCGCGCTCCGCGAAACCCGCGAAGGCCTGCTGAACGCCGAGCCCATCGAGGGGTAGTGCTTATTGCAGTGCCCTTGGCGTCAGGCGCTAGAGCGCCTTCCTTCGGCGGGCACTGCGGCGATCGCTGCATCGCTCCGACTCGCCCAGGGGCTCGCTGCGCGATCAGGTTCTCGCACGCTCGAACCTGGCTTCGCACGCGATCGCAACGCTCGGGTCGTTGACTGCTGAGGTAACTACCGGCTCGCTGTCGCGGCCTTGACGTCGCCGGTCTCCCTCCTGCCGCTGGCGCCGCGTGATGGCTTGGCTTGGCCCGGCTCGCTGTGCGGGCGGGTTTTCGCTGGCTCCAACCGGTCTCGCGCGATCGCGGCCGTTCGGGGGTGTCCTGTTGATGGGACAATCGATCGTGGGCCGGTTGGTGGAGCAAGGCGAGGGTTGAGGAAGAGTGTGGTGATGTGACCTCCCGTAAGCCTCGTGTTGTGCTCGGTGTTAGTGCTGGTATCGCTGCGTATAAGGCGTGTGAGCTGCTTCGGCGGCTCACCGAGTCCGGTCATGACGTGCACGTCGTTCCGACCGCCGACGCGTTGCGCTTCGTCGGCGAGCCGACCTGGGCGGCGCTGTCGGGCAATCCCGTCTCGTCGCAGGTGTGGGACGGCGTCGCCGAGGTGCCGCACGTCCGGCTCGGGCAGTCCGCCGACCTGGTGTTCGTCGCGCCCGCCACCGCCGACCTGCTCGCCAGGGCGGCGCACGGCCTGGCCGACGGTCTGCTCACCAACACGCTGCTCACCGCCCACTGCCCGGTCGTGTTCGCCCCCGCGATGCACACCGAGATGTGGGAGCACCCGGCGACGAGGGCGAACGTGGCGACCCTGCGGGCCCGGGGCGCGATCGTGGTCGACCCGGCGTCCGGACGGCTGACGGGCAAGGACACCGGCCCCGGGCGCCTGCCCGACCCGTCCGAGCTGTTCGAGGTCGCCCGGCACGTCCTGGCCCGCGGCGCCGACGGCCGCGACCTCGCCGGACGGCACGTGGTCGTGTCCGCCGGCGGTACCCGCGAGGCGATCGACCCGGTGCGCTTCATCGGCAACCGCTCCTCCGGCCTCCAGGGGTACGCCCTGGCGCGGACGGCCGTCGCCCGCGGCGCCCGCGTGACGCTCGTCGCCGCCAACGTGGCCCTGCCCGACCCGGCCGGGGCGCACGTCGTCCCCGTGGGATCGGCCGAGGAGATGCGCAAGGCCGTCTTGGAGGCCGCCGGTGCCGCCGACGCGGTCGTCATGGCCGCCGCGGTCGCCGACTTCCGGCCCGCCGACTACCAGGGCTCGAAGATCAAGAAGGCCGAGAGCGCGGAACCCGCGCCCATCCGGCTGGCCAAGAACGCCGACATCCTGGCCGAACTCGGCCAGCGCCGCACTCCCGGCCAGGTGATCGTCGGCTTCGCCGCCGAGACCGACGACGTCCTCGCCAACGGCCGGGCCAAGCTCGCCCGCAAAGGCAGCGACCTGCTCGTCGTCAACCAGGTCGGCGAGGACCTCACCTTCGGCCGTCCCGACAACGCGGCGGTCGTCCTGGGCGCAGACGGCTCGCACACCGAGGTGTCGCGCGGTGCCAAGGAGGCGCTCGCCGAGACCGTCTGGGATCTCGTCGCCGCCCGCCTGGCGCCCGCGTCCCCGGACTGACCGGGATCTCCGTCCTGACCAGTGCCCGACCGCCGTCCCGCTAGACTTTGCCTTTAGACCCTTGGGCAACCCAGGGCGGGGGGGCGGCGTCCCTCCACAGAACTCGACAAGAATCCGTCTCCTGCGACGTCAGTCAGCAGCCGCTGCAAGGAGTGCACGTACGTGTCTCGCCGCCTGTTCACCTCCGAGTCCGTCACCGAAGGACACCCGGACAAGATTGCGGACCAGATCAGCGACGCGATCCTCGACTCGATGCTCAAGGACGACCCGAAGAGCCGGGTCGCCGTCGAGACCATGATCACGACCGGTCAGGTGCACGTGGCCGGTGAGGTCACCACCGAGACCTACGTGGACATCCCGGGCGTGATCCGGGAGAAGATCCTCGATATCGGCTACGACTCGTCCAAGAAGGGCTTCGACGGGCACTCCTGCGGCGTGTCGGTGTCCATCGGCGCGCAGTCGCCCGACATCGCCCAGGGCGTCGACGACGCCTACGAGACCCGCGAGGGCGAGGGGCTGGACGACCTCGACCGCCAGGGCGCCGGCGACCAGGGCCTGATGTTCGGCTACGCGACGAACGAGACCCCCGAGCTGATGCCGCTGCCGATCACCGTCGCGCACAAGCTCGCGCGCCGCCTGTCCGCGGTCCGTAAGAACGGCGACGTCCCCTACCTGCGCCCCGACGGCAAGACCCAGGTCACCATCGAGTACGACGGCGAGCGCGCCGTCCGCCTCGACACCGTCGTGGTGTCCAGCCAGCACGCTCCCGACATCGACCTCAAGGAGCTGCTGACCCCGGACGTCAAGGAGCACGTCGTCGATCCGGTGCTCGCCGAGTTCGACCTCGACACAAGCGGCTACCGGCTGCTGGTCAACCCGACCGGCCGCTTCGAGATCGGCGGCCCGATGGGCGACGCCGGCCTCACCGGCCGCAAGATCATCGTTGACACCTACGGTGGCATGGCCCGCCACGGCGGCGGCGCCTTCTCCGGCAAGGACCCGTCCAAGGTCGACCGCTCCGCCGCGTACGCGATGCGCTGGGTCGCCAAGAACATCGTCGCCGCCGGCCTCGCCGACCGCGCCGAGGTCCAGGTCGCCTACGCGATCGGCAAGGCCCACCCGGTCGGCGTCTTCGTGGAGACCTTCGGCACCGAGAAGGTCTCGACCGCCAAGATCCAGGCCGCCGTCACCGAGGTCTTCGACCTCCGCCCGGCCGCGCTCGTCCGCGACTTGGACCTCCTCCGCCCGATCTACCAGCAGACCGCCGCCTACGGCCACTTCGGCCGCGAGGAGCCCGACTTCTCCTGGGAGTCGACCGACCGCGCCAAGGCCCTCTCCGTCTCCGCCGGTCTCTGACCCGAACCCCCACCACCGCTACGCCAAGAGGGCTTCCGGCTCCGTCCGGGAGCCCTCTTCGCGCACCCAGAACACCGCCGGAGGGCGCGGGGGCGGCTGGACGTCCTGGGATTGCTTCTGGCGGCCTCGGGGACGGCGGCCCTCACCCTGGGGCTCGCGTAGCCGGAAAGGGCGGCTCCGGCGTTGTGCGGGCCGCGCGGGAGGGGCGTCCATCGCGTCCGCGCTTGCCGTGGTCCTGACCGTCCAGCTGTGTCGCAGGAAGAGCGCTCAAGGGTGCGGGAGCGCCGGGGCTCCCGCGCTGGTTAGGAAAGACTGGCGGTCAGGTCTGGCAATGGTTCCCCCGGCGCACGCCGTAGCGTGCGGCGAGGGTGTAGCGGCCCGGGCTTTCGACGTTCATCCGGACGAAGTCGCCCTCGCGCGCGAGGCAGCCCTTCCCGCCGGTGACGCTGAGCCACGGGGACCACGAGACCCGCACCAGGGTCGAGCCGCGGGACGGTACGTCGACGACGAGCTCACCGGAGTTGATCCGCTTGACCTTGGCGGGCTGGTCGACCAGGGGAGTGGGGTTCGAGACGCGGAACAGCCGGAAGTAGGGGTCCCGCCACACCTCTGTGAGGTACGGCTGGCCTCCGTCCACGAGGGCGGCCTCGGCGCGCGCGGACCAGTCGGTCTCCTGTTCGGGCAGGACGACGTAGTGCACCGCCCACTTGTGCAGCCAGTCGCGGTAGGACTCGGCCGTGAGGGCGCCTTCTTTGTAGAAGAGCTCATGGCGTTCGGCGTCGACCTGGCGGTTCCAGCCCCGCGCGAGGATGAAGTGACGGCTCAGCCCGGACGACTCCCAGTGGGAGCGGAGCGGGACGACCTCGATGCGGGAGTCGCGGGCGCCGAGCGCCTTCATCTCGGCGATCAGGCCACGGGCGTGTCCTGCGGCGGAGCCGGCGGGCTCTGTGTGGATCAGGTCGTCCACGGGTTTCACCACCTGCCAGGACGCCGTGACGATGAACGCCAGGGACAGCACGGCGATGCGCAGGCGGCCGGGCGCGCGCGCGACGGCGGACAGGAGGAACATGCCGCCGAACAGGAGCGAGAGGCGTTCGACGTTGCTCCCGACAGGGGACGGGATCAGCCAGGAGAGCCCGATGCCGAGCAGGTAGATGCCCGCGCCGACCCGGATGATCCGCCAGCTCTTCGGCGCGCACAGCAGCATCGCGACCGCGCTGGTGATGGTCGGAAGCACGATCGCGTCGAGCGAGATCGGCTGGACGCCGCTGAACGGGAACAGCAGGCTCGTCGTCCCGACCACGATCGGCGGGCCGGCCGCCAGGCACACCCCTGCGCGGCGGCGTCCGGTCAGGAACAGCGCGGCCGCCAGCACCATGATGAACAGCCCCGCCACCGGGCTCGACAGGGTGGCCAGCAGGCCGAGCCCCACCATGCCCGCGGCGCGCAGGGCCGGAGTGCCGCGACCGGTGAACGCGACGAAGACGGCGGCCAAGGCGAACAGCAGGCCGAGCCCGAACGTGACCCGGCCGGAGGCCGAGTTGCACGAGAGCGCGAAGGCGGCCCAGAGCGCGGCGGGCAGCGCGACCGGGGCCTTGAACCGCACCAGCAGGGTCGCGGTGAGGGCCGCCGAGAGCGTGCCCGCCACCACGGCGACCGTGCGGATGCCGAACAGCGCCATCAGGTACGGCGAAAGGACGCTGTAGGACGCGGGGTGCATGCCGCCGTACCAGGCGAAGCTGTAGGCCGCGCTCGGGTGCTTCCAGGCGAAGTCGGTCCAGGCGGCCTGGGCCGCAAGGTCGCCGCCTTCGGTGGCGAGGAAGAGCGCCCACACCAGGTGCAGCACGCCGGCGGCCACCGTGGCGGCCACCACGGGATTGCGCGGGTTGACCCAATGTCTCCATCGGGAGGGGGCGGACGGTTCGGCGGGACGGCGCGACGGTCCGTGCTGGACCGGGGCGTCCGTCCGCTCTGGAGTATGTGCTGTGGTCACATCGCCTGCACGGGCTCGTCGGACGGCGGGGGCGCGGAGGGCATCGGGCAATGATCCAACGTACGCGCCCTGTTCTAACGGATCACACACCCTAGCGTGCGGGGATGACTGTCGGGTTGATCTGGTAGGACGGGGACGTGACGAAGGACGGCGGGGGAGCGGAGCTGATCCCGGGCCTGGACGACCTTCCCCGGGCTCCCGCGGGCAGGGCGAACGGCGCGCCGTCCAACGCGTCCAAGACCTCCGACAAGGCCGCGGGGAAGGGGAAGAAGGGGGCGCGCCGCCCCGCCGAGGACCTTCCCGTCGCGCGGGTCGCGGTCGACATGTCCCTTCCGCATCTCGACCGCCCGTTCGACTACCTGGTGCCCGTCGAGCTGGACGCCAGGGCCGTGCCGGGGTGCCGGGTGAGGGTGCGTTTCGCGGGGCAGCTCGTCGACGGGTTCCTTCTGGAACGTGCCGCCGAGAGCGACCATGAGGGGCGCCTGTCGTACCTGGAGCGGGTGACCTCGCCCGAGCCCGTCCTCACCCCGGAGATCGCGGCTCTGGCCCGCGAGGTGGCCGGCCGCTACGCCGGGACGTTCGCCGACGTGATCCGCCTCGCCATCCCGCCGCGCCACGCGCGCGTCGAGGCCGAACCCGTTCCCGAACCTGTGTCCGAGCCTTCGGCCGAAGGGGGGGAGGGCGGCGTCCAGGCCGGGGTCTGGGCGGAGTACCCGGCCGGGGCGTCGTTCCTGGGCGCCCTGGCGGCCGGCAGGGCGCCACGGGCGGTCTGGACGGCGCTGCCCGGTCCCGACTGGGCGGCCGCCATCGCGCGGGCCGTCGCGGTCACGTTGCAGGCCGGGCGCGGAGCGTTGGTCGTGATGGCCGATGGACGCGACGTGGCGCTGGTCGACGCGGCGCTGAAGCGGGAACTGGGCGAGGGACGGCATGTCGCGCTCACGGCGGAGCCGGGCCCGGCCGAGCGGTACCGCAGGTGGCTGGCCGTCCTGCGGGGCACGGCACGGGCGGTGGTCGGCACGCGCGCCGCGATGTTCGCGCCGGTCGCCGATCTGGGGTTCGTCGTCCTGTGGGACGACGGCGACGACGTCCACGCCGAGCCGCACGCCCCGTACCCGCATCCTCGCGAGGTGCTCGCCCTGCGCGCGCACAGGACGGGAGCGGGGGCGCTCATAGGCGGGTTCACCAGGACCACGGACGCGACCCAGCTGGTGGAGTCGGGCTGGGCGCACGCCCTGGCGGCGGATAGGACGCGCATCCGTGAGGTCATGCCGCGCGTTCGGTACGTGGGGGAGGACGCGCAGCTCGCCCGTGACGGGGCGGCCCGCACGGCGCGCCTGCCCAACGTGGCGTTCGAGGCGGCCAGGGGTGCGCTGGGCGATGGGCCGGTCCTGGTGCAGGTGCCTAGGCGCGGCTACGTGCCGGGCATAGCGTGCGGCCGGTGCCGTACCCCGGCGCAGTGCGGAGCCTGCCAGGGGCCGTTGGCGCTGTCGTCGTCCCATGCCGCCCCGTACTGCCGGTGGTGCGGCCGTATCGCGGGTGACTGGCACTGTCCCGAGTGCGGTTTCTTCCAGGTGCGCGCGATGGTGGTGGGCGCGAAGCGCACGGCCGAGGAGCTGGGCAGAGCGTTCCCGGGGGTGCCGGTGCGCACGTCCGGCAAGGACGCGATTCTCGAACGGGTCGGGCCGGAGCGGGCTCTCGTGGTGTCCACGCCGGGCGCCGAGCCGCCCGCGGAAGGCGGCTACACGGCCGCGCTGCTGCTGGACGGCTGGGTGCTGCTCGGACGGCCCGATCTGCGGGCCGGTGAAGAGACGCTCCGGCGCTGGATGAACGCGGCGTCGCTCGTCCGTCCGGCGGGGCCGGTGGTGGTGTCCGCTGAGGGATCGCTTCCGGCCGTCCAGGCTCTCGTCCGGTGGGATCCGGTGACGTATGCGGAGCGGGAACTGGCGGAGCGCCGGGAGGTGGGTTTTCCTCCGGCCGCGCGGATGGCCTCGCTGACCGCGTCTCCTGCGGCCATACGGGAACTCCTGGCCGACGCACGGTTGCCCGATGACGCGGAGGTGCTCGGGCCCGTCCCCGTGCCCGTCCCGCAGGGCGCTGCGGAGGGCCAGGAGAGGGAGCGTGCGCTGATCCGCGTGCCGAGGGCCGCAGGGCCCGCCCTGGCGCGCGCACTCAAGGAGGCGCAGGGCGTTCGCAGCGCGCGTAAGGCGACGGAGACTGTACGAGTCCAGATCGACCCCCTGGAGCTGATCTGACCAATAGGGTTCTCGCGTGGCCGACAATTGGGTGGAGACGACCGCGGGCGAGCTGCGGCATTGGGCGGGCGAGCGCGGCGAGGCGCTGGACGAGCAGGGAGCGAGGCTCCTGCTCGACCTCGCACGGGAGGAACTGGGGCTCGCCGGGCCTGACGAACTGACCCCGGAGGGGCTCCGCGCGCTGCTGCTGGAGGTCTTTCCCGAGGCGGTCGTCGCGGGTGCCGACGAGGTTCCGTCCGTCCTGGACACCCTTCGCGGGGTGGTCGCCTTCCTGCGCGGCACCGGCGCCGTGTCCGAACCCGCCGCGGCGGCCCTGGAGGCCGAGATCGAGCGGATCGCGCCCGAGTTCGCCGCGGTGGTCGCCGAGACCGACACCGCCGAGCGGGAGGCCGCGGCCGAGGTCGTCGCCGGGCTGATGCAGGCCGACGGGATCGCCCTGGACGACCAGGAGGCCGTCGACGAATGGGTGCGCGAGTTCGAGGCGCTGCCCGAGGACGAGCGCTACGCCCGCACGGAGGAGTACCTGCGGCAGACGGAGGAGCTGGTGGTTCCGCCCGTCCGGCTGGCGCCTCAGGGCGAGCTGGCCGCCGCCGTCCGCCGGTCCAAGCTGACCGAGCAGGTCCTGGCGCTGGCCGCCTGGGCGGGCAAGCGCCCGCTCAGCGAGCACGACCAGCTCAGCGAGGACGACGCCGAGGACGCCGCGCGCGCGCTCGGCCTGGACGTTCCGCGGCGCCACGGCCAGGTGGAGGACGAGGCGGGGCTGGAGCGGCTCTGGTGGGCCGCCGTCGAGGCCAAGGTGATCACCACCGAGGACGGCGTCGCCGGGCCGGGCCCGGCCCTGGACGGGCTGGAGTCCGACGACGACGCCGCGGTGCTGGACGCCTGGCTGCCCCTGTTCGACTCTGTCGTGGTGCCCGAGCACGACCCGGAGGACGGCCTGGACGCGCTCGAACTCGTCCAGAACGAGCTGACCGGCGTGCTCATCCACCTGTACGAGCAGGAGGACCCGACCGCCCCTCAGGCCCTGCTCGACGCGCTGCTCGACCACGTCGGCGAGAACTACGACCTGTCCGACGAGAACGCGATGTCCACGCTCGTCAAGGACGCCTTCTTCCTGGAACTGGGCGTCCTGGAGGAGTGGGGCGTCATCGAGCCCGCCGGCGGAGGCCGCGCGCTCACCCCGCTGGGCGTCTGGGCCGTACGGCAACTGCTGCTGACCGACGGGTTCGTCGCGCCCGTTGTAGGCGATCTGTCGGGCGCGTCGGCCGCCGACCTGGTGGAGGGGCTCGTCTGGCACCGTGCGGACACCGCCGAAGAGGAGATCGTGGGCTGGCTGGCCGCCCACGACGCCAAGGACGCCGCCGCCGACCTCCTGGACGTGATGCGCACCGGGGGGCCCGGAGCCCGCAACCTGGCCGCCGCCGTCCTGCACCGGATCGGCCCCGAGGCGGCACCGGTCGTCCGGGCCGCGCAGGGGCACCCCCTTGTCTCGCCCTACGCCGCGCTCTGGCTGAACGCCATCGGCGATCCGTCCGGACGTGAACTGGGCCGGGACGAGTACCTCTGGGTGTTCGTGGACACCGTCGCCGGGATGCTGGAGACCGCCGAGCCCGCCGAGGCCGTCGACGCGGCCATCGCCGACGCGCCGCCTGGAGCGGAGATGCGTGCGATGATCGACGAGCTCTGGCGGACCGACCACGCCGATGTGGCCGAGGTCCTGGACGCCCTGGGCGAGCACCACCCCGACAAGGTGACCGCCAAGGCCGCCCGTACCGCGGCCTACAAGGCGCGCTCGGCGCACACGTGAGCACGCGGCAGCGTGTGAGGTACGCGTGACGCCTCCGTAGACTGGACGGAGCATCCCACCCGCAGGAAACGGAGTCCTCGTTGGCCGTCAAGCCCATCCGCCTTTTCGGTGACCCTGTGCTGCGCACGCCCGCGGAGCCGGTGAAGGACTTCGACAAGGAGCTGCGCCAGCTCGTCAAGGACCTCACCGACACGATGATCGACGCTCCCGGCGCGGGCCTGGCCGCGCCGCAGCTCGGCGTGGGCCTGCGGGTGTTCGCCTACTACGTCGACGACCGTCTCGGGCACGTGGTCAACCCCACCCTGGACCTGTCGGACGAGCAGGAGACCGACGACGAGGGCTGCCTGTCCCTGCCCGGCCTGGCGTTCCCCACGCCGCGCTCGGTGAGCGCCGTCGCCAAGGGCTTCAACATGCACGGCGAGCCCATCACGCTGGAGGGCACGCACCTGCTGGCGCGGTGCGTCCAGCACGAGACCGACCACCTCGACGGCATCATCTTCATCGACCGGATGGACGCCGAGCAGCGCAAGGCCGCGATGAAGGCGATCCGGGAGGCCGAGTGGTTCGGCGACCCGGCGCCCGTCGTGAAGGAGTCGCCGCACCGCACCTTCGGGAAGGCGATCTGAGCCGATGCGTCTAGCTCGCTTGGAAGCGCAGCGCGGGTATCCCCGCGGTCGGGGGTGGAGCCGATGCGCCTAGCCTGTTTGGAAGCGCAGCGCGGGTATCCCCGCAGTCGGGGGTGGAGCCGATGCGCCTAGCCTGTTTGGAAGCGCAGCGTGGGTACCCCCGCGGCGGGGGGTGGAGCCGATGCGCCTAGTGTTCGCGGGTACCCCCGAGACGGCCCTCCCGGCCCTGGAAGCGCTTCTGGCGTCCTCGCACGAGGTGGCCGCGGTCGTGACCCGGCCCGACGCCCCCGCGGGCCGTGGGCGGCATCTGGTGGCCGGCCCGGTGGGTGCCCGGGCCGCCGAGGCCGGCGTCGAGGTGCTCAAGCCCGCCAAGGCGCGCGACCCCGAGTTCCTCGACCGGCTCCGGGCCATCGCGCCCGACTGCTGCCCGGTCGTCGCTTATGGGGCCCTGCTGCCCCGCGAGGCCCTGGACATCCCCCGGCACGGCTGGGTCAACCTGCACTTCTCGCTGCTGCCCGCATGGCGCGGCGCCGCCCCCGTGCAGCGGGCGATCCTGCACGGCGACGACGTGACCGGCGCGGCCACGTTCCAGATCGAAGAGGGGCTGGACACCGGCCCGGTCTACGGCGTGCTCACCGAACCCATCCGCCCGACCGACACCACCGGCGAACTGTTGAGCCGCCTGGCCGTCGCCGGTGCGGGCCTTCTGGTGGACACGATGAACGGCATCGAGGCGGGCGTGCTGGAGCCGCGTCCGCAGCCCGCCGAAGGCGTGTCCACCGCCGCGAAGCTGAACCCGGAGGACGGCCACGTCGACTGGCACACCCCCGCTCAGCACATCGACCGCCTGATCCGCGCCTGCACGCCGGCGCCCGGCGCCTGGACGAGCTTCCGCGACACCCGGGTCAAGCTCGGTCCCGTCCGTCCGGCGCCCGACGCCGACAAGCTGAGCCCCGGCGAGCTGCGTTCAGGCAAGAAGGAGGTGCTGGTCGGCACGGCCACGCACCCCGTCGTGCTCGGCGAGGTCCAGCCGCAGGGCAAGCGCCGTATGGCCGCCGCCGACTGGGTGCGCGGTGTGAACCTCATCGGTAAGGACGCGCTGCACTGATGCCGCCCACTCGCAACCGCCGCGGCGACCGGGACAAGACCCGCAGGCCCGGCGGGCCGCGCCGGACGGGACGTCCCCAGGACCTCGTCCGGCGCACCGCGTTCGACGTCATCCGCGCCGTCGAGACCCGCGACGCGTACGCGAACCTGCTGCTGCCCTCCCGCCTGCGCGACCGCGGCCTCACCGGCCGCGACGCCGCCCTCGCCACCGAGCTGACCTACGGCACGCTGCGCGGCCGGGGCACCTACGACGCGGTGCTGGCGCTGTGCAGCGACCGGGAGCTGCGCCGTATCGACGCCCCGCTGCTGGACGTGCTGCGCCTTGGCGCGCACCAGATCCTCGGCACCCGCATCCCGCCGCACGCCGCGGTGGGGACCGCGGTCGAGCTGGCGCGCTCGGTGTCGGGCCCCGGCCAGGCCAAGTTCGCCAACGCGGTGCTGCGCAAGGTCGCCGGCCGCGACCTGGACGCCTGGCTCGCGATCGTCGCGCCCCCGGACGCCGACACGACCACCCGGCTCTCGATCGCGCACAGCCACCCCAAGTGGATCGTGTCCGCGCTCCGCGACGCCCTGGGGCCCGACCGCGACGAGATCGATGCGCTCCTCGCGGCCGACAACGCGCGTCCCCTGGTGACCCTTGTGGCTCGTCCGGGACGCGCCACGCTTGAGGAGCTGTACGAGGCGGGTGCCGAGCCCGCCCCCTACTCGCCCTATGCCGCCGTGTTGTCCGAGGGAGACCCGGCAGGTGTCGCCGCCGTCCGCGACGGGCGCGCGGCCGTCCAGGACGAGGCCAGCCAGATGGTCGCCTTGGCGCTGACCGCCGCCCCCTTGGACGGCCGGGACTCCCGCTGGGCGGACCTGTGCGCGGGCCCCGGCGGCAAGGCCGGCCTCCTGTCCGCGCTCGCCACCGAGCGGGGCGCGCGCCTCCTCGCCTCGGACGTCCAGCCGCACCGCGCCGGACTGGTCGTGCACGCGGTGGACGACCAATCCGGCATCATCGCCGCCGACGGCACCGTCCCGGCGTGGCGGCCTGGGGCGTTCGACCGCGTCATAGTGGACGCCCCCTGCACCGGCCTGGGCGCGCTCCGGCGCCGTCCAGAGGCCCGCTGGCGTCGTGGTCCCGGATCGGTCGCCGAACTGGGATCGCTGCAACGCAAGCTGCTCACCAATGCGCTGGATTCGGTCCGTCCCGGCGGTGTGGTCGCCTACGTCACCTGCTCGCCGCACCTTGCCGAGACACGGGTGGTCGTCGACGACGTCCTGCGCGCGCGCCAGGACGTCGAACGGCTCGACTCCCCGGCCGTCCTGGCGTCGGTCGCCCCGGACCTCACCGGTCTCGGCGAGGGTCCGTACGCCCAGTTCTGGCCCCACCGGCACGGCACCGACGCGATGTTCCTGGCCCTCCTACGCCGCACGGACTGACCGGGAGGGGCCGTCCTGACCGCTTTCATGCACGTCATGTCGTACCTGGGCAGCGCCGGGTTCTACATTCCGCTGCTGGTGGCGGTGTACTGGTGCGCGGCCCCCACCCTCGCGGCACGGGCCACGATCATCCTGTCGCTCGGCTCGGTGCTCAACACCGTCCTCAAGCTGGTCTTCCACTCGCCCCGCCCGTACTGGACGGACCCGTCCATCACCGGGCACGAGTCAAGAGTCTCGTTCGGGATGCCGTCCGGGCACGCGCAGAACGCGGTGGCCGCGTGGGGATTCCTGGCGACGCGCACGCGGCGCTGGTTCCTGTGGGCGGGTGCCGTGGTCGTCATCGTCCTCATCGGCGTCTCCAGGGTGTACCTGGGCGTGCACTCGGTAGGCCAGGTGCTCGCCGGGTGGGCCATCGGGCTGGTGACGCTCGTCGTCGCGCTGCGGCTGGAACCCATCGTCATCCCCTGGTGGGTCCGGCGTCCCCTGGCCGTCCAGGTGGCCCTCGCATTGGCGGTCTCCTTGCTCTTCCTGGGAGCCGCCTGGGGCGCGGTCCACTCGCTCAGCGGATGGCAGTGGCCGGACGCCTGGGCACGGGCCATCACAGCGGCGGGAGGCCGGACCCGCGCCATCACCCTGAACGAAGTGTCCGCGGCCACAGGGGGCCTCTTCGGAGTCCTCGCCGGAACCTCCGTCCTGGCGGCCCGTGGCTGGTTCGACGCACAGGGCGAACCTTGGCAGCGCCTGGCGCGCCTCCCCGTCGGCGTTCTGGGCGCCCTGGCCCTCTACGCACTCGGCTCCTATCTCGGAACCCACCCGATCCAGGTCTTCATCGCCCAGGCCCTGATCGGGCTATGGGTGACCGCGGGGGCGCCGGAGGCGTTCATGTGGCTCCGGCTGGCCGGACGTCCTACCCGTCCGATCACCCGGGCGGGTGATGGGGCCGCCGAAGTACGGCAATAGACTCGGATCATCATGGCTCCGCAGATCTCACCCAGCATCCTGTCCGCCGACTTCGCCCGGCTCGCCGAGGACGTCGCGCTCATCGCCGACGCCGCCGACTGGGTGCACGTCGACGTCATGGACAACCACTTCGTGCCCAACCTCACCCTGGGGCTGCCGGTCGTGGAGGCGCTGCTCAAGACCAGCGCGCTGCCGCTCGACTGCCACCTCATGATCGAGGACCCGGACCGCTGGGCCCCGCAGTACGCCGAGGCGGGCGCGGGAAGCGTCACCATCCACGCCGAGGCCGCCAAGGCCCCGATCCGCACCCTGCGCACCATCCGCGCCGAGGGCGCGCGCGCTGGGCTGGGCGTCAACCCGGCCACGCCGGTGGACGGCCTCGAAGACCTCCTCGGTGAGATCGACATGCTCCTGCTCATGACCGTCGAGCCCGGGTTCGGCGGCCAGAGGTTCCTCGACGTCGTCCTGCCGAAGGTCCGCCGCGCCCGCGAGCTGATCAAGGGCCGCGACCTGCCCGTGTGGCTCCAGGTGGACGGCGGCGTCAGCGCCGAGACCATCGAGCGCTGCGCCGACGCGGGCGCCGACGTGTTCGTGGCGGGCAGCGCCGTCTACGGCGCGCAGGACCCGGCCGAGGCCGTCCGGAAGCTGAAGAGCCAGGCCGAGGCCGCGACGGCCGGCGCCGCATGGTGACCCTGACCTGCGCCGCGATCCTGTTCGACGTCGACGGCACCCTGATCGACTCCACGCCGCTGATCGAGTGGGCGGCGCGCGAGTGGGCGGCAGATTACGGCATCGACGCCGACGAGTTCCTGTCGGACGCCCATGGCCGCCGCACGTCCGACCGCGTGGCCGACTTCCTCCCGCCCGACCAGGTCCGCGCGGCCACCGAGCACCTCGACGCGCTGGAGGCCACCCGCACGGACGGCATCACCGCGCTCCCGGGCGTCCTCGACCTGCTGGCGGACATGAACGGCCTGCCGTGGGCCCTCGTCACCTCGATGGACCGGGGCCAGCTCGCGACGCGCGCCGAGGTGACCGGCGTGCCCCTGCCGTCCGTCGTCATCACGGCCGAGGACGTCGCGCGCGGCAAGCCCGACCCGTCCGGCTACCGCCTGGCCGCCGAGCGCCTGGGCGTGGACCCGGCCGACTGCGTCGTCATCGAAGACGCCCCCGCCGGAATAGCCGCCGGCCGCGCCGCAGGCGCCACCGTCCTGGCGGTCGCGACCAGCCACGACCCCACGGAACTCACCGGGGCCCACCACGCCATCCCCAACCTGACCCACATAAGCCC
>NZ_SMKU01000175.1 GCF_004349215.1 Actinomadura rubrisoli | reverse complement strand
GGTAGACTGCTACCGCCATGCCTCACACGGCAGGCCGCCTTAGCTCAGTCGGCAGAGCGATTCACTCGTAATGAATAGGTCATCGGTTCGATTCCGATAGGCGGCTCCACGTCAAGGGCCCGTTCCGTACTCGGCCAGGGAGGACGGGTTGGGCTTGTCGACGCAGTTGACGGCCATGTTGGCGTCGGTCTGGTTGCTGTAGGAGCCGTCGGGTTTGCGCTCGACCATCTGGTCGGCGAGCGTCAGGAGGAGGGTGCCGTCGGACTTCTGGATGGCCTGGGTGAGGGCTTGGCGGAGGACGGGCCAGTACTCCTTGAGGTACAGGGCCGTGGCGATGCCCATGACGGCGAGGGCCTCGGTGACCTTGCGGGTGTCGCGGGTGTTGGCCAGGGGTCGCTTGTCCGTCTGCGCGAGGAAGGACGTCATCTTGGCGATGGCGGCGTCGGCGGACGTGCCCAAGGGGCAGCCGGACGACTTGACGCAGTTCTCGGCGAAGGCGCGGAAGGCGGTCTCGAAGCCCTTGGCCTGTTCGATCAGCAGGCCGGTCGAGGACGCCGTGGGGTCGACGGCGCCGTCCAGGGCGAGGGCGCGGACGTTGGACGGGAACTGTTCGGCGTAGAAGGCGCCCAGGTAGGTGCCGTAGGAGGCGCCGTAGTAGGTGAGCTTCTGGTCGCCGAGGGCGGCACGGAGGACGTCGATGTCGCGGGCCGCGTTGGCGGTTCCGACGTACGGGAGCTCGGAGGACGCCTTCGTCTTGCAGTTCTGGGCGAAGCCCTTGCTCTCGGCGGCGAAGGCGTCGGTCTCCTGCTGGTCGTCCGGGGACGAGTCGGTGGCGAGGAACTTGTCGAGCTGGGGGCCGGTGTTGCAGCGGACGGGGTCGCTGGCGCCGACGCCGCGGGGGTCGAAGCCGACGATGTCGAAGCGTTTGCGCAGGTCGGCGCCGAAGCTGGTGGCGGCCTGGCGGACGAACTCGACGCCGGAACCGCCGGGGCCGCCCGGATTGGTGAACAGCGAGCCGATACGACTGGATTTGTCCTTGGCGGGGAGTCTGATGAGGGAAAGGCCCAGTTTCTCGCCGGACGGCTTGCGGTAGTCGAGGGGGACTTGGGCCTTGGCGCATTGGAAGCCGCCGCCGCAGTCGCGCCAGGACGGCTTCTGGTTGTAGAAGGATTCGAGCCCGCCGGGGGCGCTCGTCGCGGGGGTGGCCTTCTCCTCGCCGCCGCTACTGCTGCTGCAGGCGGTCGCCGCCAGTGCCAGCACGGTGGCCATGCTGATGAACCTCGCTGCCCGCACCCTGCCCCCGTCTCGTTGTAGCGATCCGTATGCCGACGCCTACGCTACGTCGGAGTAGCAGCCTAGGGCTTCTTCTTCGCGTATTCCTGCTCGATGCCGTCGAGAAGCCATTTGAGGCCGAGGTCGAAGTCGTCCAGGCCGTAGAGGCCCGCCTCGAACAGTGACTTCATATAGGGGAATTCGCCGCTTTCCAGCAGGGACTGGACGTAGGGCTGCTCGGCCATGCTGTCGTGGGCCCGCTGGAGGCCGTTCTCGCCGGACGCGCGGATGCGGTGCTCACGGAGCGTGAAGCCCAGCATGTAGTGGTCGATCGCCGTGATGATCGCCAGCATCGCCTTGGGGTCGTCGGTGAGCCGGGCGGCGGCGGCGAGGGACTGCTCGGCGTGCCGCAGGCCGTTCGGGCCGACGCGGGGTGAGCGGCCGGCGAGCTTGAACATCCAGGGGTGCCTGAGGCCGGCGGCGCGTTCCTTGTGGGCGATGTGGAGCAGCGCTCCGCGCCAGTCGTCCGGCAGCTCGTCGTCGACCAGCACCTCGCCGGCGACCACGTCGTACATGAGGTCGAGGAGGTCTTCCTTGGCGTCGATGTGGGTGTAGAGGCTCATCGCGCGGACGCCGAGCTCGCCGGCGACGCGGCGGATGGAGACCGCGTCCAGGCCCTCGGCGTCCGCGATCTCGATGGCGGTGTCGACGATCGCGTCGCGCGTCAGCTTCGGGCGGCGCCCGCCGCGGGGGCGCGTCCACACGTCGCCGGGCCGGTCGCGCTCACGCGGCCCTCGTGAAGTACCTGGCACGCCACAGATCGTACGCGATACGGCGTATCAATACACTGTACGGATCCGCCGATACGGTGTACGGTGACACCGATACGGTGTACGGAACGGAGGGATCGACCGAATGAGTACCACCGCACAGACCGGGCGCTCCGGGGGCAAGGAGCGGATCGACCCGCATCTGCGCAGACTGGCCGTCGTCGTCGTCCTCGGCGCGATCATGACGGTTCTCGACAGCACGATCGTGAACGTCGCGATCAGCTCGCTCGGCAAGGACTTCGGCTCCTCGCTCTCGACCATCCAGTGGGTCGTGACCGGGTACACCTTGGCCCTGTCCATGGCGATCCCGCTGACGGGCTGGTCGGTGCAGCGGTTCGGCGCCAGGACGATGTGGCTGGTCTCGCTGGGCCTGTTCATCACCGGGTCCCTGCTGTGCGGGATGGCGTGGTCGGTGACGTCGCTGATCGCGTTCCGCGTGCTGCAGGGCCTCGGCGGCGGGATGCTGATGCCGATCGGGCAGACCATGCTCGTCCGGCAGGCGGGTCCCGACCGGATGGGCCGCGTGATGAGCATCGTGTCGGTGCCCGCCATGCTGGCGCCGGTGCTCGGGCCGCTGCTCGGCGGCCTGATCGTCGACCATCTGAGCTGGCGCTGGATGTTCTACGTGAACGTCCCGTTCTGCGCGGTGGCGCTAGCGGCGGCCCTGCGGATGCTGCCGCGCGACACCGAGCGCAGCGCGGACGCCCGGCTGGACGTGCTCGGGATGCTGCTGCTCTCCCCCGGCCTGGCCGCCCTGGTGTACGGGCTGTCCGAGGCCGGGAACGGGGCGAGCCTCACGGGTGCGCGGTTCCTGACCAGCGTCATCGCGGGCGCCGTTCTCGTGGTCGCGTTCATCGCGCACGCCGCGCGCAAGGGCGACGGCGCGCTGATCGACGTGCGGCGGCTGAGGACGCGGGCGTTCACCACGGCGACCGGCGCGTTCTTCCTCTACAGCTCGGCGGTGTTCGGGCTGATGATCCTGATCCCGCTGTTCGCCCGGATCGTCCGGGGCGAGTCGGCGCTGGACTCGGGCTGGCTGCTGGCCCCGATGGGCGTCGGCGCGATGATCACCCTGCCGCTGTCGGGACGGCTCGCCGACCGGTTCGGCGGACGCTGGATCGCCGCGATCGGCGCGGTGGTCGCCCTCGCCGGGACGGCCATGCTCACCTCCCTCGACCCGGGCACCGGACGCGCCCTGATCATGACGGCGATGTTCGTCGTCGGACTCGGGCACGGCATGATCGCGCCGTCCCTGATGGCGATGAGCTACCAGGGCCTGCCCCGCGCCGTGGTGCCCGCCGCGACGACCGGCGCGAACGTCCTGATCCGCATCGGCAGCTCGTTCGGCACCGCGGTGATGGCGGTCGTCCTGCAGATCGCGATCCGGGACGAGATCCCGGGCGCGAGCGGCAACCTCAAGGACGCCGCCGAGCACCAGACCGCGCAGACGCCCGCGCTGCTCACCAGCGCCTTCACCGAGACGTTCTGGTGGGCGGCCGCGATCCTGCTCGTCGCGCTCGTCCCGATCCTGGCCATCCCCCGCAAGAAGACGGCCGCGCTCGCCGAGTGACAGGACGAGGGCAGACGGCGCGATGTGGTCGGCGGATGCCGAAATAGGCCCGGGACGGGGGCTGTTGCCCCGACCATGGGCACATCACAGGACAGCGCACAGCGGACACGCGTCCGGATCGAGCAGAGTGGCAAGCGCGTCAGGGCCTACCTCGGCGGAAACCTTGTGGCCGACACCAAGGCGCCGTCCCTCGTCTGGGAAGTCCCCTACTACCCGACCTACTACATCCCCGTGGACGACGTGCGCGCCGAGCTCGTCGAGAACGGGCCGGGCGAACGCTCGCCGAGCCGGGGCGAATCGACCGTCTACACGGTGAAGGTGGACGGCACGGAGGCGCCCGGCGCCGCCGTCCGGTACGCCGACTCGCCGCTGGAGGAACTGCGCGGCCTCGTGCGCCTGACCTGGGACGCGATGGACGCCTGGTTCGAGGAGGACGAGGAGGTCTTCGTCCATCCGCGGAGCCCGTACACCCGCATCGACATCCTGCCCAGCTCGCGGCACATCCGCGTCGAGGTGGCCGGGGTGACGGTGGCGGAGTCGTCCAGCCCCCGTCTGCTGTTCGAGACGGGCCTACCGGTGCGTTACTACTTGCCGAAGACGCACGTCCGGATGGATTTGCTAGAGCACACCGACACCGTCACCGGATGTCCTTACAAGGGCACTGCCGAGTACTGGTCAGTACGCGCCGGGAACGACGTGCACCCGGACCTGGCCTGGTCGTATCCGCTGCCTCTGGAGGAGAGCCGCAAGGTCGCCGGTCTCGTCTGCTTCTACAGCGAGAAGGTCGACATCTTCGTGGACGGCGTCCAGCAGGAGCGTCCCAAGACAAAGTTCGCCTGACCCCACCCTCCGCCCCGAACTCGTGGCGGGCGCCACACCTCTAGCGGGAGGATGCGGAGAGGAGGAGGCCCCGCGAGGCCGCGGCACTTCTCTGGAAACCCCGGGCGAGAGGTGCGTCGCGATGTCCAACGCCAGCAAGATCATCGGGGCGCGGCTGCGGAAGCTGCGCGAAGAACCGCGCGACCGGTACGGCCGCCCCCACCGGTCCCGGGAGAAGTGGGCGATCATGCTGCGCACCGCAGCCGGTCCCGGCGCCGAGGGCCTCCCGGGCGTGAAGAGCCTCGCGGACATGATCAAGCAGTGGGAGCGCAGCGACCACATCCCCGGCCCGATATATCGGCCTTTGTACGCCCGCGTTACGGGGAAGACCGAAGAGGAGTTGTTCGCGGAAGCGGGCGTGCGAGGCGGGGGCAGTGCTCCCGGCTCGGGCGCGCTCGATGCGATCGATGCGATCGATGACGAGTTGGAGGCGCTGGAACTGGCGCGGCGGGTCGCCGCCAGCGATGTGGGTGAAGAGACCCTTGTCGCGCTGGAGATGACCGTGGACGAGCTGGCGTCCGCCTACCCGCGCTCCGCCCCGGACGAGCTGGTCGTCCGGGCTCGCCTGCACCTGGGCTACGTCTCGCGGCTCATGGGCGCTCGGATGACGCTCGCCGAGCGCCGCCGCCTGGTCGTCGTCGGGGGCTGGCTGTCGCTGATCGCCGCGACGTGCGATGTGGACCTCGGCCGGCGGTCGGCCGCCGCCGCGCGCTTGCGCACCGCCGCGCAGCTCGCCGACCACGCCGGGCATCCCGAGATCCTCGCGTGGACGCTGGAGACCCGGGCGTGGCAGGCCCTCACGGAGGGTGATTATCCGCGCACGGTCGCGCTTGCTCAGTCGGCGCGGAAGGCGGCACCGCAGGACGGCTCGGCGTTCATCCAGGCGAGGGCGCAGGAGGGGCGAGCGTGGGCGCGGCTGGCGGCGGCCGGGGAGACCGGCGCGGCCAGGGAGATGCGCGATGCCCTGACGAACGTCGAGCGGCTCGTCGCGCCCCTGCCGATGCCTGACCGGCCTGAGCACCACTACCGCTACGACCCGGCCAAGAGCGACGCCTACACCGCCACGACGCTCGCGTGGGCAGGCGACCCGGCAGCCGAGCCGTACGCCCGCGGTGTGCTGGCCCGGCTGGAGCAGCCGGTCGGCGGCCCGGCGCGGCCCCGGCGGGCAGCGTCCGCGCGGCTCGACCTGGCCCTTGCGCTGCTCGCCTCCGGCCAACCGGACGAGGCGGCGCATACGGCGCTGGAGGCTGTCACCAGCGGCCGTCTCGTCCCGTCGAGCTATTGGCGCGCGGCCGAGGTCATCACGGCGGTGGAGGCGCTCCGCGTCCCGGAAGCGGCGGATTTGAACGAGGCGTACCGCGAGCTGTGCGCGTCGGCCGAACCGAGCCGCGGCTGACGGCCAGCCGCTGGCAGCCTGGGAGGTCGTCCAGTCCCAGCCGCCTTACGTTCCCGTCAAGCGGTGCTCCGGTCATGCGGATCTCTCCAAGTCGCACGGTGCCGCGTACGGACCCTAGATCCCGTCGTCCCGACCGATTCACGACCCGCGATCGTCCGCGCGGGGGAACGGGTTCGCCCGCCGGAGGGAGGTAGCCGCCGCCGTACCGCGCGAGGCTCGCCTGGTAATCACCCTCCGAAAGGCGACGACGTGATACGCAAAATGTTCCTGGCCGGGGCGCTGCCCGTGATGGCCGCGGCCTCGCTCGTCCAGCCCAGCACCGCTTCGGCCACCGCCGCGGCCCGTCCGGCTCCGGATGGGGCGGCGAAGGTGAAGCTGACCCTTCCGGCGCCGACCGGACGGGCCGGTACCGGAATGACGGAGTTGCACCTGGTCGACCGCTCCCGCCGCGACCCCTGGGTGCCGTCCAAGCCGTACCGGGAGCTGATGGTGAGCGTGTGGTACCCGGCGCGAACCACCGCGGGTCACCCGCTCGCGCCGCAGATGCCCGCCAAGGCCGCGGAGCACTTCGACGAGGTCGTGTCCGCGCCACCCGACCCGATCGTCCCAGCGGGCAGGGTCGACTGGGCGGCCACCCGCACCCACTCGCGCACCGGCGCGCCCGTGGACCGGCGTGGCGGGCGGCGGCCCGTGGTGCTCTACTCGCCAGGGCACCGGACGCCCCGGGCCCTCGGCACCGTCCTCGCAGAGGACCTGGCGTCGCGCGGCTACGTCGTCGTGTCCATCGACCACACCTACGATCCCAGCGAGGTCGAGTTCCCCGGCGGACGGGTCGAACCCCGCAACCAGCCGGAGGAGAACAAGGACACCATCCACGACATCCTGTCGAAGGAGATGGCGACCCGGAGCGCCGACGCCACGTTCGTCCTGGACGGGCTCGCGCGGTTGAACAGGGGAGGCAATCCCGACGCAGGGCACCGCCCTCTCCCGCGCGGACTGCGCGGCTCGCTGGACCTCGCCCGGGTCGGCATGTTCGGCCACTCGCTCGGCGGGGCGGCGTCCGCCCAGACCATGCACGACGACCGGCGGGTGGACGCGGGCATCAACATGGACGGGGGGATGCTCACGGACAAGGGGCCCATCGGCTCGGTCGTGAACGACGGCCTCGACCGTCCGTTCATGCTGATGAACTCGCAGTCGTTCGACCACAACGCCTCGGCGCTCCAGCCGTTCTGGCAGAACCTGCGCGGCTGGCGGCGCAACCTCCAGCTCACGGGCGCCCAGCACAACTCCTACACCGACCTGGAAGCGCAGGTCCCGCAACTCGCCCAGGCCGGACTGATGACCAGGCAGCAGGTCGTCGACCTCATCGGCGGCGGCGACCCCGTCCGCGCCCTGGCCGCCGAGCGCGCCGCGATCGGCTCGTTCTTCGACCTCCAGCTCCGCCACCGCGACGACCATCTGCTGGACGGCCCGTCGCCCCGCTTCCCAGAGCTGAAGTTCGTCCCGTGACCGAGGCGTCGGTCACAGGATGCGACGCTCAGGCCGATCCAACGTCCGGGGCGCCGTCGTCGTCGTACATCGCCTCGTGCTGCTGACGCGGTGAGCAGACGGACGCCGACGGGCAGGAGCAGCGCCGCGACCCGACCTTCACGGTGACCCGGTCGCCGGGGACGTTGTAGCCGATGACCTGCCCGTCCCCCTCGGGCGTGCTCACCCGGGTCCCGAGCCGCGGGGCCTTCTCCTTGAACTCCATGTAGAGCGGATGCTCGTACTTCAGGCAGCACATGAGGCGGCCGCAGGCACCGGCGATACGGAGGGGGTTGACGGGCAGGTCCTGGTCCTTCGCCATCCGGACGGAGACGGGCTCGAAGTCCTTGAGGAACGTGGAGCAGCACAGGTCACGACCGCACGGACCGATGCCGCCCTGGAGCCGTGCCTCGTCGCGGGGGCCGACCTGCCGCAGCTCGACGCGGGCCTTGATGCCGCGGGCGAGGTCGCGGACCAGCGCGCGGAAGTCCACCCGGTGCGGCGCCGAGAAGTAGATCTTGAAGATGTTGTCGGCGTCGAGGTAGTCGACGCCGATGACCTTCATCGGCAGCCCGTGCCTGCGGATCAGCCGCTTGGCGACGGACCGTCCCTCGGCACGGCGGCGCCGGTTGGCCTCGTCGCGGGCCAGGTGCTCCTCGGTGGCGGGACCGGCGCACTCGGGGAGCCCGCCGATGTCGTCCGACACCCACTGCGGCGCCCAGACACACTCGGCGACCTCGGAGCCCGAATCGGTCGGGACGAGGACCTTGTCGCCCACCTTCGGCGTGTGCGAACCGGGGTCGAGGTAGTACAGGCGGCCGTACCGGGTGAAGCTGACTGCCATCACCATGCCCACGGTTTCGCTCCGTTCGCCCGGTTCAGTGCGGTCCACTCTAAGCGTTACCAGGAAGAAGCCGCTTTGGACACATTCTGGACGCCCCTAACCCACTTGGGTTCCCCGGACGGGCCCAAGGTGGCTCCCGAACAAGCCTCCGAGACGGGCTCCCCGACCAGGCCGCCAAGACGGGCTTTCCGCAGGGACCCACGCGGGCACGCACGGGCGCCGGAGGCTGGGTCACCAAGCGGCGTCGGCCAGATCTCCGGCGGGGAGCGCGGCGCCCTCCGCGTACAGGCGCCCGTCGCTGGAGGACACCAGCAGATGCCCGCCCGTGTGGTCGGCGTCGAGGCGCGCCACCCGGCCCGTCGACCTCTGCCGCGCGACGACCTTGATGGGGCGACGGGTGCCGATCGCGTAAGCCTGCAAGGAGATCTGGGCGTTCCGGGCCAGCCCGGCGATGACCGTCCGGCCGTCCCGGCTCAGGACGGCGGTCGTCACGCCCGGAGGCAGGTTCAGGGCGACCTTGCTGACCTTCAGATCACCGGACGGGAGCCGGGTATCGAGCGTGCGCATCTGATATCGGATGCCGCCGGCCTTCCTCGTGGCCCCGCCGGCGGTGGCCCCGCCGGCGGGCCGGCCTCCGGGCGGGGGCAGCGGGTTCCACACGAAGCCGAGTATGTCGCCGGCCCACGAGAGGCCGCCGACCCGTCCGGGCCGTTTGGTCGTCCACGCCTTGCGGGCGCCGGTACGGGCCGAGACGACGTCGACGCGGCTCGCGGTGCCCCGGTACGTCACGTACGCGATGCGGTCGCCGTCCGGGTTGACGGCGAGGTCGGAGTACGGGGTGGAGACGCCGGGGACGGTGGCCCTCGGGATCTCCTCCAGGTCCTTCGGGTGTCCGTTCTTTCCGAGTTCGAGGCGCTGGAACGTGACCTTCCGGGCGGCATAGGACGAGACCACGTACGTGCCGTTCTTCGCGGCCGAGATGCGCTGGAAGCGGCGGCCCTGCGGCGCGGCGACGGGCAGGCCGACATCGTCCCCGTCGCGGAGGTCACGGACGACGAGCGCGGATCCCTGGCCGCGGACCCCGACGACGTAGCGCGGCGTGGTCCGCATGCTCTTCGCGGCGGGCTTGGCGGCGTGCTCGCTCTTCTCGGCGCGCTGGCGATGGTGGACCACGTCCACGCCGCCGCCGATGACCAACGCCACGCCCGCGGCGACGCCGACCGGAAGGAGCCCCTTCCACGCCGCCCCGGTCCGCGACCCCGGAGCCGGTACCTTGCGCCTGCCGTCCATGGGGTTGCCCAGCACCAGCCTCTCAACCACTCGGTCTACCGACCCGTAGTTTCTATCTCATCTACCTCGCGGCAAACAGCCATCATTGCGGAGTTATCTATTCGAGCCCAAGTAACGCAGCCGCCTTGGCCACGGTGACCTCTAGGCGCCGGCGGCGAGCGCGCCGCGGGCGGCCTCGACCACCGGCGAACGGTACGAACCACCGAAGAGGGCCAGGTGGACGAGCAGCGGGTGGAGCTGGTGCAGCGGGATCCGGGCGCGCCATCCGTCCGCCGGCGGCGCCGCCTCATCGTAGGCGGACAGGACGCGGTCGAGCAGGGGCGTTCCGAACAGCGCCATCATGGCGAGGTCGGTTTCGCGGTGGCCGGCGTGCGCAGCGGGGTCGATCAGCAGGGCCCGGCCGTCCGACCACATGATGTTGCCCGACCACAGGTCGCCGTGGATGCGGCTGGGCGGCTCCGGTGGCCCGGCAAGGCGCTCGATGTCCGCCATGACGCGTTCGACGAGCCGCACGTCGTCCGCGGAAAGGTGGCGGGCGGCGCGGCGGAGGAACGGTTCGAGGCGCCGCTCGGCGTACCAGCGCGGCCAGTCGCGATCGTCCAGGGTGTTGTCCAGCGGAAGGTCGGCGATGAACCCTTCCCACGGCGCGCCGTACGCCTCCGGCCGCGCACCGGTGTGCAGGGCCGCCAGCTCCCGTCCGAGACGTTCGGCTGCCTCTGCACCGGCCGGGGCGGACGGAAGCCACGGCAGGACGAGCAGAAGGTCGTCCGCGCCGAGGACCTCGGGGACGGGCGTTCCGGGTCCCGCCTCGGCCAGCCAGCGCAGCCCGGCCGCCTCCGCCGCGAACACGCCCGCCTGATCGGGCGCCGCCTTCACGAACACCTCGCGGCCGTCGGCCAGGGACGCCCGGTGCAGCGTCCAGGAATGGCTGGAGCCGAGGTCGTCGAGGTTCTCGACCCGGGTCCCGAGCAGCCGTCCGATCCGCTCCCGCATGCCGTCAGGCGGCCTTGAGACCGGCGCGGATCTCCTCCAGCAGGCCCGGCATCGCCGCCTCGACCAGCTCCAGCACGAGGTCGAAGTCGGCGCGGCCCCCGTAGTAGGGGTCGGGGACATCGAGGTCGGCGCCCGCCTCGGGGTCGAACTCGCGCAGCAGGCGGATCCTGCCGCGCGCCTCCTCGTCCGGCGCCATCGCGCGCAGCGCCCGCAGGTGCCCCTCGTCCAGCGCGATGATCAAGTCGTACCGGTCGAACCAGGACGCCTCGAACCGCCGCGCGGAGTGCGCCGACCGGTAGCCCGCCCGGCGCAGCGCCGCGATCGTCCGGTCGTCGGCCTCGTCGCCCGCGTGCCAGCCGTCCGTCCCCGAGCTGTCCACCTCCACGTCCAGGCCCTCGTTCTCGACGTGGTGGCGCAGGACCGATTCGGCCATCGGGGAGCGGCAGATGTTGCCCGTGCAGACGAACGTGACTCGGTACGGCATGGCCCCATCATGCCCCAGGTCAGCGCTTCTCGATCAGCACCTGGTCCACTCCGGGGGTACCGAGCACGGCCATCATGACGGTCTTGGGTTTCGCGCCCGCTCGGAGCGTCACCCGCATCGAGTCGGGGACGTCGCCGGGCTGGAGGCGCAAGAACCTCTCGTCCTTTCCGAAGCGCTCCTTGAATCTCTCGTACGCGTCCCGCTTCGACTCGTACTCGACCTTGCGCACCTGGGGAAGGCGCTCCAGCAGGTTCTTGACAGCCTCCCTTTGCTGCGCCGTCGCGTCCCGCTTCTCGCACGAGGGGTTGCTGGAGGTGCGCACGCAGAGGAACACCGCGACCTTGGCCTCGCGGGCAGGCGACAGGGGCCGGGCCTTCTCCCCGGACGTGAAGACCGCGCCCGCGGTCACGCCCCCCACCGCCACCACGGCGGACGCGGCGACGGCGGCGGCCACCAGCACCGGACGGGAGAACATGGCGCGCCGCCTCCCCGCGAACCTCGGCGGCGGGACGTCCTCGGCCGCGAGGGTCTCGCCCACGGTCTTCAGCGCGTCCCTGAGACGCTCTTCGGTCGCGTTCACTGCTCCCCCTCCAGGATCTTGCCCAGCGCGGCGATCGCACGGGACGTGGTGGACTTGACGGTGCCGCGGCTCACCCGCATCGCGTCGGCGATCTCCTCCTCGGAGAGATCGCCGAAGTAGCGCAGCACCAGTGCCTCACGCTGCCGGGCCGGGAGCCGGTGCAGCGCCTCCATGACCTCGCGCCGGTCCTCGCCGACCATCGCCTCGGCCTCGGCGGACCACACCGGCGGCTGGTGGACGGTGCGGAACGGCCTCCGGCGTCGCCGCAGCGCCGTCCGCGACCCGTTGAGGACGGCGGAACGCACGTACGTCAGCGCCTTGTCGCGGTCGCGCAGGCGCGGCCACCGCCTGTACAGGCCCGTGAACGCCTCCTGGACGACGTCCTCCGCCGTCCCGCGGTCGCCGACCATCATCAGGGCGAGGCGCATCAGCCCGAGCGCGTGCCCCCGGTACAGGTCGGTGACCGCCGACGTCGCGTCGTCGGTCACCCGGCCCGGTGGAGGTTCGTCGAGCACCGTTTCACTTTCCATGTCCCAGAGACGCCGCCGGGCCCGTCAGGTTGCTTCCCCCGCAGCGAAGAACCGATTCCGTCCCACCGCAGGCAGAACGCGGCCCCCGACCGTAGCCGGTCGGGGGCCGTAGCCGGTCGGGGGCCGCGTCAGGAACCGCGTCGTGCGTCGGCTCAGCGTTGGACGGCGTGCAACGCGTCCACGATGCCGTTGCCGAAGAACCCGTTCCGCTCCTTCGAGCCCTCACAGGTCTGCTTCGAGGTGTTCTTCACCCACTTGCCGTCGACGAGCCTGTACCAGACGTACTCGACGGTGCTCGGCGTCGGGCAGGGCTTGGCGGTGGCGGTGCCGCGCAGGACCCGCTCCACGAACGACGGGTCGAGCGTGAGGCCGCCGTGGCCGCGGTCCGGCCTGCCGTACTTGCTGACGACGAGCGCGGCGACGCCGACCGCGTGCGGCGACGCCATCGAGGTGCCCTGGATGGACTGGTAGTAGGCGCACTTCTTGCCGGTGCAGCTGCGGATCAGGAACGACACCTTCGGAGTGCCGTCGGGGTTGAGCTCGCCCCGCTCCTTGGCCAGGCGGGCCGGGTAGGCGGCCCAGATGCCGCGCCGGTCGTCCGGCTTGCCGTCTGGTGTCTCCGCCTTGTCGCCGCCGGGGGCGGCCACGGCGACGTACCCGTTGCCGAAGCTGCTGTAGTACGACTTGCGGGTGCTCGGACCGGTCGCCGACACCGGAATCACATGGTTGCCCTCGGACGGCATGGACACGCAGCTCGCCGGGACGGTCCGCTTGTAGGGCTTTTCACCCGGGACGGACGGGAAGTCCGGGCTCGTGTCGTCCAGGTTCGTCTTGGTGTAGTCGACGAGGTCGTTGCCCGCAGCGGAGATCAGCGTGACACCGCGGTCGTGCGCGAAGTCCAGCGCACGCTGCGTCGCCTTGATGATGGTCCGCTGCTCCAGCTGGTCCTCGGGCTTGTCCGCCGGGTTGCTCGCGCAGTTCCAGAGCCAGGGGTCGATGTAGTACGACATGTTGACGACGTCGACGCCCGCCTTCGCCGCGTACGTCAGGCCGTCCACGGTCGGTTGCAGGTAGAACTGCCCGGAGTCCTGGCCGACGCGGATGTTCACCAGCGACACCTTCGGCGCGACGCCCGCCATGCCGAGCCCGTTGCGGGGCGAGGCGATGGTGGACGCGACGTGCGTGCCGTGGTCGTTGTCGTCCCAGTCGGTCGGGTCGACGCACGACTTGAACTCGCAAGGCCCGTCGAGTTTCTTCCCGTCGGCGTCCTTCGGGATGTCGGTCGTGAAGTTCCGGCTGAGCTTCTTGTTGAAGTTCGGCTTGATGTCGGGGTGGTCGCCGTCCACACCGGTGTCCAGGACACCGACCAGCACACGCTTGTCACCGGGCTCGGTCTTGTACGAACCCGCCGTCGTCGCATGGATCTGCTTCATGTCCCACTGAAGGTCGGCCAGCGGGTCGGCGTCCTTGGTCGGCTTGCCGGTGGGGTTGACCTGGCCTTGCGTCCCGGCCGTCCGCTCGACCGCCGTGGCGGCCTTCTTGGGGGCCTTGGGCGCCTCGCCGATCACACGGTTGTGCGCGACGCCGTCCAGGGCCCGTTGCTCCATCGCGTCGGCGGTGAACCTCGGGTTCCGCGACCGGACGGTGGCGACGCCCACGTCCTTGTTCTCGCGGACGATCGAACCTCCGGCCGCCTTCACGGCGTCGTGGGCCCTGCCGGGGGAAACGCCCTCTCTGTAGAGGACGACATACTCGGAGACCTCACCCTTGGCCTGGGGCTCGCTCGGAGCCGCAGACGCGGGGAACGCGAGGGCCGTCGTCGTAACGACGGCGCACGCGGCGGAAATCAAGGCGCGCCGCAAAGCAAACCTCCTGGCAGTGGGGGAGCTTGCCCGGGTTGGGTGAGCTTAGCCAGGAAATGTTACTTCTGTTCTTGTTGAGGGAGGCGTACGGATATGTAACAAAAGGGGACAGCTCTTGTAAGTGCCCCATTCCGGACAAACCGAACGAACATAAGAACCGGCCTGCGGGCGACGGCCCGGCGCGGCGGGCCGCGCCGGGCCGTGCGGCAGCGCGGCGGTGCGGGCCGTGCGGCAGCGCGGCGGTGCGGGCCGTGCGGCAGCGCGGCGGTGCGGGCCGTGCGGCAGCGCGGGCGGCGCGGGCCGTGCGGCAGCGCGGGCGGTGCGGGCCGTGCGGCAGCGCGGGCGGCGCGGGTGTCAGCCGGTGCGCAGGGCCAGGGTCAGCGCCTCGACCGCGAGGAGCGGATTGACGTTCGCCTCCAGCCGCTCGCGGCACAGCATGATCGCGTCGAGTCGCCGGAGGCTGGCTTCAGGACGACCCGCGGCGGCGGCCGTCCGCAGCTCCGGGCCCAGCTCGGTGTTGACCAGCTCCGTGCCCGCGCCGAGCTGCAGCGTCAGCACGTCACGGTAATAGGACGCCAGGTCGAGCAGCGCCCGGTCCAGCGCGTCGCGCTTCACCCGCGTCGCGCGCGACTTCTGGCGGTCCTCCAGCTCCTTGAGGACGCCCGCGGTGCCGCGCGGCATGCGTCCCTTCGCGCTCTCCCCGAGCGCCTGCCGCATCGCGGACGTCTCGGACTCGTTCAGCTCCTCCGCCTGCGTCTTGGCCTCCGCCTCGGCCGCCTTGACCAGTGCCTCCGCCGCCGCCACCGCCGGACCCACCGACGTGAGCCGGCGCGGTACCGCCAGCACCTCGGCACGCCGCGCGCGCGCCTCCGGGTCGGTCGCGAGGCGCCGCGCCCGGCTGATGTGCCCCTGCGCCGCCCGTGCCACGACGTCCGCGGTCTCCCGGTCGACGCCGTCCCGCAGGACGAGCACGTCCGCGACGGCCGCGACCGGCGGGGTCCGCAGCGTCACCACGCGGCAGCGCGACCGGATGGTCACGAGCAGATCGTCCGGCGACGGCGTGCACAGCAGCCACACCGTCCGCGGCGGCGGCTCCTCGATCGCCTTCAGCAGCGCGTTGGCGGCGGCCTCCGTCGCCCGGTCGGCGTCCTCGAACAGGACGACCTGCCACCGTCCCCCGCTCGGGGACGACGACGACCGCAGCACGAGCTCACGGGTCTCCTTCACGCCGTACGACAACCCCGCCGGACGGACGACCTCGACGTCGGCGTGCGTGCCCTGGAGCACCTGGTGGCAGGACGCGCAGTGGCCGCACCCCCGGGGCCTCTCGGTGCACTGCAACGCCGCCGCGAACGCCCGCGCCGCAGTGGAACGTCCCGCCCCGGGCGGCCCGGTGAACAACCACGCATGCGCCACGCCGCCGGTGCCCTCCGCGGCCGTGGACATCTGCGCGACAACCGGCTCCTGCCCGACCAGGTCATCCCACACGCTCATCCCCAAAGGCTACGGCCTCCGACGGCGTCCCACGCCCCGGTCCCCGCACCCGGCCCAGTCCCCGCACCCAGGCCCGGTCCGCACGCCCGGCCAGGACGCGGGGCGACGACTCAAACGCGGTGACGGCTCAGACGCGAGGAGGCGGCCCAGACGCGGTGACGGCCCAAACGCGAGGCGACGGCCCAAACGCGGTGACGGCTCAGACGCGGGGAGGCGGCTCAGACGCGAGAGGACGGGTCAAACGTGGGGGGACGGGTCAGACGCGAGGCGACGGGTCAAACGTGGGGGGACGGGTCAAACGCGAGGCGACGGCTCAGACACGGTGACGGCCCAGGCGCGAGGGGACGGCCCAGACACGAGAGGACAGCTCAGGCTCGGTGACGGCTCAGGCGTCGGTGATCGCGGGGAAGGTGCTGGTGACGTCCTCGGTGCCCGCCGGGACGGGGTCGGGGAGGATCTCGCGGATGCGGTACTGGATCTCCCGGCTCAGCTCGCCCTGCGGACGGCTCGCGTCCAGCACCAGGTAGCGGCCGGGATCGGCTTCCGCCAGCGCGCGGAACCCGGCGCGGACCCGCTCGTGGAACTCCTGCGGCTCGGACTCGATGCGGTCGGCCGGGGCGGACAGCCTGCGCAGGCCCGTCTGCGGCGGGACCTCCAGCAGGACGGTCAGGTCCGGGACGAGGCCGCCGGTGGCCCAGGCGTTGACGCGGGCGATGTCGCCGACGGCCTGCTGCCGTCCGAACCCCTGGTAGGCCAGGGACGAGTCGATGTACCGGTCGCTGACGACGATCGCGCCGCGCTCCATGGCGGGCCTGACCACGTTCGCGACGTGGTCGGCGCGGTCGGCGGCGTACAGGAGCGTCTCGGCGCGGTCCGACAGGCCGGTGGTGTCGCGGTCCAGGAGCATCGCGCGCAGCCGCATGCCGATCTTCGTGGCGCCGGGCTCGTGCGTGGTGACGACGTCGTAGCCGTGGTCGCGCAGCCAGATCGCGGCGAGCCGCGCCTGGGTGGTCTTGCCCGCGCCTTCGCCGCCCTCGAACGCGATGAACACGCCGCGCTCGCGGCGCGCGACCACCCGGTCCTCGGGGACGGCCCGCTCGGGCAGCGCGTAGACGTCGCCGTGCAGGGCGGCCCGCAGGTCCGGGACAAGCGGGATGCCGGGCCGGTCGTCCAGCCGGCGGAACGCGACCAGTCCGGCGAGCAGGGCCAGCAGCCCGGCGATGAGCAGCGCCGCGCCCGTCCCGTCGAAGTCGTAGTCGCCGCCGCCGAGCTCCAGGCGGCGGGAGCCGATGGCCCCGGCGACCGGCGGGACGACCGCCGCCACGACCAGTGCGGTGACCAGCGCGACCGAACGCAGGTAGGCCAGCGGACGCCCCTCGTCCGAAGGCTCGGCGGCGCCCGGGCCGGCAGGGCCGGCGGGGGCGGTGAGCGCGGCGGTGCCGGTGGACCAGGCGGCCCCGGCCGCGGCGCCCAGGAACGCCGTCACGAACGCCACGACGACGAGGTTCTGGACGAGGGAGACCACCACGAGCGCGAGCGCGGCGGCGATGACCGCGAGGCCGAGGAGCCGGCGGCGGCTGAACGGGCCGAGGATGCGCGGGCCGAGGAACAGCCCGAAGCCGAGCCCAGCGGTCAGGCCGGTGAGGACGGCGCCGTAGCCCGCGTTCCCTCCGCCGAGGTCGCCGGTGTAGACCCGGGCCACGGCGACGACCGCGCCCGCGGTCAGCGACGCGCCGCCGACCGCCAGGCCAAGACCGCGCCCGGTGGCGGGGACGGCCGTCCGTGGCCCCTGGACAAGCAGCTTCAACGGCGCGGGCACCGAGATCGGCTCTGTCCCCGGCAGCTCACCGAGCGTGGCGACCGCACCGGCCGAGGCGAGGAACAACACGGATGTCACGTAGAGCGCGAGGTCGGCGCGGTCGCCCTTGCCGAACGTCCCGTCCGCGATGAGGGCGACGACGGCGAACAGCAGCGCCGCGACCGGCGCGGGCCCGCAGAGCGCGCGCGCGGTCGAGCGGCGCGCGGCGCCTCGCAGATCGTCCGGGACGAGCCCGGGCGGGGTTGCGGCGGCGGCCGGGACCCACAGCACGGTCACGCAGCCGACCAGGAACGCGGCGACCAGCGTCCACGGCAGGGCGTCCAGAAGCGGCACCGTCAGCACGAGCACGAACCGGAGCGCGTCGGCGCCGATCAGCACGGCCCGGCGGTCGAGCCGGACCGCGAGCGTCCCGGCGAGCGGCGCCAGCAGGACGGCGGGCAGCAGCATCGCGACCAGCACCCCGCCGATCGCCTGGACCTGGGCGGCGGCGTCATCGTCGCGGGTCAGCACCGCGGCCATGGCGGTGAGCGCGGGCACGCTCAGCCAATGGGCGAGGCCGGACAGCGACAGCGCGGCCCAGAGCCGCCGGAACGGCCCGATCGACGAAAGCGGCGAAACGCCCGGCGCTGCGGGATGCGGCCGGGTAGCGCCCGTTCTGGTCATGTCGGTCAGGGTATCGGCGTGGATGTCCTTAGGAGCCCGACTTTGCCGAGGTTCGACGGCGCGTTGTCGTCTTCTTCTTCCCGCCGTCGGCGGCCACCTTCTCACGGCGCTCGGCGAGCAGCTCAGCGGCGCGCTGGATGGTGATCGACTCGACCTCGTCGCCCTTGCGGAGGCTCGCGTTCGTCTCGCCGTCGGTGACGTACGGGCCGAACCGCCCCTCCTTCACCACGACCGGCTTCTCGCTCGCCGGGTCGTTGCCGAGCTCCCGCAGCGGCGCCGCGGCCGCCGCACGGCCCCGCCCCCGCTGCTTCGGCTGCGCGAACAGCTCCTTGGCCTTCTCCAGCGTGACGGTGAACAGCTCGTCCTCCGAGCCGAGCGAACGGCTGTCGGCGCCCCGCTTGATGTACGGGCCGAACCGTCCGTTCTGCGCGGTCACCGGCTCGCCGTCCAGCTCCCCGAGGGTGCGCGGCAGCGACAGCAGCTTCAGCGCGTCGTCCAGCGTGATGGTGTCGAGCGACATCGTCTTGAAGAGCGAACCCGTGCGCGGCTTGGGCGCGTCCGCCTTCTTGGTGCGCCGCTTCTTCTCGCCCTCGGCGGGAGGCGCCGGCTCCGGCAGGATCTCGGTGACGTACGGGCCGAACCGTCCGGACTTCGCCACGATCGTGTGGCCCGTCTCCGGGTCGGTTCCGAGCTCCCGGTCGCCGCTCGGCTGGGCGAACAGCTCCTCGGCCTTCTCGGCGGTCAGCTCGTCCGGCGCGATGTCCTCGGGGATGTTGACGCGCTCGCCGTCGCGGTCGAGGTACGGCCCGTACCGGCCCACGCGCACCATGATGTCGCTGCCCTTGAGCGGGAACGAGCTGATCCCCTTGGCGTCGATATCGCCGATGTCGCCGACCAGCTCCTTGAGGCCCTCCTCGCCGTTGGCGCCGAAGTAGAACCGCGTCAGCCAGCGGACGCGCTCGGCCTCCCCGCGGGCGATCTCGTCGAGACCGTCCTCCATGTGCGCGGTGAAGTCGTAGTCGACCAGGTTGCCGAAGTGCTGCTCCAGCAGGTTCACCACGGCGAACGCCAGGAACGACGGGACGAGCGCCGTGCCCTTCTTGAACACGTACCCGCGGTCGAGGATCGTCCCGATGATCGAGGCGTAGGTGGACGGACGTCCGATCTCCCGCTCTTCCAGCTCCTTGACCAGGCTGGCCTCGGTGTAGCGGG
>NZ_SMKU01000174.1 GCF_004349215.1 Actinomadura rubrisoli | reverse complement strand
ATAAGAGACAGCCCCTTCCTCGCCGAAGCCGTCGCCGTCGGACAGCGGGAAGCCCAGCGACCCGCCCACCGATCCGCCCACCGACCCCGAAGGCCCGGGCCCCGGCGGAAACGGCACGGGGACGGGCACCTCGTAGGGCCGGCGTACCGGCGCCCGCACGCCGTTCCGGCCCCCGCGGCGCCCCCTCCGGGGACACCGTGGCGAGCAGTTCGGCGATCACCGGGCGGGAGCGCGGGAGCGCCTGGCAGGGTGGTCGAAGCCACGTTCACCCACAGCCGAGCAGGTCCTCTTTGGGGGAATTCCTGGTTACGCTGACGCAGTGAGCGGCGCCACAACGAGGTGGCGAATTGTCTCTAGGGGAGTTGTTGATGGGCGGCAAGCTCGACCAAGCGAAGGACGACCTGCTCAGGCGGGCGGCTGAGACGTGCGCCCAGCGCCCAGGCGCCCGGGGCGGGGACCTGGAGGAGGCCGTCGCCTACCTTCAGCTCTACTACCATCACGTGGCGCCCGAGGACCTGCTCACCCGCGATCCCGCCGACATCTGCGGGCCCGCGATGGCGCACCGGCTGCTCGGCGAGGAGCGGCCCCAGGGGCGCGCGAAGGTGCGCGTCTTCACGCCGTCGCTGGAGGAGAACGGCTGGGACCCGGGCCACACCGTCGTCCAGGCCGTCACCGACGACATGCCGTTCCTGGTCGACTCCGTCACGATGGAGCTGAACCGGCACCAGCTGGCCACCCACCTGATCGTCCACCCGCTGCTCGGCGTCGACCGTGACGTCGCCGGCCACCTGCGCGCCTTTCGCGGCAAGCTCGACAGCGACACCGACATCGACGAGTCATGGATCCACATCGAGGTGGACCGCACCAGCGACCGGGAACGGCTCGCCGCGCTGGAGAAGGACCTGCTCCGCGTCCTCCAGGACGTCCGGGTCGCCGTCGAGGACGAGCCGAAGATGCGCGCCAGGGCCGGCGAGATCGCCGCCGCGATCGGCGACACCCCGCCGCCGCTGCGCGCCAAGGAGCTCGCCGAGGGCGTCGAGCTGCTCGACTGGCTCGTCGACGGGCACTTCACCTTCCTCGGCTACCGCGACTACACCCTCACCGAGGACGGGACCGTCCTGCGCCCCGAGCCCGGCACCGGCCTCGGCATCCTGCGCAACGACAAGCGCGAGTCCGACAGCTTCGCCGCGCTGCCGCCGGAGGTCCGCGAGAAGGCCACCGAGAAGCACCTGCTGGTGCTCACCAAGGCCAACTCGCGCTCCACCGTCCATCGGCCGCTCTACCTCGACTACATCGGGGTCAAGAAGTTCGACGCCGCCGGCGAGGTCATCGGCGAGCGCCGGTTCCTCGGCCTGTTCACCCACGTCGCCTACAGCGAGTCGATCGCGCACGTGCCCGTCCTCAAGAGCAAGCTGGACGAGGTGCTGGAGCTCGCCGGGTTCACCCCCGACAGCTACGACGGCCAGGACCTCATCGAGATCCTGGAGAGCTACCCCCGCGACGAGCTGTTCCAGATCTCCGTCGACGACCTGCTGCCCATCTCGCTCGGCGTGCTGCGGCTGCGCGAGCGCCGCCAGCTCAAGCTGTTCCTGCGCAAGGACCTGTACGGCCGCTTCATGTCGTGCATGGTCTACCTGCCGCGCGACCGGTACACCACCAAGATCCGGCTGCGCATCCAGGAGATCCTGCGGCTGGCGTTCGACGGCGTCAGCGTCGACTACAGCGCCAACGTGACCGAGTCGATGCTCGCCCGCCTGCACGTGGTCGTGCGGGGCGAGCGCGGCCGCCCGCTCCCCGACGTCGACGTGGACGAGCTGGAGGCGCGCCTCGCGGGCGCCACCCGCTCCTGGGCCGACGACCTGGCCGACGCGATCGTCGAGCAGTGCGGCGAGGAACGTTCCGGTACCCTGGCCCGCCGGTACGGGGACGCCTTCCCCGAGGGCTACAAGGCCGACTTCCCGGCCCGCACCGCCGTCGCCGACCTGCGCCGCCTGGACGACCTGACCGGCGAGGCCGACACCTCGATCAACCTCTACGAGCCCTACAGCGCCGAGCCCGGCGAGCGCCGCCTGAAGATCTACCGGCTGGGCGAGCCGATCTCGCTGTCGCGGGTGCTGCCGCTGCTGCAGAACATGGGCGTCGAGGTCGTGGACGAGCGCCCCTACGAGATCAGGACCGGTGACGGCAAGCGGTTCTGGATCTACGACCTCGGGCTGCGCTACGTCCCGCCCGCGGACGTCCCCGAGGAGGCCATCAAGGGCCTGTTCCAGGAGGCGTTCACGGCGCTGTGGCGCGGCGACATCGAGAACGACGGCTTCAACGCGCTCGTCCTGCACGTCGGGCTCAACTGGTGGCAGGCGATGATCCTGCGCGCCTACGCCCTGTACCTGCGGCAGACCGGCACGACGTTCTCCAAGCGCTACATCGAGCAGGTGCTGCTGCGCAACGCGCAGATCACCCGGCTGCTGGTGCGGCTGTGGGAGAGCCGCCTCGACCCGTCCCTCGCGGGCGGCGAGGAGGAGCGCAGCCCCGGCATCACCGAGGAGCTGAACGGCAAGCTGGACGAGGTCGCCAGCCTCGACGAGGACCGCATCCTGCGCGCCTACCTGGCGATGATCCAGGCGACGCTCCGCACGAACCACTACCAGCGCAAGCCGTACCTGTCGATGAAGTTCGACCCGGCGCGCATCCCCGACCTGCCGCAGCCGCGCCCCACCTACGAGATCTTCGTGTACTCCCCGAGGGTCGAGGGCGTCCACCTGCGGTTCGGGTCGGTGGCGCGCGGCGGGCTGCGCTGGTCCGACCGCCGCGAGGACTTCCGCACCGAGATCCTCGGCCTGGTCAAGGCGCAGGCCGTGAAGAACACCGTCATCGTCCCGGCGGGCGCCAAGGGCGGGTTCGTCGGCAAGCAGCTGCCCGACCCGGCCGCCGACCGTGAGGCGTTCATGCAAGCGGGCATCGCCTGCTACAAGGACTTCATCTGCGGCCTGCTCGACGTCACCGACAACCTCGTGGACGGCAAGGTCGTCCCGCCGCCGAACGTCGTCCGCCACGACGGCGACGACACCTACCTCGTGGTCGCCGCCGACAAGGGCACCGCGACGTTCTCCGACATCGCCAACGGCGTCGCCGCCGAGTACGGGTTCTGGCTCGGCGACGCGTTCGCGTCCGGCGGCTCCGTCGGCTACGACCACAAGGCCATGGGCATCACCGCGCGCGGCGCGTGGGAGTCGGTCAAGTACCACTTCCGCTCCCTCGGCAAGGACGTCCAGAACGAGGACTTCACCGTCGTCGGCATCGGTGACATGTCCGGCGACGTCTTCGGCAACGGGATGCTGCTGTCGGAGCACATCAAGCTCGTCGCCGCGTTCGACCACCGGCACGTCTTCCTCGACCCCGACCCCGACCCGGCGGCCTCGTTCGCCGAGCGCCGCCGCGTGTTCGAGCTGCCGCGCAGCTCGTGGGCCGACTACGACGCCTCGCTGATCTCCCGGGGCGGCGGCGTCTTCCCCCGCACCGCCAAGGCGATCAAGCTGAGCCCGCAGATCAGGGCGGCGCTCGGCATCGAGGACGGGGTCAAGGCCATGACCCCGTTCGAGCTGATCCACGCCGCGCTGAAGGCGCCGGTCGACCTGCTGTGGAACGGCGGCATCGGCACCTACGTCAAGGCGTCCGTCGAGAACAACGCCGACGTCGGCGACAAGGCCAACGACCCCGTCCGGGTGAACGGCGCCGAGCTGCGCTGCAAGGTCGTCGGCGAGGGCGGCAACCTCGGCCTCACCCAGCTCGGCCGCATCGAGTTCGCCCTCGGCGGCGGCCTGGCCAACACCGACTTCATCGACAACTCCGCCGGCGTCGACACCTCCGACCACGAGGTCAACATCAAGATCCTGCTCGACCAGGTCGTCCGGGACGGCGAGCTGACCCGCAAGCAGCGCGACGGCCTGCTGTACGGGATGACCGACGAGGTCGGACGGCTCGTCCTGCGCGACAACTACGCGCAGAACGTCGTGCTCGCCGCGTCCCGCGCGCAGGCGCCCGCGATGCTGCACGTCCACGCCCGCTACCTGCGCAAGCTGGAGCGGGGCGGGCGGCTCAAGCGGAGCCTTGAGTTCCTGCCCGAGGACAAGGCCCTCGCCGAGCGGCGGCAGTCCGGGCTCGGGCTGACCGGCCCGGAGTTCTCCGTCCTGCTGGCCTACGCCAAGCTGTCGCTCGACCACGAGCTCGTCGCCTCCGACCTCGCCGACGACCCCTACCTGGAGTCCTGGCTGGTCGACTACTTCCCGACGCCGCTGCGCGAGCGATTCCAGCCCTACATGGACCGGCACCCCCTGCGCCGGGAGATCATCACCACCGCGGTGGTGAACGACCTGGTCAACAGCAGCGGCACGACGTTCGTGTTCCGGATGAACGAGGAGACCGGCGCGTCCTCGCCGGACATCGCCCGCGCCTACCTGGTCGCCCGCGAGGTCTTCGAGATGCCGCGCTTCTGGCGGTCGGTGGAGTCCCTGTCGCACCAGGTCGGGGAGTCCACGCAGATCGCCATGCTGCTGGAGGGCCGCAAGCTGGCCGAGCGCGGCGCCCGGTGGCTGCTGCACAACCGGCGGCCCCCGTTCGACATCCGCGAGACGATCGACTTCTTCGCCGGCGGCGCGGCCGCGCTGGGCGAGCAGCTGCCGAAGCTGCTGGTCGGGCTCGACCTGGCCGCGTTCGAGCAGCGCCGGGACGGCTTCGCCGAGCGCGGCGTCCCGGACGAACTGGCCGAGAAGTGCGCCACGCTCGTCAGCGCCTACTCCACGTTCGACCTGGTGGGCATCGCCTATGACACCGGGCGTCCCGTGGAGGAGGTCGCGGAGGTCTACTTCGACCTGGCCGACCGGCTGCAGCTGTCCCAGCTGCGCGAGCGGATCATCGCGCTGCCCCGCGACGACCGGTGGCGCTCCATGGCGCGCTCCGCGCTCCGCGACGACCTGTACGCGGCGCACGCGGCGCTCACCCGGGACGTCCTGGTCACGAGCGAGCCGGGCGGCCGGCCGGAGGAGCGCATGGTCGGCTGGGCGGAGAAGAACCAGACCGCCGTGAAGCGCGCCCGCCAGACGCTCAGCGAGATCTGGGAGAGCGACAGCTTCGACCTGGCGACCCTGTCGGTGGCCCTCGGCTCGATCCGCACGCTAGTCACCGCCAGTTCCCTGCCGTCAACCGAGGCTTAACCCTCCCGCCCCGCCGTTCCGTTCCGCTCGGCGCCGCGCCGTGCCGCGCCGTGCCGCGCCGTCGGCGCCTGGCCGTGCCGTCCGTCGTGCCGTGCGTGCGTGCCGTCCGTGCGTGCGTGCGTGCCGTCCGTCCTGTGCTCGCGGGGCGGACGGCACGTGCCCTTTCGGGATCTTCTGAGAGTTTCGGCATTCGCAGAGTGACTACACGGTCACTCTGCGATGATTTCTCATGGACCGGACCGCCGTCTCCACCCGGGGGGCTCCATGCCCGCACGTACCGCCTCGCTCCTGCCGCCCTGCCTGCTGGTCGCCGCGCTCGCCGCGGTCCCGGCGGCCGCGGGCTGCGGTGACAGCTCGTCCGCGGGGTCGGACCCGCCCGCGCTGACCAAGGCCCAGGCGCAGGGAGTGCTGGCGTCGTTCACCACCCGGGCCGACAAGGCGGGCCGGCGGCTCGACCACGGGGCGCTTCCGGGCGTCGAGGCCGATCCGCAGCTCGCCATGGACACGGCGACCTTCAAGCTCCGCCGCGTCGTCCGGCAGTGGCCGGACACCCTGCGGTTCGGGCGCCCGGTGTTCTACATCCCGCGGACGCACGGCTACCCGCGCTGGTTCGCCGCCGACGCCACCACCGGCACGGGCAAGCAGACGCTCCGGCACGCCCTGCTGTTCACGCAGGCCAAGCCCGGTGGGCCGTGGCTGCTGACGGCCGACCCCTACCCGCTCGACGAGGCGCTGGGCCGGGTGATGCTCGACGACGACGGCTTCGCCACGCCGGTCGACCCGGGCGCGAAGGGGCTCGCCGTCGCGCCCGGCAGGCTCCCCGCCGCGCACGCCCGGCTGCTCACCGACGGGCCGGGCGCCCCGGGTACGTCCGTCCTGGCCGACGGGCCCAAGACGAAGCAGACCTTCGACGCGCTGCGGCAGGGGGAGCAGACCCTGGCCAAACAGGGCATCACGCTGTCGTCGCGGTTCTCCGCCGCGCCCCACGGCGTCTACGCGCTGCGGACCAGGGGCGGGGGCGCGCTCGTCTGGTATGTCCTGAAGCAGAACGAGGCGTACTCCGTGTCCAAGCGGGGCAGGCTGGCTGTGAGCGGTGACCTCGTCGGGCTCGCCCCGGCCAAGGCCGTGAAGAACCGGCTGGACTCCACCGTCCTCGTGCAGTACCTGGCCGTCGTCCCACCCAAGGGCCGCGCCACCGTCACCGGCATGTACCGCAAGGCCGTCTCCGCGCACGGCTCCTGATCTCCGTCGGGTGCCGGGGCGTTCCCGCTCTTCTGACCGCTGCAGTGGGCCCGCACCGGCATCCGACGGGTCGTCCTCCCTGCCCGTCTTCTACACTGGCGCGGCATAAGCCCGACATATCCGTCCGCCGTTCGCCCGAGGTGGGAAGTGCGCCGTGCGCCCCGCGTGGCCTTGGCCGCGCTCCTGGCCGCCGCGTCCGCGCTCACCGGGGCCTGCGCCGGGGACGACGCCGGCGCCGGGACCACCGGCACCGGCCTTCCGAGCGGCCCCCAAGGCTCGGGCGCCCCGGCCGTCACCGCCGGCGAGTCGCTCAAGATCCTCCGAGACTGGACGAACCGGCACAACCGCGCCATCACCTCCGGCGACGAGCGGCTCTGGCGCGCGGCCGTCATCGGCGGGCTGGCCGCCCCGGTCAGCGCGCGCGTCCGCACCTACGGGCGGCTCCCCGAATCGGCGACGATCTCCCTGCTCAACCCCGTCCTGTACGTGCCGCGCCAGAACGGCTACCCCCGCTGGTTCGGGGTCGCGGCCCTCGAACGCTCCAACGGCAAGGACCGGCAGGTCCTTGGAGTGTTCGTGAAGACGACCGCCAAGGACGGCTGGCGCGCCGCGCACTGGCTCACGTTCAAGGGCCGCCCGCCCGAGCTGGCCTACGACCCGCAGGGATACGCGATCCCCGCGCCCGACCGGGGCCTGCCCGCCTGGCACGCGAGCTACCTCGCGTCCGGTGACGAGCGCGGTCTCGTCCCGGACGCGTACTCGGCCGCCGCGCGCACCCGGCGCCAGGGCGACTGGACGGCCGCGCCCGGACGGTTCGCGCCCGGCCCTGGCCCGTCCCACGCGCTGCGCACCAAGGACGGCGGCTCACTCGTCTGGTATGGGCTGACCCAGGTGCAGACGCTCCGCGGCGGCACCGGGCCGACCCTCCCCGGTGAGCTGCGCAACTTTCTCGCCAAGAACCACATGGAGCCGGGCCGCAGCGTCCAGGCGAGCTGGCAGTGGCTCGCGATCGGCTACGCCCCGGCATCAGGCATGGGGCGCGTGCTGGGCGAATCGGTGTCGCTCACCGCCGCCCGCTGAGCCTGACGCCAAGGGCAATGCAACAAACAAGCGTGCTGGCGCCTGGCGCTGAGGGCACCGCAGTAGGCAAGTAGTGGTTGCCTCAGGGTGCGACGACCTCAGCGTTGCGATCGCGTGCGAAGCCAGGTTCGAGCGAAGCGAGAACCTGATCGCGCAGCGAGCCTCTGGGCGAGTCGGAGCGATGCAGCGATCGCCGCAGTGCCCGCCGAAGGAGGGCCGCCAAGGCCCGACGCCAAGGGCGATGCAATAAGTACAGCGATCGCCGCAATGCCCGCCGAAGGAAGGCGCCCTGGCGCCTGACGCCGAGGGCAATGCAATAGACGCGCGCCCTTCAGGCCGTCTCTTGCTGGCGCATCCAGCGGATCTCGGCCTCGATGAACTCGTCGATGTCGCCGTCCAGCACCGCGGTCGGGTTGCCCACCTCGACGCCGGTACGCAGGTCCTTGACGATCTGGTAGGGGTGCAGCACGTAGTTGCGGATCTGCGTGCCCCAGCTGCTCGTGCCCTCGCCGCGCAGCGCGGACATCTTGTCGGCCTCCTGCTGCCGCTTGAGCTCCAGCAGCTTGGCCTGCAGCACGTTCATCGCCGTGGCCTTGTTCTGCAGCTGGCTGCGCTCGTTCTGGCAGGAGACGACGATCCCGGACGGGATGTGGGTGATCCGCACCGCCGAGTCGGTGGTGTTGACGCCCTGGCCGCCGGGCCCGGACGAGCGGTACACGTCGATGCGCAGCTCGCTGTCGTCGATGTCGACGTGGTCGCTCTGCTCCACCACCGGCACGACGTCGAGCCCCGCGAACGAGGTCTGCCGCCGGCCCTGGTTGTCGAACGGGGAGATCCGGACGAGCCGGTGCGTGCCGTGCTCGCCGCGCAGCGTCCCGTAGGCGTAGGGGGCCTTCACCGTGAACGTGGTGGACTTGATGCCGGCCTCTTCGGCGAAGGACGTGTCGTAGACCTCCGTCGGGTAGCCGTGCCGCTCGGCCCAGCGCAGGTACATCCGCTGGAGCTGCTCGGCCCAGTCGGCCGCGTCCACGCCGCCGGCCTGCGCGTTGATGGTGACCAGCGCCTCGCGCGCGTCGTACTCGCCCGACATGAGCGTGCGCACCTCAAGCTGCTGGACGGCCTTGTGCAGGGCCGCCAGCTCCTCGTCGGCCTCCGTGCGCGTGTCGGCGTCGTCCATCTCCTGGGCGAGCTCGTAGAGGGTGACGATGTCGTCGTGCCGCTGGCGCAGGCCCTCCACCCTGCCCAGCTCGCTTTCCAGGTACGACAGGCGGCGCCCCACCGTCTGCGCGCGTTCCTGGTCGTTCCACAGGTCGGGATCGGCCGACTGCTCGCGCAGCTCGGCGATGTCGCGCCGCATGCCGTCGAGGTCCAGCACCTGCTCGATGCCGGTCAGGGTCGAGCCGAGCTCCTTGAGCTGCTCTTCGGGTTCGATGGCTGCCACGTCCCGAGCTTATCGCCGACCCGGGAGTGCCCGAGCGTTCGGCCGCGGCCCGGCGGATGGCAGAATCACGGGCCGAGGAGGTCGATCGTCCGCGATCGGCATGGTGAGCTTTCAGGCCGGGGGACGGGCTGTGCAGAGGATCGCTCGGGTGGTCGCGGCCGTCGCGCTGCTCGCGGTGCCGCTCACGGCCGCGGGCTGCGCGAAGGAGAAGCCGGTCGCGCGGCCCACCAGCATGCCCAAGCCGTCGCCCCCGCCGAAGATCCCGCTGACCCCGCAGGTCGCGCAGAAGGCGTTCGGCACCTACGTCATCGACGAGGACGTGGCCCGCGCCGCCGGGGACGAGCGGCTCGCGCTGACCTGGACGTCCGACGGCCAGTCCCAGCTCACGGCGGCCGAGTTCCGCAAGGCGGCCTTCGACGGCGACCCGGTGCGGCGCTTCGCCTACGGCAAGCCGAGGCTGTACGTCCCGAGGCTCAAGCCCGAGGTCTACCCCCAGTGGTTCGTGGCCTCGGTGCACCGCACGGTCCAAGGCGACGCCAAGAGCGGCCGCACCGCGCTGATGGCGTTCATGCTGCGCGGCCCGTCCGACCGCTGGCGGCTCACGCTGGCGACCCTCCTGGCGCCCAAGGCCAAGGAGCCGAAGGTCCTGATCGACCCGGAGGGGTACGCGACGTCGCTCGACACCGGCGACGCCTCGGTGCTGATCCCCCCTCGCGACGTCGGGGGCATCCACGCGACCATCGCGGCCGAGGGCGGCGGCAGCGTCGCCGCGAAGGTGATGCGGCCCGGCCCCGCCACCACCGGGTACTACCAGCAGGGCAAGCGCGCCAAGAAGACGGCCAAGGAGAAGGACCTCACCCTCCAGATCGTCTACACGGCCACGCCCTACCCGGCCTTCGCGCTGCGCACCGACCGCGGTGGCGGCCTGGTGCTCTACGCCCTGTTCCGCAACTCCGCGCTCATCGCGAAGGACCCGGGGACGCCCAAGCCGGAGATCCCGCCGGAGGCCGAGCACCTGCTCGACGGGACGGTCGAGGGGAACGAGGTCGACACGACGGCGACACTGCACTTCGCGGCGTACGACCCGCCGCGGGCGCGGAAGGGGAGGCCGCAGCCCAGGGCCGCCCTGGTCGCCGACGACGGGGCCGTCTCCAAGGCCGCCACCCCGCCGATCAAGAAGTCCTAGGGCGCAGGACGCCCTGCTCAGGGCGTCCTAGTAGACGCGCTGGAGGACCAGCGCGACGAACAGCAGCGCGACCAGCCCCGCGAGGACGAGCGCGGGCGGTATCGAGGGGCCGTGCCGGTGCATCTCCGAGCGGGCGGCCCGGCAGGTGGCGCAGCGTCCCTCGACCACCGGGTTCGAGCATCGAGCGCAGATCAGATGTTCGCAGCTCATGTCGTGGGTCCCAATCTCCGAGAACGGCACGTGGGTCCGTGCGGTGTGAGAACGTCGATCGACGACCTATTAGGTATCTTTCGCCATCATCCAGCGTAGCCGGACTGTATGGTCGTTCCCGCAAGTCCGGGAGCTTGACGGCATGAAACGGCCGGACGTCGGGAGACGGTTGCATGGCACTGATCGGACGGCACGGCGGGCCGGGGCGCGTCCCCGCGTCCGACGCCGACCGCGCCGTCGCCCTGTCCGCGCACGACACGCCGTTCGAGGCGGCGGGTCCCGGTCGTTCCACCCTCGCGAAGCGGGACGAGGTAGTTGACTGTCCCCTCTACACTGCTCGGAGGCTCCACGGTCCGCCGGACCATGAAGCCCGGCGGCGCAGGCAGGAGACGACGGATCCGTCCGTGGTCCCGGCTCGGGCCGCTCCCCAACCCCTAGACTGAACCGCCGTGATGCAGCCGTGATCCATTTCGACAACGTCACCAAGGTCTACCCGAGCCAGAACCGGCCCGCCCTGCAGCATGTGAACGTCGCCATCGAGAAGGGCGAGTTCCTGTTCCTGGTGGGGCCCTCGGGCTCCGGTAAGTCGACCTTCCTGCGCCTCGTCCTCAAAGAGGAGCGTCCTTCCCAGGGTCACGTGCACGTGGCGGGCAAGGACCTGAGCAGGCTGAGCAACTGGAAGGTGCCGCATCTGCGCCGCAGGATCGGCTGCGTCTTCCAGGACTTCCGGCTGCTCCCCAACAAGAACGTCTTCGAGAACGTCGCTTTCGCCCTTGAGGTGATCGGCAAGCCGCGGCGCTTCATCGGCAAGGTCGTCCCCGAGGTCATCGACCTGGTCGGCCTGGAGGGCAAGGCCCACCGGATGCCGGACGAGCTGTCCGGCGGCGAGCAGCAGCGCGTCGCCATCGCGCGGGCGTTCGTCAACCGGCCGATGATCCTGCTCGCGGACGAGCCCACGGGGAACATCGACCCCGCCACCTCGATCGGCATCATGAAGGTGCTGGACCGCATCAACCGGACCGGCACCACCGTTGTGATGGCCACCCACGACGCCGCGATCGTGGACGCGTTCCGCAAGCGCGTCGTCGAGCTGGAGGACGGACGCGTCGTCCGCGACCAGTCGCGCGGCGTGTACGGCCAGGCCTACTGACCGGCCCGGGCCGGGCACCTTCCACAGCGATTCCATCTGAACCATCGACTCTTGCCGGGGCGTACGACACCCAGACGTACGAAACGCCCGCAACGGGCCCGCGATTCCCGCGGCGCCCACGCTTCGGCGGGACACAGGCGATCAAGGACAGCGAGGCATGCGCGCACAGTTCGTTCTCCAGGAGATCTGGATCGGTCTCCGCAGGAACATGACGATGACGATCTCCCTCGTCATCACCGTCGCCATCGCCATGGCACTCTTCGGCACCGGCCTGCTCCTGCGGAGCCAGGTGGACTCGTCCAAGAGCTACTGGTACGACAAGATCGAGGTCTCGATCTTCCTGTGCGCCAAGACGAGCTCCAACCCGAGCTGCCAGAAGCAGGACGTCAACGACACGCAGCGGAAGACGCTCCAGGACCAGCTGAAGAAGATGTCCCAGGTCTCGGACGTCCAGTACGAGAACAAGCAGCAGGCGTACACGCGGTTCAAGGACCGCTTCGCCGGCTCGCCCGGGTTCGTGGAGAGCACCCGCGAGGGCGACATCCCCGACTCGTTCCGGGTGAAGCTGAAGAAGCCGGAGGAGTACAAGGCCGTCGCCCAGGCGATGCTCGGCCAGCCGGGCGTCGACACGGTGATCAACGAGCAGGAGATCCTGAAGAAGTTCTTCCGGATCCTCAACGGCCTCCAGTTCGCCGCGCTGCTGATCGCCATGATCCAGGTGGTCGCCGCGGTGCTGCTGGTCGGCAACACCGTCCGGCTGTCGGCGTTCAACCGGCGCCGGGAGACCGGCATCATGCGGCTGGTCGGCGCGTCCAACACCTATATCCAGATGCCCTTCATCCTGGAGGGCGCGATCGCGGGCCTGATCGGCGGCGTGTTCGCCTCGGTCCTGCTGGTGCTCAGCAAGATGTTCCTCATCGACCGGCTCGCGGGGCAGGTCCAGCTCGTCAGCCAGCTCGGCTGGAGCACGGTGGTGTACGTCATCATCGTCTCGATCTGCTTCGGCGTGCTGCTGTGCGCCCTCTCCTCGTTCCTCACCCTGCGCAGATACCTGAAAATCTGATCCGGGCCCTCGCCGGGCCGCCGGGCCGCGTCGCGCGGCCCGGACGGCCGGGTCCGGACAGGGCGGCCGCGCGACGGAACCGACCGCGGAACGCGACCGTCCCACAAAGCGGTTCCCCCTCACCCGCGCGGTGATCGTAAGATCGCGTACGGACGGGAAGGGCGCGGGCGCAGGAACCGACGCCGGACAAGGACCGAGGCTGATCACGTGTCACGCGACACAGGGCGCAAGCTCATCGCCCAGAACAAGCGGGCCCGCTACGACTACCACATCGACGACACCTGGGAAGCGGGCATGGTGCTCATGGGCACCGAGGTGAAGGCGCTGCGCGCCGGCCGCGCCTCGCTCGCCGACGGGTACGCCCATGTGATGGACGGCGAGGTGTGGCTGGAGCACGTCCACATCCCCGAGTACACGCAGGGCACCTGGACCAACCACGCCCCCCGAAGGCGCCGCAAGCTGCTGCTGCACCGGCGGGAGATCGAGAAGATCATCGCCAAGTCCTCGGAACCCGGCTGGACGCTGATCCCGCTCGCGCTGTACTTCAAGGACGGCAAGGCCAAGGTCGAGATCGGCCTGGCCCGTGGTAAGAAGTCCTACGACAAGCGCCAGGCCATCGCCAAGCGGGAAGCGGACCGGGAGATGCAGAAGGCGGCGTCCGCCCGGTTCAGGAGACGGTGAAGGGTATCGATGACCAGCCAAGGGCGGAGGCGGGTACGCCGCCGGGTGATCTCGATGTCGGCCTGCGGCGCCCTCGTCGCGTCCCTGACGACCGGATGCTGGGCCGAGCCGTCCGCGATGCCCGCCGTCCGCGACTTCCTGATCGCCTGGCAGGTCGGCAACTACCCCGCGGCCGCGAAGAAGACCATCGGCGCCGACCGCGACAAGGTCACCGACGCCCTCGGCCAGGTCCGCGCGCAACTCGACGCCGCGTCGCTGCGGCTCGCCCTCGGCGTCCCCGGCCAGGACAGCAAGTTCAAGGCCATCGAGAAGAACGACGACGAGGCCGACGCGCACTTCTCGGTGAAGGTCGACCTCGGCGAGAACGGCCAGCCCTGGACCTATAAGGGCCGGATGCATCTGCGGCGCGTCGGCGGCAAGTGGAAGGTCGTCTGGGACCCCTCCATCATCAACCCCCTGCTGAAGCCCGGCCAGCGGCTCGCGGTGCTGACCGAGGTGCCGAAACGCGCCCCGATCAAGGACGGGCAGGGCCGCTCCATGCTCCAGAAGGTCGGCGCCTACGAGATCGGCGTGATCCCGGGGCGGCTCGCCGACCAGCAGCGCACCCTGGACGAGCTCGCCAAGCAGACCAAGATCGACGGTGGCCGCCGGCTGGACGCCGAGCGGCTGCTCGGCCGGGTCCGCTCCGCTCCGCCGCAGCGGTTCCTGCCGCTGCTGACCCTTCAGTACTCCACGCACGCCGCGCTGATCCAGCAGCTCAGCCATATCGACGGGATCCGCCTGAACGGTATCCACGTCCCGATCGCGCCCGCGTACGCGCCCGAGCTGATCGGCAGCCTCGGTCCGGCGACCGCCGACCGCCTTCAGCAGGTCGGCGCCCCGTACCAGCCCGGCGACACCATCGGCGTCAGCGGCGTCCAGCGGCTCCAGCAGCGGCGCCTCGCCGGCACCCCGACCGTCCGCGTGGTCGTGCAGGACCCGGCCGGGACGAACACCCAGGAGCTGCGCTCCTGGGAGGGCCAGGCACCGCAGGAGGTCCGCACCACCCTCGACCCGAGCTGGCAGCACAGGGCCGACGCCGCCCTCTCCGGCCTGAGCGCCCCCGCGTCCATGGTCGCGCTGCGTCCGAGCACCGGCGAGGTCCTCGCCGTCGCCAACCGGGGCACCAGCGGCCGGAACCTCGCGTTCGAGGGCCGCTACCCGCCCGGCATGACGTTCGGGATCGTCTCCGCCGAGGCCCTGTTCTCCCACGCCGGGATGAACCAATCCACGCCGACCACCTGCCCCGGCAAGGTCACCATCGGCGGCCAGACGTTCACCAACAAGGCCCGTCCGGGCGGCGGCTTCGGCAACCACTTCGCCGCGGGCTGCGCCACGACCCTCGCCCAGCTCGGCGGCAAGCTCGACGCCCAGACCCTGATCGCCGAGGCGGGACGGCTCGGCGTCGGCAAGAACTGGGGCCTGTCCGTCCCCGCCTTCACCGGCTCGGTGCCGACCCCCGCCAACGACGGCGAGAAGGCCGCCCTGATGGCCGGGCAGGGCAAGGTCCAAATGAGCCCCCTCGGCATGGCACTGGTGGCCGCCGCCGCCCAGGTCGGCACCTGGAAGGCCCCCTACGTCCTCAAGGGCGTCACCAACGCCGCCGAAGTGCCGCCCGCACAAAACCTCCAGCCGGAGTCCATCTCCAGCCTCAAGAAGCTCCTGAACCGCGCGGCCGCCACCGGCTTCGCCCAGCCCGCCCGCATCTCCGGCGACGTCGTCGGCGTCGCCGCCCTCCCCACCTACACCAGCGGCGGCCAGACCAAGACGATCTCCTGGTTCGTCGGCTCCAAGGGCGACCTCGCCTTCGCCATCGCCATCGAGGACCGCGTGTCCGCCGCCCGCATCGCCGCCAAGTTCCTGCGCGCCCCGGCCCCCGCCAGAACCGGCGGCCGCTGACCGGCTTGGCCAACCCTTTACACCCCCGGACGCAACCACCGGGCCCGCTCCCGGCGTCTTCACAGGTGACTGGACTCCGCTCTGGGGGGTTGCGGACCCAGTCGCAGTGATGAGACCAGAGCCTCGTCTCGGGGGAGGCTCTGCCGTCCGGACCGGCCCGACCCTGCCGGTCGACCCCGGTGGGCGCGACCACCTCGCGCCCACCGGGGTTTCACTCTGTCGGGAATGACGTTGCCCGCCGAGGCGTTATCCTTGTAACGTCAACGTGCGGACGTCCCCGGACAGCCGCTTTGACAACTCAACATGGGGGTGACCGGCTTCGACTTCGGTCGATCGAGCCAGGGGAAGCGGGTCGAGGGTTGCTGTCGTGACCTCGTTAATCCTGTGACAGCAAACCATAACTGCCAACAAGAAGCAGTCCGAGTTCGCTCTCGCCGCCTGAGGCGAGTAGCGACTCTGTCAGCCCGGGAGCGTCTCCGACCCGGGGTCTGGCATCGTAAGGAGACTCCACCTGCAAGCCCGGTCGCGGGACCTGTAGGGAAACCAAACAGCGACTGAGCCCGTCGGCGACACGCCTGCGTGAGCGCCGGGGCTGAGAAAACGACTAGCAGGCTGCACCCGGAGAAGCCCTGACCCATTACCGAAGGACGCGGGTTCGATTCCCGCCACCTCCACGAGGCGGGCCATGGCGCTCGGTGAGCTTCGCTCACCTTCGCCCTGGCCCGCAATGCTTTCCTGGGGGGCGACCCCCAGACCCCCGAGGTGCTCGCGCGCCAGCGCGCACTGCGCCGGGCCGACTCGTGGCGCTCGGTGGCCTAACGGCCACCTTCGCCACGAGCCGCGATGCTTCCCTGGGGGACGACCCCCAGACCCCCGAGGTGCTCGCGCGCCAGCGCGCACTGCGCCGAGGCGGGCCATGGCGCTCGGCGAGCTTCGCGCGCCTTCGCCCTGGCCCGCGATGCTTCCTGGGGGACGACCCCCAGAACCCCGTGGCGCAGACTCTGCCCCCACTCCCTCTCCGCTCGCGTTGTGGCCCCGGTTCGGGGTGAGTGGCCAGGCTCCAGCCGTGCACGCTCCGCGTGCACGGCTTTTTCATGCCCGCGAGGTGTTCACCCTCCCGCGACCTCGACCCACGCCACGCCTCGACAACAGGCCGGGAACAGCAGAGTGACATCGCCGGCAGTGCGCTGCTCCTCCTCGCCATCAGCCGTGATGACCGTGATCTTCCGGTCCCCGTGCGGCCTCGCCATTGCCAAGCGGCGGCGACACAGCTCGACCAGATGGCCCGGCAGGGCGATCACCCACCAGCCGGCCTCGGTCTTTGGACGCAACTGCGGTCCCGAATCTTGAAGTCCATCGCACCCCTGAGGCAGAGGTGTTGCGACGACCGTTAGAAGTGGAGGGCGGGGTGTTTCGTGGTGTGCTGTCCAGGTGAGCCCCGCAGGTGCCGTGGCCGGAAGCTGGTGGCGTGTTCGAGAGGCCGCGGTGGAACCGTGGACGTCCGCAGCCGCTCGAAGGGATGGACGATCGGTGGGGCTGGATGGTGCATCCGATGAAGAGACGGGGCCATGACTTCAGCACTGGTAATCAACTTGCTGTCCTCGCTGCTGGCTTTTCTGTCCGGCACTGCGGCCAAGGGCCTCTACCAGCGGCGGCAGACCATCGGCCCAGCCCGGCGCGTGTGGCGGCTGCGCAGACCCGATGAGGTCGTGATCGTCCAGCCCGATGGGCCAGGCCACGACACCCCGTTACCGACCCTCTACGAGGGTGATGCGATGGCCGCGATGCTGGTGTCCGAGTACCTGCGCAAGGTCTTGGGTGTACGCACGGTGCGGATGATCCGGGCCAAGAACTTCTCCCGGTGCCGGGACGCCTCAAGCGACCTGGTCGTCATCGGCGGCCCCAATGCGAACGAGCTGTACCGAGATCTCGACCGTCAAGTCGCGCTGCCCTACAGATTCCGGCTCTACCCGGACCGGGCCGACATGATCAGGGCATGTGACGGCCAGGTGTTCGCCCAGCAGGTGGTCCACGCCAAGACGACGCGCGACTTCGCCGTCATCAGTCTGCTGCCCAGTCCCTTTCGCGCTGGTCGGCGCGTCATCGTCCTGGCCGGGTGCGGCACGCTGGGCAGTCTGGCCGCTGCCAGGATGGTCACCCGGGACGGGGTCGGCGAGCTGGCCGATCTCCGCCCGCCGCCCGGCACTCCGTTCTCGGTCGTGGTCGAGATCGAGGTGCTGGATGGCCAGATGACACGGCCCCAGATCGTGGACACGACCGCCTAGACGCCGCGACCCCATGCCCCGGGTCGTGTCCGCCTGGCCACCGTCACGATCGCCTTCGAGCCCCCGGGCAGCCCAGGTCGCCGCGGCCTCCTCCACCGCCCACCGCGCCCGGACGCATCTGGACGCGCTCACCATCGCGCCGGAGGGCAGCATGGACGGCTACAGCAGGACGAAGTTCATCACCCAGTCTGGGACCTGCAACACTCGCGAGACGGCCCTCAAGCGCGACGGGGAGAACGTCCAGACCGACGCCAACTGGCGCGGCCGTCTCGGGCACCTGGGGCAGCCCCTACGACGGCGCCACCTGGACCCAGGCGTCCGACCTGGACATCGACCACATGCTATTCGCGCCCGCGGCAGATGTTCGCTGGTGGATGCGTCACCGCTATGACGTTGACGCTGGTGTAGGAGAGTGCCGCGCAGCTAACGGTCAATGAGTCCTGGTTCTGGCGCACTCTATGGGGGCCGCAACGAACGGTGACGAAGATGTGAGGTCCGTCGCCGCATCGGCTGTTCAGACGCCCAGGACCGCGGGCTACAGGTGACGCCTGCACCGCTGTGGTGGACAACGCTCGGTGGCACATCCCCCTGAAATGCGCCAAACCCAGATCTACGTGGCCGTTAGCACGGCCATCGGCGGCGCTGGCGGCGCTGCGGGTCTGGCCGACGTGCCCGCGTCCGCCCCGGCCGGTGCTCGGAGCCCTTGAGGCGGAAGGCGGGGCGCGCCGTCCGAAGTATTTCGGGTACCTGCTGTATGAGGATGACGCCGACACCCGACTACGTGTCCGGGTGTGGGCATTCGCCGTGGTCGACGGGGACCGCATCAGCTGGCGTAACCGCGTATGCCGGGCGATGAGACCTACCGCGAGGCCGCGTGGAACGCCGACGCAGTAACTTGAGCAAGTGATGCGCCCCAAATCGCTGGTCCAATGGCCCTCGGGCCACGTAACCACCGTCCCTCTCTGTCCCGTCAAGCTGTAGAGGCACATATACCCAGCCGGGCACGTGTGGCTGCTCGGATAGCTTACGAATGCCCGAGGAACGATGTCATCCGCGTGTGCAGTGCCGGGAACGGCGATCGCCGCGATCAGGAGCGTCGCTACCGCGACGAGGCCCTTGAGAATTTCCACTGGTGCCTTCATCGGCAGCCTCCCTGCGCCGCAAGATCAAGTTCGGCGTCATGGCCGCACTGGGGCAGCGCATCGCCGTCCGCTCCTATATGAACGGCATGACCGACCAGGAGACCGGCGAGTAGCTGCGCGTCCCCTCTTCAACGGGCGTCACCGTTTTCGGACGGGACTCTGTCTGCCGGCCAACTCAACCGAGGATCGTTTTGCTTCGCCCTGGAGATAATTGAGCTGCTGTCCGATCTAGGTCGGGACGGCCAGGGTGCGTTCTACCGCCGCTCTTTCCATCCCGGTAGTGTCACGGCTTACGCGCTAGGCCGGCGAGGGTGCGGAGTCCGCATTCGGGTACGGGGTGTTCGGCGTTCCAGTTGGCTGGGTCGGCCAGGCCGGGTGGGTCGACTAGTTCAAGGCCATGGAACAGTGTCGCCCATTGAAGTGATCTCACTGGGTTCTTTGGAGGTGGTCGTGTTCGAAGTGGGTGAGGACGAGCGCGGCGCGGGTGATGTCGCCGATTCTGCTGGGGCTGACGGTGATGTGCCGCAGGGTGCGCCAGCGGCCTTTGAGCAGGGCGAATCCTCGTTCGCCCAGGCTGCGCAGCCCGCGTAGAAGGCAGTTGTGGGTGCGGTTGTCGATGCTGAGGAGCTGGCCGTCGGAGGGGTTCTTGATCGGGGTGAGAATCCCGATTCCGGCGCCGTCGTAGCCGCCGTCGG
>NZ_SMKU01000173.1 GCF_004349215.1 Actinomadura rubrisoli | reverse complement strand
CGCGCAGGCGGCGCAGGTCGCGCAGGCGCTGCTCGTAGGTCGCGCCCGTCAGCAGGACGGCCAGGCCGAGGACGGCGATCGGGATCCAGCCCGGCAGCCCGGCGAGCGCGTCGGCGGCGAAGGGGGCGAGGCGGCGGGCGGCGTCCAGGACGAGGACAGCGCCGCCGAGCAGCAGCGGGGCCTGGAGGCGGGTGCGGGCACCGGCGAGGGTGACCGCGAGGGCGGCCACGGCCAGGACCAGGGGGCGCGGGCCGGTCGCGTCGCCCCAGGCCGCCACCAGGCTCGGGACGAGCGTCGACGCCAGCGCCGGCCCGTACAGCACCCAGGAGGACGACGTCGCGCCGCGGACGTGCCGGACCACGCCGAACGCCAGCAGCGCCGCCGAGACCGGAAGGGTGTAGACCTCGGGGACGGTGATCTCGGACGCGCCGAGCCTGACCCACCAGGCGGCGGCGAGCAGCACCGAGGCCGCCCAGCCCGCCGCGGGCCGCCGGTCGGCCCGCAGCGAGAGCGCGGAGGCGAGCACTCCCGTCACGGCGAGGGCGAGGCTGAAATGGGGGCCGTGCCCGGCGGTCATCCCGATGCCCGCGGCGGCGGTCGTCCAGGAAGCGATCTCGGCGGCCTCGCCGCGGACGGCCCACGCGGCCGCCAGGGCGCAGGCGGACGCGGCGAGCACGGCGAACGCGGCCTGGTGGGCGGGCAGCCCGGCGCTGAGGCCGAGCGCCGCGGCGAACCCGCCGAGGGCGAGCGCCGCGACGGCCGCGGCCGCGTCGCGCAGGACGGCGGAGGCGAGCGCGGTGACGGCGGCGATGACCGTCAGCGCGCCGAGGACGGCGAGGGTGGCGGGCTGGGTGGCCAGGGAGTCGGCCGCCGCCCACAGCCCGGCGGCCACGGCGGTGATCCCGGCGGCGACGCGGGCGGCGGGGTCCAGGACCGCCCACGCGGCGAGCCCGGCGGCGGTGATCACCACGAGCGCGAGCGCGGTCGCGTAAGGCAGGTCGGCGGCGACGACGGCGGTGAGGACGGCGAGGAGGGCCGCGGGCGGGGCGGCGGCGCGCATGCGCTCGGCGACGAGGACGGCCGTCAGCAGGGCGAGCACCAGGGGCGCGGCGGGCAGCACCCAGTCCGCCAGATCCGGCTCGCCCACACCCGCCCAGCGCATGTCCAGGTAGTGGGCGGGGGTCAGCAGCGCCACGACCGTCCCGGGAAGGATCCACACGGTGGACGCGGCGAAGGTCACCCCGGCGCCCGCGACGGCGGCGCGGAGCAACGCCCGGGGCAGCAGCCGCGCGGCGGCCGCGACGGCGACCGCGCACAGGGCGAACCCCGCCGCCGCCCACTCCAGGGGCAGCGGCAGGACGGCGCCGACCGCGACCGAGGCGGCCAGCCCGGCGGCCACGGCGATGACCCGGTGCACCCGAGCGGCCCAGGCCAGTGCGACCGAGGCTGCCACCAGCAGGACCCCGGCGCCGTCGAGGTCCACCGGGACGGAGTCGCCCGTCAGCGCGAGCGCGAGCAGCAGACCGGCCCCGCCCGCCACGAGGCCCGTGACCGTCGCGATCCACTCGACGCGCCGGACGAACAGGTCGGCGAGCGAGAGCACGATCAAGGCCAGGGCCATCCACATGGGCCCGGCGTCCGCCGCGAGGACGGCGAGAGGCAGCGGCAGCCGGCCGAGGACGACCGCCGTCGGCGCCGGCAGCCGCAGCGAGGCGGCCCACCCGTAGGCCGCCCACAGGGCGGTGACGGCGAGGGACGAGCCGGCCGCGTACCAGAGGCCGTCGACGCCGCCCGACCCGAAGAGGTCGTTGGCGTGCGCCGCGTAGCACTGGAGGCCGATGAGCAGCAGCCCGATGAACCCGAGCGTCTCGGCGGTGGCGGCGAGGCCGCGCCTGGCCAGCCCCCACGCGGCGCCCAGCGCGACCGCCGTCAGCGCGAGCAGGATCAGCTCGCGCGGGACGGCCCCCAGCGTGCTCCAACTGAGGGCGGTGAACACGATCGCGGCGATCCCGAGCAGCGCCCCACCCACGCCGAGCAGCGTGTTGCGCACGACGAACCGCGACGCGTCCCCGGCCGGGACGGCCCCGGGCGCCCCGGCCGGAGACGTCGGCCGCGCCTGCCCGGCCTCCGCGCGCCGCGACCACCCGGCGGCCGGGGGCGCCGCGTACAGGGCCGCCACGAGATGGCGGCGGCGCCTGCCCAGCCGGAGGAGCTCGCCGTCCAGCACCCACAGCTCCGCCGCCGCGGGACCCGTCAGGGACAGCTCGCACACCGGGCAGGACGCGGGGCGCGGCGCGGGCAGCGGAGTCCGGCATCCCGGACACGTGATACGCATACCGGGAGGATGTCGCGGCGAGGCCGCCGGACAAATCCGTACAAATACTCAGATACTCGCGAGTACCCCGGAATCCGGCGGTGGTGACAGCGATCACACACTTGCTTAGCGTGAAGCTGGTTCACCTAACCGGAGGGGCCGGGACGGTGCACGCCGTCAAGGATTTTCGGCGACGGCGACGGCGTCACAGGTAGGCGGCTACGCGGGTGGCGAATTCCTCGGGGGTGATGATCTCGATGTCGAGCTTTTCGGCCTTGGCCCGCTTGGAGCCCGCCTTGTCTCCGGCGACGAGCAGCGAGGTCTTGGCCGACACCGAGGACGAGGCGCGGCCTCCGGCGCGTTCGATGAGCTCGTTCACCTCGTTGCGGGACAGGCCGTCCAGCGGGCCGGACATGGCGCCGGTGGCGACCACCGACAGCCCGGCCAGCGGCAGCGCCTCCCCGGCCTCCTCCGCGGGCTCCTCGCCGGGTGCGGGCGGGGGCGTGGCGCCGGGCTCGGTCATGTTCACCCCGGCGGCCGACAGCTTGTCGATCAGCGGCGCCAGCTCGGCGATCTCGGCCACCAGCGCCTGGGCCCGCTCCGGCCCGACGCCGTCGACCTGCTGGAACGCCTCGGCGTCGGCGGCGCGGATCTGGTCCATCGCGGCGAAGTGGCGGGCGATGCGCCGCGACATGGAACGGCCGGTGCCGCGCACGCCGAGCGCGCAGAACACCTTGTTCAGCGGCTTGGCCTTGGCGCCCTCGATCGCGGCGAGCAGGTTGGCGGTACTGGTCTCGCCCATCCGCTCCAGGTCCAGGAGCTGGTCGCGGGTCAGGACGAACAGGTCGGCGAAGTCGGCGATCAGCCCGGCGTCCACCAGCTGGTCGATGATCTTCTCGCCGAGGCCCTCGATGTCGAGCTGGTCGCGCCCGACCGCGTAGCGGACCGACGCCACGGCGTGGCACGAGCGGCCCCTAACGCACCGCCACCGCTGCTGCGTGGCGTCGATCTCCTCGCCGCAGCGGGGGCACGCCGACGGCGCCTGGATCGGCTGCTCCTGGCCGGTGCGCAGGTGCGCCACCGGGGCCTCCACACGCGGGATCACATCGCCCGCCTTGTAAACGGTGACGTGGTCGCCCAGCATCAGGCCGCGCCGGGCGATATCGGCGGCGTTGTGCAGCGTCGCATACGTCACGATCGAGCCCTCGACCTCGACCGGCTCCAGCACCGCGCGGGGCGCGATGATCCCGGTACGGCCCACGTTCCACTCCACCCCGACCAGCCGGGTGATCTTCTCCACCGCCGGGAGCTTGTAGGCGATCGCCCACCGGGGCGCGCGGGAGGACAGCCCGGCCTCGGCCTGGTCGGCCGCCGCGTCGGCCTTGATCACGATGCCGTCGATGCCGAAGTCCAGCCCGGCCCGCAGCGCCGCGATCTCCGCCACCCGCCCGGTCAGCTCCTCGACGGTGCTCGCCGTGATCGCGGGCACCGGGGTCGCGGCCGTGGTGTGCGCGCCCAGGGCCGCGACCAGGTCCATGATCCCGCTGTGCGGAAGCTCCCTGAGCCGGGCGGCCAGCGCCTCATCGGTCCCCTCAAGCGGCAGCGCCCCGTAGGCGAAGAAGGTCATCTCCACCTGGTAGGCACGGTCCTTGGCGCGCAGCGACCCGGCCGCGGCGCTGCGCGGGTTGGCGAACGCCGGCGCTCCGGCGCCCGTCCGGGCGGTGTTGGCGTCCTCGAACTGCGCGCGGGTCATCAGCACCTCGCCGCGCAGCTCCACCGTCACCGGCTCGGCGAGCCGGGACGGCAGCCCGACGATCATGCCGGCGCCGTGCGAGACGTCCTCGCCCGCGGCGCCGTCGCCCCGCGTCACCAACTGCACCAGCCGGCCGCCGGAGTACCGCGCCGAGATCGCCAGCCCGTCCAGCTTCGGCTCCACGCTCCAGGTCGCGATCTCGCGGCCGAGGCGGCGGACCAGCCCGGCGACCCACGCCTCCAGCCCCTCGGCGGAGAACACGTTGTCCAGGCTCAGCATCGGGACGGTGTGGGGCACGTCGCCGATGACCGCTCCCCCGGCGACCTTGCCCGTCGGGGAGTCGGGCAGGACGTGCTCGGGATGCTCCTCCTCGTAGGCGGCGATACCGCGCACCAGGCGGTCGAAGACATCGTCGTCCAACGATGAGTCGCCCTCGCCGTAGTAGGCGGCGGAGGCGGCCACGGCGGTCTGCACGGCGGCGGCGTAGGCGGCCTGATCGCCGATCTCGGTACGGCCCGGTGTCTCGGTCATGCCCTCATCTTGCCTGGTGGGTACGACATTCCTTGATCTCAGCGCCCCGGCCGGGCGGCGGCTGCGCGGCTACCGGCGGGGCGTGCCGCTGCGGGCGGCGGCGGCCGGGGAGCGCGAGAGCGCGGCGACCCCGGCGGTGATGAGCACGGCGCTGACCGAGACGGCGGCGAACGCGGACGCGGTCCGGGGCGGGTGGGTGTGGAAGGCCAGGACGGCCAGCAGGTAGGACGCGACGGGGTTGGTCATCGTCATCGCGGTCATCGCGGCGGGCAGCGACCCGGCGGCGAACGCCTTCTGCTCCAGCAGCAGGCCGAGGAGCGTGGTGCCCGCGAGCGCGTAACCGGGCCAGTCGACGGCGGTGGCGGCGACGCCGCGGTGGACGAGGTCGGCGGTGGTGAGCTTGATGAGCACGGCGCTGCCCGCGAACATCAGCCCGGCGCACGCGCCGAGCAGCACCGCCCGCACGGTGCCGGTCCGCAGCGTCGCGCCCCTGGCCAGGACGGCGATGAGCGGCGCGGCGAGCAGGGCGGCGAGGAACAGCCGCGGCCGGGACGGCTCGCCCTCGGGCGGGACGGCCCCCGGCACGGTGAACAGCAACGCGAGGCCCGCCGACACCGCCGTCCCGCCGAGCAGGTCGTCGCGGGCGGGCCGGCGCCCGGTGCCGACCGTCCCGAGCAGGATGGTGAAGACGAGCTGGCTGACCAGCAGGGGCTGGACGAGGCCCGTCGAGCCCAGGTGGAGGGCCACGGCCTGGGTCATGAACCCGGCGAGGTTCACCGCCCACCCGGTCAGCCACACCGGATCGCGCAGCAGCCGCCGGATCAGCCCGGCCGACTCCACGGGCCCGGTCGCGCAGCCCACCGCCCGCCGCGCGGCCCGGTGCTGGAGCGCGGCGGCCGCGGCGAACAGGAACGCCGCAAGCAGGCTGAACCCGACGCTCCACGCCATCAGCGCCTACCGGCCCGCGCGTCACGGCAGGTCACGCCGTCTCCCCCGCCTCCGCCATATCACCCACCCCCACGGTCATCCTTCCCACGATCAATCAAGACGACCAACGCCACAAACCACCACCAAAATGGGCAAAGCCGCAGGCCGGGCGGGATCGCTGATCAAGATTGGAGCCATCCAGGCGAGGGCGCGCACCGACCGGGAGTTCCTCGGGCGCACCGTCCGCCACCTGGTGCTGGAGGAGGGCGTCCGACAGTGTTTATTGCGTTGCCCTCGGCGTCGGGCGTTGGACGCCCTCCTTCAACGGGCAACGCGACGATCGCTGTGCCTATTGCAGTGCCCTTGGCGTCAGGCGCCAGAGCGCCTTCCTTCGGCGGGCGCTGCGGCGATCGCTGCATCGCTTCGACTCGCCCAGGGGCTCGCTGCGCGATCAGTTGCTCGCAAGCTCGCAACTGGCTTCGCACGCGATCGCAACGCTGAGGTTGTCGGCGCTGGGGCTCAATGCGTTGTGGTCGTGCGTGTTGCAGTGCCCTTGGCGCCAGGCGCTGGCGCGCTAGCCTCCGGCGGGCGCGCGCGGATCGCTGCATTAGACACAGCGGTCAGCACCGCACCGCACCGCACCGCACCGCACCGCACCGGGAAGAATGTACGAACCCCCAGCGGTCGACGACCGGGACGTTGCGATCGCGTGCGAAGCCAGGTTCGAGCGAAGCGAGAACCTGATCGCGAAGCGAGCCGCCAGGCGAGACGAAGCGATGCAGCGATCGCCGCAGTGCCCGCCGAAGGAAGGCGCGCTAGCGCCTGACGCCAAGGGCACTGCAATAGATACTACGGACGGTGCCGCGGCGTCCGCCCCGGCGTCGCGGCACCGTCCAGCCCGCCCGCGGGCGGCGGACCGGCTTCATATGGTCCAGCGCCGGGGGGCGGAAAATCATCACTCTCCCGTCCACAGGCCGGAACCGGCCGATGTTCTCGCCCCGGGAGATGGCGCATTGACGTTCGCGCCCGAAGTGCGCTGCTATTGCCGGGTCTACACAGAACTCAATCACGGAACCTTCCAGCAGAGCCCCCCGCGCCCTGGAGGACGGCCATGCGAAGCAGCGGCCTCGTCAGACGAACGTGCACGATCGCGGCCACCGGCGGAGCCGTCGTCGCGCTGGCCGGGACGCCCGGTCACGCGGCCCCCGGCGACGGGTACGTGCGGCTGGCGCACCTGTCCCCCGACACCCCCGCCGTGGACGTCTACCTGTACTCGGCGGGGAAGAAGACGCCCCGGCTGGTGCTGAGGCACGTCGGCTACGGGGTGCTGTCGCCGTACCAGCGGCTCGGCAGCGGCGCGTACACGGTCGCGATGCGCCCGGCGGACGCCGCCGCCTCGACCAAGCCCGTGCTGTCGGCGCATGTGCGGGTCCGGGGCGGGGCGGCCTACACCGTCGCGGGCCTGGGCCCCTACAAGGGCATCAAGCTGGACGTGCTGGACGATTCGGCCGACCTGCCCGCCGGACGTGCCGGGCTCCGGGTCATCGCGGCGTCGCTCAAGCAGCCCGAGGTCGGCGTGACCGCGTCCGGCCGGTCGCTGGCCAAGGGGCTCCGTCTCGCGTCCACCACCCCGTACCGGGTGCTTCCGGCCGGGAGCACGTCCGTCCGCGTGACCGGCCGGGGCGGGGCTCGGGCCTCGACCACGCTGGCGATGAGGGCCGGGACCGTGCACACCGTCATCGTCCTGGACGGCCCGAAGGGCCTGCGGCTGCTCGACCTGCGGGATTCGAGCGGCAGCCCGGGGACGCCGCGCGGCGGCGTGGACACCGGTCTCGGGGGGCTCGCCGGTGCGGCCCCCGGGCACCGCGCGTCGTGGTCCGGGCCCGCCGCGCTGGCCGTCCTCGCCGGGACGGCGGGGATCGGCGCGGCCGCGGCGGTCCGGCGCCGCCGCGATGCGTGAACGCCGGGCCGCCCTCGCGCTGCTCGGCGCCGTCGCGCTCGCGGGTTGCGGCGGAGGCCCGTCCGGGGACTGGGCGTCCTCGGACCGGGCGCCGCGGGCCGGATGGTCGCCGGTGCCGGGCCAGGTCGCCGCGCCGGACGCGGGACGGCATGCAGCGGGGCGGGCCGAGAGGCACGCCGAGCCGGTCGAGGTGCGCATCCCCGCGCTCGGCGTGCACAGCCGGCTGGAGCGCCTCGCGACCGGCGGCGGGGGCGAGCTCGTCCCGCCGCGCGATCCGGCGACGGCCGGGTGGTACGCGGCCGGGATCCGTCCCGGCGACGCCGGCCCCGCGGTGATCGCGGGCCATCTCGACGCGCGGACGGGCCCCGGCGTGTTCGCCGGGCTCGCCGGCCTGCGCCCGGGCGCGGCCGTCCTGGTCAAGGACGCCAGGGGGCGCACGAGCCGGTTCACGGTCGACGCCGTCCGGACCTACCCCAAGGCGCGTTTCCCCACCGCCGAGGTGTACGGGCCGACGCCCGACCCCCAGCTGCGCCTCATCACCTGCGCGGGCGCCTTCGACCGGTCCCGCCGCCACTATCTGGACAACGTCGTGGCCTATGCGACCATGGGGTGATCGATGACCCCGGATGATCGACGACCTCGGATGGCTGAGCAGATCATGGGGGAAGGCCGGGGGCGGCTCATCGCCCACCAGTACCGCCTGGTCGAGGAGATCGGCCGGGGCGGCTTCGGCGTCGTCTGGCGCGCCCGGGACGAGCGCCTGAACCGCGACGTCGCGGCCAAGGAGCTGTTCCTGCCCCTCTACCTCGCCGCCGACCAGCGCGAGGAGCGCCGCGAGCGCAGCATGCGGGAGGCGCGGTCGGCGGCCCGGATCATGCACCCGTCGGCGGTCACCGTGCACGCCGTGGTCGAGCAGGACGGCGTCCCGTGGATCATCATGGAGCTGATCGACGGGCGGTCCCTCGGCTCGGTGGTCAGGAGCGGCGGGCCGCTGCCGCCGCGCCGGGCCGCGGAGATCGGGCTCGGCGTCCTCGGCGCGCTGCGCACCGCGCACGCCGCCGGCGTCGTCCACCGCGACGTCACGCCCGGCAACATCCTGCTCGCCGAAGGCCGGGCCGTGCTCACCGACTTCGGCATCGCCACGATCGAGGGCGACCCGTCCATCACCAGCTCGGGGTACCTGATGGGCGCGCCCGCCTACACCGCGCCGGAGCGCGCCCGCGGGGAGCACGCCACCCCGGCCTCCGACCTGTGGTCGCTCGGCGCGACGCTGTACCTCGCGGTCGAGGGGAAGCGCCCGTTCGCGGGCGACAACGCCAACGCCGTCCTGCACGCGATCCAGCACGTCGAGCCCGACAGGCCGGTGCTCGCCGGGCCGCTCGGGCCCGTCATCGAGGGGCTGATGCGCAAGGTCCCCGCGGACCGGCTCAGCGCCGAGCAGGCGGAGTCGCTCCTCGGCGACGTGGCGCTCGACCGCGTGCCCGCCCTCCTCAGCCTCCCGCCCGGGGCGGGGCGGGTCCAGGACGGCCGCGTCTGGAGATGGCGGCGGCTGGTCGCCGTCGCGGCCGCCCCGGTGGTCGCGGCCGGGGTCGTCTCGGGGCTGCTGTGGGCGGACCGGGCGGGCACCCCCGAAAGCGCCCAGGGCGCGGCGGGACGCGCCGCGCCGGCTGCCGGGCCGCGGCTGCTGGCCACGCTCGCCGCGGCCGACGAGGTCTACACGGTCTCGATCAACGCCGCCGGGACGCTGCTCGCCGCGGCGGGCGAGAACCGGGCCGTCCGGCTCTGGCGCCTCCCCGACCGCAGGCCCGTCGCCGTCCTGCGGGGCCACGGCCACGCCATCTTCGCCTCGGCGTTCAGCCCCGACGGCCGGACGCTCGCCACCGGCGGCTACGACCGGGAGGTGATCCTGTGGAACACCGCCGCCCGCCGCCGCCTCGCCACGCTCACGCCCGGCCAGGGCACGATCGGGTCGCTCGCCTTCAGCCCGGACGGACGGGAGCTCGCCACCGCCGGCACCGACGACGTCCAGTTGTGGAACGTCGCGCGCCGCGCCCGGCTCCAGGTCCTGGGGCGTCCCGCCGAGACCCAGTACAGCGCGGCGTTCAGCCGGCTCGGCTGGCTGGCGTTCGCCAGCGCCGACACCCTGCGCATGTGGCGGTCGCGGGCGGCGCCGCGGAGCGCCACGCTCGGCGGAGTGTCCTCGCTGGTGCGGGCGATGGCGTTCGACCCCACCGGGCGGGTCGTCGCGATCGGCGGTGACGACGGCACCGTCACCCTGTGGGACTGCGCAGCCCGGCGGCGGCTCGGCACCGTCCCGCACGACAGGAGCGTGTACGCGGTGGCGTTCAGCCCGGACGGCAGGACCCTCGCGACCGCGTCCGGCGATACCGTCGTCCTGTGGGACGTGGCGCAGCGCAAGCGGACGGCCACCCTCACCGGGCACCGCGGCCTGGTCTCCTCGCTCGCCTTCAGCCGGGACGGCCGGACGCTCGCCAGCGGCGGGTTCGACGGGACCGTCCGCCTCTGGGCCCTGGGTCCCTGACCACCGGGCGCCCGGCTACGCCGTCAGGCTCCGCGGGCGGATGTCGGTCCAGTTGGCCGTGACGTAGTCGAGGCACTCCGGGCGGGGGCCGGGGCCGAACACGCTCGTCCAGCCCGCGGGGACGTCCGCGAAGGACGGCCACAGGGAGTGCTGGCCCTCGTCGTTCACCAGGACCAGGAACGTGCCGTCGGGGTCGTCGAACGGGTTGGTCATCATGCCTCCTGGGTGACGCGGGCGGTGCGGCGGGCCGCGGTGCTGCGGGCCATCGACCGGACGATCTCGCCGGTGCGGACGGCCGTCATGGACAGCAGCGACGAGGCGATCCCGTGGCTGTGCTCGGTGGCGCCCTGCAAGTAGACGCCCCACTCGCAGCCGGGCGCGGTGGCGATCCGGTAGTCGCGCTCGACCACCGCGCGGCCGCCGGGCCCGGTGCGGCAGTGCTGCCCGGCCTCGCCGAGCAGGTCGAACGGGTCGCGCTCGCGGTAGCCGGTGGCGTAGACGACCGCGTCGGCCGCCAGCGCGGTCGTCTCGCCGGTGGGCAGGAACCTGACCCGCAGCCGGACGGCGCCGGGCTCGGTCCGCACGTCCAGGACGCGGGAGGCGTTGAGGATGCGGAGCCGCTCGGTGCCCGCGACCTTCTCGGCGTAGGAGCGCCGGTACAGCTCGTCGATGAGGTCGAGGTCCACGACGGAGTAGTTGGTGTTGCGGGAGTAGGCGAACAGCAGCCGCTTCACCTCGTCCGGCGCGGTGTGGTAGTGGTCGACGGCCTGCGGGTCGAAGATGCGGTTGGCGAAGGCGCTGTCGTCGGCGGGCGAGTAGCCGTAGCGGGCGAAGACGGCGCACACCTCGGTGCCGGGGAGGGTGCGGTGCAGGTGCTCGACCGCCTCGGCGGCGCTCTGCCCCGCGCCGACCACGACGATCCGCTCCGGGGTCCAGCCGCGCCGCTCCTCCAGGCGGGTCAGCAGGTCCTCGGTGTGCCAGATCCGCTCGCCGGGCCGTACGCCCTTGGGCAGGACGGGTTCGAGCCCCGCGGCGATGACGACGTTGCGGGCCAGGTGCGTCTCCAGCTCGTCGTCGCGGCGCACCACGACCTCAAGGGTGTCGGCGTCGCGCGGGCGGAGCGCGACGACCTCGGCCCCGTACCGGACCCGGCCGGCGAACGCGGCGGCCGTCCATTCGAGGTAGTCGTGGAACTCCAGCCGGGTCGGGAACATCGTCTTGTGGTTGACGAAGTCGACCAGGCGGTCCTTGGCGTGCAGGTAGGACAGGAACGAGTAGGGGCTGGACGGGTTGCGCAGCGTCACCAGGTCCTTGAGGAAGTGGACCTGCATCGTGGCGCCGTCGATGAGCATCCCGCGGTGCCAGCCGAACGCGGGCTGCTTCTCGAAGAACACCGCGTCCGCGCCGGTGCCGTGCTCCTCCTCCAGCGCGATGGCCAGCGCCAGGTTGGAGGGGCCGAACCCGATGCCCACCACGTCATGGACGGGGGTCTGCATGTGCTTCTCCACTCTCGCGCGAGCGCGTCAGGCGGGGCGGACCGCGCCGGCGGCTTTGGCGATCTTCGGCACGACCTGGTCGACGACGTAGGGGACGGCGAGCGGGGTCGGGGTGCGCAGCGGCCAGAACTCCTTGAGGCTCAGCGGGACGTACGAGCCGCGCTTGACGACGGGCAGGTCGGCGAACAGCTTGTTGCCCTCGAACTTCTTCTGCGTCGCGGGGTCGTCGTTGTAGTGGCTGAGCAGGACGTCCACGTTCAGCACCGAGACCTTCTCCATGCTGAGCTCGGCGGCGAAGCCCTGGCCGGGCAGCTTCTTCAGCGGCTCGGGCAGCACCATCCCGAACTGGCTCAGCAGCTTGACGCTGGTGTCGTCGGGCGACTTCATCACGCCGATGTTCCCGGACGGGAAGACGCTGGTGAACGCGAACTTCTTGCCGTTCAGCGCGGGGTGCGCGGTCTTCACCGAGGCGATCTTCGTCTCCACGTCCGCGACGAGCTTCCCGCCCTCGTCGGGCTTGCCGATGGCCTTGGCCGTCTGCAGGGTGATGGCCTGCCAGGAGTCCTCGGCGGGACCGGTCTGGTAGGCGACGGTCGGGGCGAGCTTGGAGAGCTTGCCGTACTCCTTGTCGATGGCGAAGTCGCCGCCCGCGAGGACGAGGTCGGGCCGCAGCGCGGCGATCTCCTCCAGGTTGAACCCCGCCTCGCCGGCCTTGAGCAGCTTCGGCCGGGCCCCGGTGATCTTGGGCGCGCTCCACGGGGCGAGGCCGTCGGCCTGGACCCCGGTCAGCTCGGCCATGCCGACCGGCTGGACGCCGAGGGCCAGCAGCGCGTCCTGGTCGACCTCGCCGAGCGCGACGATCCGCTTCGGCGCGGACTTGATCGTGGTGGTGCCCAGCTTGTGGGCGACGGTGACCGGGAACGATCCGGCGGCGCCGCCGGAGGAGCCGGCGTCGGGTTCGTCGTCGCCGCCGCACGCGGTGGCCAGTCCGAGGCTCAGGACGAGCGTGGCGGTGGCGGCGAGGAGCCGCATCGTGGTGCGCATAGAGGACCGGTGTCCTTCCGGGTGTTCCAGGGTGTGTCGAGCAGAGACATTAGGTTAGGCTCACCTAACTACACAAGAGGGGCGGGGGTATGAGCACACTCACTCCAGGCGCTCCACGCGCTCCAGACGCTCCAGAAGGCCAGCGACGGTCGGCGCGCCCAGCAGGGTCGCGATCTTCAGGGACGCGCATCCGGGCTCCCTCCTGATGCGGCGCACGAGCTTCATCGCGAGCAGCGAGTGGCCGCCGAGGTCGAAGAAGTCGTCGTCCGGGCCGACGCCCGGAACGCCCAGTTCCTCGGCGAAGATCCGGCACAGCGCGGCCTCGCGGTCGCCGCCGCGCGGGCCCGCCGCCGCGCTCCGCCCCACCGCGCCATGCTCCCCCGCCGCGCTCGGCTCAACCGCCACGGCCCGGACGGTCAGCACGGCGGGCAGCGCGCCGACCCGCACGCCGGGATCGGCGGCGACGGTCTCCAGCAGCGCGACGAGCCCGTCCGCCATCGCCTCGGCCGTCGCGCCGTCGAACAGGTCGGCGGAGTAGTCGACGATCAGGCGCAGCTCGCCGGAGCCGGCGTCCTCGCGGAAGATGAAGTCCAGGTCGAACTTGGCCGCGCCCGGCCCGAACAGCGCCTCCCGCTGCTCCAGGCCCGGGAAGCGGACGTCGCCCGCGCCCTGGTTCTCGTACCCGACCATCACCTGGAACAGCGGGTTGCGACCGGGCACGCGGCGCGGGCGCAGCGCCTCCACCAGCGCCTCGAACGGCAGGTCCTGGTGGGCGAGGCCCGCGAGGTCGGCCTCCCGGACGCGGCCGAGCAGCTCGGCGAACGTGGGCGAGCCGGACACGTCGGCGCGCAGGACGAGGGTGTTGACGAAGAAGCCGACGAGGTCGGACGCGGCCTCCTCCGTCCGCCCGGCGACGGGGCTGCCCAGGGGGATGTCCTCGCCCGCGCCCATCCGGTGCAGCAGCGCGGCGACGGCCGCCTGGCAGACCATGAACATGCTGGCCCCGGCGTCGCGGGCGACGCGGCGCAGCCGTCCGGTGAGGCCGGGCGGCAGCTCGGCGGCCAGCGCCGCGCCGCGCTGGCCCACCGTGCCCGGACGCGGCCGGTCCACCGGCAGCGGGATCTCCTCGGGGATCCCGGCCAGCGCCCGCGCCCAGTGGTCGAGCTGGCGGGCGTGGACGCTCCCCGGGTCGAGCGGGTCGCCGAGCAGCTCCCGCTGCCACAGCGCGTGGTCGGCGTACTGGACGGGCGGCGGCTCCCAGGCGGGCGCCCGTCCGTCCAGCCGGGCGGTGTAGGCGGCGGCCACGTCGCGGGCGAACGGGCCGAACGACCACTCGTCGAACGCGATGTGGTGGAAGACGGCGAGCAGCAGGTGCTCGCGCTCCCCCTCCGGGAACACCGCGACGCGCAGCGGGAGGTCGGTGCTCAGGTCGAACGGCCTGGCGATGAACTCCTCCGGCGCGCCCGTGGCGGCCTCCAGCGCGGGACGTGCCTCCTGGGGCGGCAGGATCCGCTGGTAGGGCGTCCCGTCGTGCTCGGGGAAGACCGTCCGCAGGCTCTCGTGCCGGGCGGTGACGTCGGCGATGGCCGCCTCCAGGGCGCCCCTGTCGAGGTCGCCGCGCAGCCGCACCGCGAGCGGCAGGTGGTACGCGCCGCGCGGCCCGTCGTCCTCGCGCAGGAGCTGGTCGAGCAGCCACAGGCGCCGCTGCGCGAACGACAGCGGGATGCGCTCGGGGCGCTCGCGCGGCGCCAGGACGGGCCGGGGCGCGGCGCCCGCGCCGGCGTTGCGGTGCACCCGCCCGGCCAGCTCGGCGACCGTCGGCGCCTCGAACAGGTCGCGGATCGCCAGCTCGGCGCCGAGCACCGCGCGGGCCCTGCCGACCAGCCGCGTGGCCAGCAGCGAGTGGCCGCCGAGGTCGAAGAAGTCGTCGTCGACGCCCGCGCCGGGCGCGTCCAGCACCTCGGCGAACAGGGTGCACAGCAGCCGCTCGACGGGCGTGCGGGGCGGGCGCCCGGCGCGGCGCGGCCCGTCCCCGCCCGGGTCGGGGAGGGCACGCCGGTCGAGCTTGCCGTTCACGGTGAGCGGCAGCGCGTCCAGCGTCACGATCGCGCTCGGCACCATGTAGCCGGGCAGCCGCCCCTTCAGCCTCTCCCGGACCCGCGCCGCCAGCAGCCCGTGGTCGCGGGCGGCCACCGGGTTGTTCGCGTACGAGGCGGGCGCGCGTCCCGGCTCGGCGGGCAGGTGGGCCATGCCGCCGCCGAACACCGCGTCGTACCGTCCGATCTCGGTGGACGGTGTGAGCACCACGTCCGGGGCGAGGGCGTAGAGCACCTCGGGCTCGACGCCCTCGGACGGTGCCGAAAGCGCCGCGCGGGCCTCGTCCGGGGACGCGCCGTCCCGCAGGGCGCGCAGCGCCGCGACCTCCCCGGACAGCCGCGGATCGGGGATGCCGACCACCCGCAGCGGGCCGCCGGGCCGCGACCGCAGGCCGTCCAGGCCCGTCCAGTCGACGACCTTCGTCTCCGGGACGGGCGGCAGGTCCGGCCCGGCCTTCCAGAGGACGGCGTCGTAGCGGTGCCGGGTCAGCTCGTTGTGGCGGGTGCCGCGCTTGATGAACAGGTCCACGCGCTCGGGCCCGTCCAGCGCGGCGAAGAACGCCGGGTCGAGCAGCAGCTCCTTCTCCATCCGGACGGACCGCTCCACCGCCGCCAGGTCGCCGCCGCCGCGCCCGAGCTGGACCGCGGCGTGCAGGCACCGCACCGTCCGCAGGTCGCGGACGTCCCCGAGGAACAGCGCGCCGCCCGGGACGAGCAGGCGCGTCGCCTTGGCGATCACATCCTGGAGGTAGCCGGCGCCCGGGAAGTACTGCGCCACCGAGTTGATCACGATGGTGTCGAAGTGCCCCTCGGGCAACCCGCCCATGTCATGGGCGGGCCGGCAGCTCAACCGGACCGCCGAGTCCGGACCAAGAGCGTGCCATTCCTGGGGGGACGACCCCCCAGACCCCCCGAGGTCGTGTTTGAGCTTCTCTATGACGGGCGCGGAGAAGTCGGTGCCCCAGTACTCCTCGCTCTCGGGCGCGAGGCGGGTCAGGATCAGCCCGGCGCCCACGCCGATCTCCAGGACGCGCCGCGGGTGGGGCCGGATCGCGCGAATGCGCTCGACCGTGGTCTCGCGCCACTCCCGCATGTCCTCCAGCGGGATGGGGGCGCCGTCGTAGCTGCTGTCCCAGCCCGCGAACTCCTCGCCGTGGACGACCGTGCCGACCTCGGTGTACTCGGCGTCGTAGATCTGCCGCCACTCCGCGATCTGCTCGTCCGCGGCGCCCTCGCGCGTCCCGTCCGGCACGACGTACCCGACGAGCCGCTTCACGCCGGGGACGCCGGTGTCCGCGGCGACGACCGCCGCCTGCCCGACGCCCGGCTCGGCGGCGAGCACCGTCTCGATCTCCTCCAGCTCCACCCGGTAGCCGCGGATCTTGACCTGGTCGTCGGTGCGGCCGAGGAAGTCGATGTTGCCGTCCTCGCGGACCCGGACCAGGTCGCCCGTCCGGTACATGCGGCCGCCGCCGAACGGGTCGGCGACGAACCGCTCCGCGGTCAGGTCGGCGCGGCCGAGGTAGCCGCGCGCGAGTCCGGCGCCGGCGATGTAGAGCTCGCCGGGGGCGCCGGGCGGGACGGGGCGCAGCCAGCCGTCCAGGACGTAGCCGCGGGTGTTCCAGATGGGCCTGCCGACCGTCGGGGTGGCGCTGTCCTCGGTGCCGCCGCCCAGCGTGTTGATCGTGTACTCGGTCGGGCCGTAGAGGTTGTAGCCGAGCACGCCGTCCGCCGCCGCGAGCCGGTCCCAGACCGCGGTCGGCACCGCCTCGCCGCCGAGCAGGACGAGCGGCGGCCGGTGCCCGCCGTCCAGCAGGCCCTCGTCCAGGAGCTGCTGCGCGTAGGTGGGCGTCACGTTGATGACGTCGATGCCGTGCCGCCGTAGGTAGGCGGTCAGCGCCTCGGCGTCGCGGCGCAGGTCCTCGTCGCAGACGTGCACCTCGTGGCCCTCGATGAGCCAGAGCAGTTCCTCCCACGACATGTCGAAGGAGAACGACACGGTGTGCGCGATCCGCAGCCGGCGCCCGCCCGCCGACGCCACGACCGGGTCGAAGATGTTGGCGCGGTGGTTGAACTGCATGTTGGTCAGGCCGCGGTAGGGCGTCACGACCCCCTTGGGACGGCCCGTGGAGCCCGACGTGTAGATCACGTACGCGGGGTGGTCGAGCCGTCCGGGCGTGCCGGGCGCGAAGCCGGGCAGCTCGCCGGGGGCGAGGTCGGCGCCGGACAGGTCCGCCAGCCGCCCGGCGGTCTCCGGGTCGTCCAGCGCGAGGGTCGTGCCGCCGTGCGTGAGCCCGGCGGCGATGTCGCGGTGCGAGACGAGGCAGGCCGGGGCCGCGTCCTTGAGCATGTAGTCGAGCCGGTCGGCCGGGTAGTCCAGTTCGAGCGGCAGGTAGGCGGCACCGGTGCGCAGCACCGCGAACAGCGCGACGACCATCCGCGCCGAGCGCGGCAGGGCGAGCGCGACGACGCGCTCGGGCCCGGCGCCGTGCGCGAGCAGGAGCCGGGCGAGCCGGTTGACCTCCGCGTTCAGCTCCCCGTAGGTGAGCCGGACGTCCGGCAGCGACACGAGCGCGAGGTCGTCCGGCTGCCGCGCGGCCCGCTCGGCGAGCAGCTCGGCGACGGTCAGCTCGGGGACGGGGCGCACGGCCTGGTCCCAGTCGCGGCGCAGCCGGTCGTGCTCGCCGGGGACGAGGAGGTCGAGCCGGTGGCAGGGCGTCCCGGGCGCGTCGGCGAGCCGCCGGAGCACCTGGACGTACCGGTCGGTGATCCGCTCGGCCTCGGCCTCGGTGAACGCGTCGCCCCGGTACATGACGCGCAGCCCGGCGTCCGGCTCGACCACCATGGTCACCGGGTAGTGGGTGGCGTCGCGGACCTCCCGTCCCAGCACCCGGAGGTCGCCGCCGGGGCCGAAGCCCCGCCCGGTCGGCATGCCGGGGAAGTTCTGGAAGACGAACAGCGTGTCGAACAGGGTGCCGAGCCCGGTCGCGCGCTGCACGTCCGCGAGCGCGACGAAGGAGTGGTCGAACAGCTCGGACTGGGCGGCCTGGACGCGCTCCAGCACGGCGGTCAGCGGGTCGGACGGCCCTGCCTGCACCCGCACGGGGATGGTGTTGAACAGCAGGCCGACCATGGACTCCACGCCGTCCACGTCCGGGTGCCGCCCGGACACCGACGCGCCGAAGACGACGTCGTCCCGTCCGGTCAGGCCCATCAGGACCAGGCCCCAGGCCGTCTCGAACAGCGTGCCGGGGGTGATGCCGTGCTCGCGGGCGACCGCGTCCAGCCGCGCGGCGAGACCCGCGGGCAGCGCGCGGTGCACCTCCCCGGCCGCGGCGAGGTCCGCGGCCTTGTCGACCAGGCCGGGACGGACGAGGGCGGGCTCGTCGAACCCGTCGAGGGCGCGGCGCCAGGCGTCCACGGCGGCGGCGCGGTCCCGGCCGTTGACCCAGTCCAGGAACGCGCGGAACGGCGCGACGGGACGGGCCGCCTCGGCCGCCGCGTCGGTGTAGGAGTCGAGGAGCGAGGTGACCAGCAGCCCGCCCGACCAGCCGTCCAGCAGGATCAGCTCGGAGGTGAGGATCAGCCGGTGGTCGTCGTCGCCCACGCGGGCCAGGGCGAAACGGAGCAGTGGCGGCTGCCCCGGGTCGAACGGCTCGGCGCGCTGGGCGTCGGCGAACGCCTCCAGCTCGTCCGGTCCGGACAGCTCGGCGTAGGTCCACGGCACCTCGAACCGGTCCGGGACGAACTGCACGGCGCGGTCGCCGTCGGTGCGGAACCCGGCCCGCAGGTTGGGGAACTTCTCCAGGACGGCGCGCGCCGCGTCCGCCATCCGGGCGGGGTCGACCGGGCCGGACAGCGTCACGACGGCCTGCTGCACGTAGACGTCGCGGCCCTCGCCCGCCAGCATCAGGTGGAAGAGGAGCCCTTCCTGGAGCGGCGACAGCGGCAGCTCGTCCGGGGTGTCCGCCGAGCCCTCCGCCGGGACCGGTTCGGGGCGCGCCGGTCCGGGTGCGGCGGCGGCCTTGGCGAGGGCCTCGACCGTCCGCAGCCGGAAGACGTCGCGGACGGTGAACGGCAGGCCGGCGCGGCGCGCGCGGGCGACCAGCAGCGCCGCGCTGATGCTGTCGCCCCCGGTGCGGAAGAAGTCGTCGTCGGCGCCGACCTCCGGGCGGTCGAGAACGGTCGCGGCGAGCCGCGCGAGGACGCGTTCCGCGCCGGTGGCGGGCGCCCGTCCCGCGGGCCGCCGCCCCGGCTCGGGCAGCGCCCGCCGGTCGACCTTCCCGTTCGGGTTGAGCGGCAGCGCGTCCAGCACGACCAGCTCGGCCGGGACGAGATGGCCCGGGAGGGTCGCGCGCAGCCGCTCGTCGAGGGCGCCGGTGTCGACGTCGCCCACGACGTAGCCGACGAGGCGGGAGCCGCGCGCCGCGACGGCGGCCCGGCGGACCCCCGGCTGCGCGGACAGGGCCGCCTCGACCTCGCCCGGCTCGATCCGGAAGCCGCGGATCTTGATCTGGTCGTCGGCGCGGCCGAGGAACTCAAGGCTCCCGTCCCGGCGGCGCCGGACCCGGTCGCCGGTGCGGTACAGCCGCGATCCGGGCGGGCCGAACGGATCGGCGACGAACCGCTCGGCGGTGCGGGCCGGGTCGCCGAGGTAGCCGCGGGCCAGCCCGTCGCCCGCCAGGTACAGCTCGCCGACCGGGACCTCGCGGAGCGCGGCGTCCAGGACGTGGGCGCGGGTGT
>NZ_SMKU01000172.1 GCF_004349215.1 Actinomadura rubrisoli | reverse complement strand
CCACCACCCCGCCCTCGACGCCCGCCCCGAGCGGCACGTGGACGGCCGGCAAGTCCTACACCGCGGGCGACAAGGTGACCTACAACGGCTCGTCCTACGAGTGCGTGCAGGCGCACACCGCGACCGCGGGCTGGGAGCCGGCGAACGCCGCCGCTCTCTGGCGGACGGCCTGAGCGCGCCGCGATGAAATACGGCGCGCTGGCCCTGATCGCCGCGTGTGTCCTGCTGCTGTTCGCGCAGTGCGGGGCCGCCGGAGGGTCGTCGTCCGCCCCCGTCCAGGCGCGGGGCGGGCGCGGCTTCAACACCACCGACGTGATGTTCCTGCAGATGATGGTGCCGCATCAGGGACAGGGCGTGCGGCTGGTGCGGCTGGCGCGCGGGCACGCCGTCCGTCCCGAGATCGCGACGCTGGCGGCGGCCATCGAGAGCACGGAGCTCAGCGAGATCAAGAGCATGGCGGGACGGCTGCGCGCGTGGCACCGCCCGGCCACCGCCGACCCCCATTCGCATGCCGCGCACGGCGGCATGCCCGAGACCAGCGAACGTGAGCTGGAGACGCTGGACCGGACCCCCGCCGACCGGTTCGAGCGCGCGTTCCTCAACCTCCTGATCGCCCACCAGGACGACGCGGTCCAGATGGCGCGGATGGAGACCGGCGGCGGACAGGACCCGTGGACGCGGCGCCTGGCGCAGAGCGTCGACCGATCCAGGTCGGCGCAGATCACGCGGATGCTCGCGATCCTCGGCCCCCACTCCCCGCAAGACTCCCCCAAGAAGTAGGTGTTCACATGCGCCGACTAATCAGTGCCCTGCTCACATTGGTCGTCGTCACGGCTCTGGCCGTGGCTCCCGCACAGGCGGCCGAACGGCTGACGGCGACGTTCAGCCTCAACGGCACGACCGGCAAGTACGTGGTCAACAATCCGGGCACGGCCGCCGCCAGCGGCTGGGCCCTGGTCTTCGAGCTGCCCTCGGGCGTGACCGCGAGCAACGCCCAGAACGCCACCCTTTCCCAGAGTGGAACGAAGGTGACGCTCAGGCCCGCGCACTACATCGACTCGATCCGCGCGGGCGGGACCACCGAGCCCTACAGCCCCACGTTCTCGCTCAGCTCCGCCGTCCAGCCGACGAAATGCCTGCTGAACGGCGCGAACTGCGACGGCTCGGGTGACCCGCCGCCCGAGAAGGCGGGCGTCACCGCGACCTACACCGTCGAGGGGACGCGCGCCAAGTTCGTGATCGCCAACAACAGCGGCGCCACGATCTCCAACTGGTCGGTCGTGTTCGACCTGCCCAACGGCGTCGTCGCCAGCGGCGGCGACAACGGCACCGTCAGCCAGAGCGGCCGGACGGCCACCCTCACCCCCGCCCACTACAACGCCACCATCCAGTCGGGCCGGACCACCGAGCCCTACAGCCCGACGTTCACCGTCAGCCAGTCCGGCGCCCAGCCCACGAGCTGCCGCGTCAACGACGTCAACTGCGACGGCACGGGCGACGCGGCGCCCAGCGCGCCCGGCGGCCTGAAGTCGACGGTGAAGACGACCAAGACCGTCTCGCTCGCCTGGGACGCCGCCAAGCCCGGCAGCCTCCCCATCACCGCGTACGAGGTCTACAACGGCGCGACCCTCGCGACCACGGTGCCGGACACCGGCGCCACGATCACGGGCCTGACCCCCAACACCGAGTACACGTTCACGGTGAAGGCCAGGGACCGCAAGGGCACGCTCTCCCCCGCCAGCGAGCCCCTCAAGGTCAAGACCAACGACCCGTCCGCCGACACCAAGGCGCCGAGCGTCCCGGACGGCCTGCGCAGCACCGGCAAGGACTCCGCCAGCGTCAAGCTCGCGTGGACCGCCTCGACCGACGACAGCGGCGTCGCCAACTACGACGTCCTCGTGGACGGGAAGGTCGCCACCACGGTGACCGGGACGACGGCGACCGTGGCGGGGCTGTCCCCGTCCACCGCCTACTCCTTCACCGTCCAGGCCCGCGACCTGTACGACAACGTCTCGGCCGCGAGCTCGGCGGTCAAGGTCACCACCGACGACGTCGTCGGCAACGGCCACGCCCGCGTCGGCTACTTCGTCCAGTGGGGCATCTACGGCCGCCAGTACTTCGTCCGCAACCTGGACACGACCGGCGCCGCCGCCAGGCTGACCCACATCAACTACGCGTTCGCCAACATCGACCCGAAGAACCTGACCTGCCTGCAAGGCGTCACCAAGGGCACCACCCCCGACCCGCAGGACCCGAACCAGGGCGACGGCGCCGGTGACGCCGAGGCCGACTACGGCCGCCCGTTCAGCGCGGGCCAGTCGGTGGACGGCAAGGCCGACACCGGCTGGGAGAAGCTGCGCGGCAACTACAACCAGCTCAAGAAGCTCAAGGCCAAGTACCCCAAGCTCAAGGTCCTGATCTCGATCGGCGGCTGGACGTACTCCAAGTACTTCTCCGACGCCGCCGCCACCGACGCGTCCCGCAAGAAGTTCGTCGCCTCCTGCATCGACACCTACATCAAGGGCAACCTGCCCGACTACAACGGCGCGGGCGGGCCGGGGACGGCCGCCGGCATCTTCGACGGCATCGACCTCGACTGGGAATGGCCCGGCGCCGAAGGCCACGCGGGCAACCACATCGGCAAGGACGACAAGGTCAACAACACCCTGCTGATCGCCGAGTTCCGCCGCCAGCTCGACGCGCTGACCAAGGACACCGGCAAGCGCTACGAGCTGACCGCCTTCACCCCCGCCGACCCGGCGAAGATCAAGGCCGGCTGGGACCTGCCCGAGGTCGCCAAGAGCATGGACATCTTCAACGTCCAGGGCTACGACTTCCACGGCTCGGGCAGCGACAACTCGTGGGAGCCCAACCGCACGGGCCACGCGGGCAACCTGTACACCGACACCGACGACCCGTACCCGTTCCACTTCAGCGTCGAGAACGCCGTGAAGGCCTACCTCGACGACGGCGTCAACCCACGCAAGATCACCATCGGCCTCGCCTATTACGGGCGCGGCTGGAAAGAGGTGACCGACGGCGGCAAGAAGGGCGAATGGCAGGACGCCAAGGGCGCCGCCCCCGGCCAGTTCGCCGAGGAAGCCGGAACACGCGGCTACAGCAACCTCATCGCCAGCGTCCCGAACTGCACCATCACCCACGATGAACAAGCCATCGCGACGTCCTGCTTCACCGGCAACAACGGCCAGTGGTGGTCGTTCGACGACACCTGGTCCATCGGAAAGAAGATGGCATGGCTGAAGAGCAAGAACCTGCTCGGCGCCATGATCTGGGAGATGTCCGGTGACCCCGGCCTCCTCACCAAGGCCGTCGACGACGGCCTGAAGTAACCCCGATCTCAGGGCCGGTGCCGACCGACATGGCGGCACCGGCCCTGATTCCATTTTCCGGCGTCAACAGTTCTGTTGACTATCGTCAGACAACGCGATAGGCATGATTGGTGACAGAGCGCCCCGGCTCCGGCCGGCTCCCGGCCTTCACCAGGTGACGAGTGCGGTGTCGGCGGCCGACGGCGTGCTGCGGGAGATCGAGCCGGAACAGATCCGGCCCGTGATCGCGTCCGCGCTGGCCCGGATGCGGCCGCCCGCCTACGGCGACGCCCGGCTGAGCTGGCAGCGGATCGAGCTCTCCGAGCTGCGTTCGATCGTCCACCTCGTCCGGCGGCAGCGGCTCGAATCCGCCTGCGAGCTTCTCGGGCGCTTCCAGGACGCGGGCCTCGGCCCCTACGCGCCGGTGCGGACGGCCGCGAACGGTGAGACGTCGCTCGTCATCCCTCCCGTCGCCGAGTCGCACGGCGCCGACCTCGTCCTGCTCGACGGCGTGCACCGCTGCCTGGCCGCCCTGGCCTGCGGCCTGCGCTCCATCGAGGTCTTCGTCGTCCGCGGCGACCTGCCCGGCCCGCCGGGCGACGTCTGCGCCCTGGCGGAGATCGGCCTGACCTCGGCTCACCCGGAGCCGGAGAGGACGTACCGCAACCTCCGCAACGAGGACTTCCGGCGCGTGCGGGACGGCGGCGGCCTGGAGGCCGTGGTGCGCCAGGAGATCGCCCGCCTCACGCGCGAGCAGCCCTGAGACGTCAGGGCACGAAGACGATGCGGCGGTCGCTGTCGGTCCGCGCCCAGGTCTCGGCGACATCGGCGAGCGGCACCGCTTCGGTATTGAGGAGGAGCTCACCGGCCGCGGCCTGCTGGAGGAGGGCCGCGAAGGCGGCCGCGGCGTCCGCCGGCGGAACCCGGCCGCCGGTCCCGCTCCCGATCAGCTGGACGGGCGCCTTGCGCAGCGCCATGGCGGGCAGCCCCGCCACCTCGCCGGCGGTCATCCCGACCAGGACGTAGCGGATCCGCCGCGCCGCGTCGCCCGGACGCCGGTCGCCGCGCATCAGCGCGGCGAAGACCGCCTCCGCCGGCGCGCCCCACAGGTAGTCCACGATCAGGTCGTAGGGGCCCTCGGCGGCCACGGCGGCGGCCAGCTCGTCGTGCGGCCGGTCGACGCTGACCGCGGCATCGGCCCCGTCCGCCACCAGCTGGTCGAGGATGCGCCGGTTGCGTCCGGCGGCGATGACGCGGGCGCCGTGCCGCTTGGCCAGCCGGGTCGCGATACGGCCGGACGCGCCGGTCGCGCCGAGCACGAGGACGGTCTGCCCGGCGGCCAGTTCCCCCTCCCAGACGACCGTCTTCCAGGCGGCCATACCCGGATTGAGGAGCGCCGCGGCGGTCACGTCGTCGACCCCGTCGGAAACGGGGAACCACCCGCCGTCGCGCACCAGCGCCTGCTCGGCCATCCCGCCATAGGGCCGCTGGGGCCCGAAGAAGGCCACCCGCGTCCCGTCGACCAGCCGTCCGACGCCGTCCAAGCCGACCACATGGGGGAACGCCGCCGGCGCGTAGTGCACGCCCTCGGCCATCAAACGGTCGGCCGGCTTGAGCGCCGCCGCGGTGACCGCGACGACCGCTTCGCCGTCACCGGCCGCCGGTGCCGGAAACAGCTCATAGCGCGGAGTCTGGCCGACGCCGTGCAGGACGGCGGCATGGATCTGCGGCGTGCTCACCGGGATCCCCCTGATTCCATACCGAATATTCCGTTCAATATAAACGGATGCGAATCAAGTCAGCGTCTCAGGTGTTGCGTGCCCGGCGTGACGTCCTCGGTGGATACCGCTAAGGGAGTCTGATCCAGGTGGTCAGGATGCTGCCGGCCCCCGAGCGGTAGTGCAGGCGGAAGGGCGCGCCGGGGACGGGGCGGATCACGAAGACGCCGACCTCGTCGACCGGGCGCGTGGCGACGAGGTCCGTGGACACGTAGAGGTCGACCTCGCCCGGGCGGGGCGGGACGACCTGGCCGAGCAGGGTGCCCTCGTCGATCTCCACCTCCAGCGTCATCTCGCTGGAGGCCCACGTCAGGTTGCGCAGGGACGCCGGTTCGGCGCGGGTCAGGGCGGGCCGGCGGTCCGCGCCGGCCGCCGAGTCGAAGGTCAGCTCGGCCAGCTCGGCGTCGATGCCGCGCCAGCAGTACGCCGCGCGGCCCGCCTGGACGAACGCGGAAGGCACCCGTTCGGCCTCGCGCACGGCCTCTTTCAGCGCGGCGAAGAGCTGTTCATCATCGTCCCAGGTGGCGGGCATGCCGGTTCTTCCTCCCCTACGTGTCGGCATCGGCCAGGGCCGCGAAGGCCGGGCAGTCGCGCAGGCGCCGCAGGCACCGGGCCCGGGTGGGCCCGATGCTCCCGATCGAGGTGCCCAGGCGGGCGCTGGCCTCCGCGTAGGACAAGGGGGGATCCTGCATGAGCAGGGTGAGCAGGCGCCGGCAGTGCTCGGGGAGCTGGCCGAACGCCGCGCGGAGCAGCATGTTCCGCTCGGCCTCGATCAGGTCCCGCTCGGCCGGCGCGTCGTGCTCTCCCGTGATCATGTGTGTGTCCAGAGGCTGTTCGATCCGCTCCTTACGCTGTTTTGCCCGCGCCAGGCGAAGGCATTCGCGCCGGGTCGTGGTCGCGAGCCAGCCCGGCAGCGCCGCGGGCTCGCGCAGCCTCGGCAGGTGCTCGACGAGCCGCAGCCAGACGGACTGGCCGACGTCGTCGGCGTCGGCGCCGGCGAGCCGGAACCGGCGGCAGACCGACCAGACGAGCGGCGCGTACCGGTCGACGAGGTCGTTCCACGCGTCCTGGTCGCCCGACCTGGCCCGATCGACCAGGGCGACGACCGCTGGGTCATCGCGCACGGGACGCCTCCTCTCGCTGAGGCCGGCGATCGTCACGTCGGTCGTCGCCGGGTTTCAGGGGACCCGGATGTCGGCCGCCGCCTTGAGGTAGGCGGGGCTCTTGTGGTCGGGCGGGTTCAGCAGCAGCGACGCCGCCTCCCGGGGCGTGACCCGGTCGGCCGCGGCGATGGCGGCGATGGCGCCGGCCACCTTGGCCGTCGCGATGGAGCAGCCGTTCCAGCGGGCGTACGGCTGGTCGAAGTGCGCGTGCCCGTGGTCCTCCTCCTTGCCCTCGTGGTTGAGCCGGACGAACCGGACCCGTCCCGGGACGAAGGTACTCGGCACCTGGACGCCGAGGGCGCGCAGCGAGATCCACGGCAGGGTCGGGCTGAACGGGGCGTTCTCGCCGTCCCGGTCGTCGGCGCCGACGCCGATGACCTCGTGGCAGGCGGCGGGCCACGCGGGCGTGTAGGGGTCGAGCAGGTCGCGGCTGGGCGCGCCGGGCTGGTCGAAGGCGGGCGGGCCGGGACGGTTCTCGTCGGCGGCCACCATGACGACGTCGGGGTCCAGCAGCTCGACGGCCCGGCCGAGGACGAGCGGCCGCTGCCCGTCGGCGGTCGCGGCGCCGAACGACATGCTGAGGACGTCCACGCTGCCGCGGAACGCGACCATCTTCTTGGCCACCTCCCAGGACGACGCCGTGCCCAGCCGGTCGAGCACGGAGCGGACCACCAGTTCGGCGTCGGGTGCCTTCTGCAGGGCGACGCCAACCATGAACGTGGCATGTCCCTGCGCCGCAGTCCAGTCCGGCGGCGGTTCGGGCAGCCCGGCGTCGGACTCCACGACGTACCTTCCGCGCAGGGCCGGGTGGTCGTACATGCCGGTGTCCAGGACCCCGACCCGGACCGGATGGTCGGACGACCCGCGCGGCGCCAGGACGACCTCGTCCGGGCGTGCCTGGACCGGGTCGCCGTCGCCGCCGATGTGGGGCGAGCCGTGGACGTCGTGGACGAGCCGGACCTTGCCCATCGCCGGGCCCGTCCAGCCCAGGTAGCGCCGCTGGAAGCGGTCGCGCAGCTCGGCCAGCACCACGTCGATCTCCGGCGGCTCCTGGTCGTCGCCGTAGGTCTCGCGCCGCAGCCGCCGCGCGCGGCCGAGCATGGCGTCCCGGTCGGCGCCCGCGCCGGGGATGGGGATGAGGCACGCGCCCGGCTCCCGCGGTTCGAGCAGGGCCAGGCGGAGCGCCTCGTCACGCTCCACGACCTTCCAGGACGTGCCGAAGGTCTCCAGCTCGGCGAGCAGGAACGGGACGAAGCGCAGCTCCACTGCCAGCTGATCCCCCCGGTAGGACTCCCGTTCGGTGAAGATGTCGACCATCTCATCGCCCCCTCTGAGCACATGGCTTTTCTCCTACAGAGGCGGCCGTCTTTGGTCTGATACATCGACATTCGAATTTCTGGGCTGAACACTGGTCGGCGTGGAGCAGACCGACCCCGCGCGGGAAGCGCTGCGGCTGGCCGAGGGGGACCCCCGGCGGGCGGTGGGCTACGCGTCCGCCCTCGCCCGGCGCGCACACGCGGAGGGCGACGCGGCGCTGGAGTCGGTCGCCGAGCGCGCCCTCGGCGACGCGAAGCTGTACCTGGAGGACGTCGACACGGCGCTCGCGCACCTGCGGTCGGCGCTGAGGCTCGGGATCCGGGCGGGCTCGTCGGGGCTGGCCACCGAGGCGCGGATCCGGCTGGCGTTCGCGCTGAACGTGCGCGGCCGTCCGCGGCAGGCCATGCGGGAGATCCGCACGGCCCTGCGGGACGCCTCGGGCGTGACGCGCGCGCGGGCCACGGCCCAGCGCGGCGCCATCGTCCACCATCTCGGACGGCTCGACGAGGCGTACGCCGACTACCGGACGGCGATCCCGGCGCTGCGGCGGGCGGGCGACGAGCTGTGGCTGCAACGGATGCTGTCCAACCGGGCCGTCCTGCACGGGAACCGGCGGGAGTTCAGCGCCGCCGAGGCGGACCTGGGCGAGGCGGAGACCCTGTGCCGGCGGCTCGGGCTCGAACTGTCCCTCGGGTTCGTCCACCAGAACCTGGGCTGGATCAGCACGATGCGCGGGGAGGTGCCCGCGGCGCTGCACTACCTCCGCATGGCCGAGCGGCGGTTCCGGGAGCTCGGGTCGCAGCTCGGTGAGGTGCTCCTCGACCGGGCGCGGCTGCTGCTGTCGGTGAACGTCACCGGCGAGGCGCGGCAGGCGGCGGAGGAGGCGGTCGGGCACTTCGCGCGGGAGCGGCGGCAGATCGGGCTCCCGGAGGCGCGGCTGGTGCTGGTCGGCGCCGCCGCGCTGGAGGGCGACCACGCCCGGGCGGTGGAGGAGGCCAGGCGGGCGGTGGTGGAGTTCCGGCGCCAGGAGCGCCCGGAATGGGCCGTCCTCGCCCGCTTCGCCGTGCTGTTCAGCCAGCTCGCGGGCGGGCGGCCGCCACGGACGGCCCTCGGCCGGCTGGAGCGCGTGGCCGACGAGCTGGCCGCGGCCGGATGGCCGGTCGAGGCGCTGGAGGCACGGCGGTTCGCCGGACGGCTCGCCCTGGAGCGCGGAATGGCCGAGAGGGGCCGCCGCCAGCTCGCGGAGCTGGCGAGGGCGCGGGCGCGCGGACCCGCCGACCTCCGGGTGCGGGCCTGGAACGCCGAGGCGCTGATCCGGCTGTCGCGGGGCGACCGGCGCGGCGCGACGAGCGCGGTCCGCGCCGGGCTCCGGGTGCTGGACGAGCACCGGACGACCCTGGGCGCCACCGACCTGCGCGCCCACGCGTCCGGGCTGCGCGCCGACCTTGCCGCGCTCGGGCTGCGCATCGCCGCCGAGAGCGGCCGCCCCGGCAGGGTGCTGGAGTGGGCCGAGCAGGGCCGGGCGAGCCACCTGCTGATGCGGCCCGTCCGCCCGCCCGCCGACAAGTGGCTGGCCGACGCCTTCACCGAGCTGCGGGTCACCGCGGGCGCGATCGCCGACCTCGGCGGCGCGCGCGGGACGGCCGCTCCCCGGGCGCGGCTCGTCCAGCGCCAGCTCGTCCTGGAGCGCGAGATCCGGGACTACTGCCGGCTGCGGCGCGGCGACGGGCCCGCCTGGGCGGCCGAGCCCGCGTCGGTGCGGGCGCTGGCCGCCGAGCTGGGCGGGACGGCGCTGGTGGAGTTCGTCCTGCTGGACGGCGCGCTGCACGTGGTGACGGTCGTCGACGGCCGCGCCCGGCTGCGCCGCCTGGGCGCGCCCGGCGACGTCCGCGATCTGGTCGACCGGATCCCGTTCGCGCTGCACCGCATCGTCCGCCAGCACGTGAGCCCGCAGAGCCGGTCCGCCGCCGAGCTGATGCTCCGCGACACCGCCGAGCGGCTCGACGTCCTCCTGCTCGGCCCGCTGCGGGACGAGCTGGCCGGCCGTCCGCTGGTGCTCGTCCCGACCGGGCCGCTGCAGTCGCTGCCGTGGTCGATCCTGCCCTCGTGCGCCGGACGGCCGGTCACCGTCTCGCCGTCCGCGACGCTGTGGCTGGCGGGGCGGACGCAGTGCCCGCCGTTCGCGCCTCCCCCGGGCGCCGCGTGCGGCCCGGCCCTGGTCGCCGCCGGGCCCGACCTGCGCTGGGCGGACGCCGAGACGCGGGCGGTGGCACGGATCCACGGCGCGGCCCCGCTGACCGGCCCGGCGGCGACCGTCGGCGCGGTGCTGGAGGCGTTCAACGGCGCGCGGCTGGTGCATCTCGCGGCGCACGGGCGGATCCATCCGACGAACCCGCTGTTCTCCTCGCTCCGCTTCGCCGACGGGCCGCTCACCGTCTACGACCTGGAGACGCTGGAGCGCGCGCCCCGGCTGGTGATCCTCGCCGCCTGCGACAGCGGCCGGTCGATCGTCCAGCGGGGGGACGAGCTGCTCGGCCTCAGCGCGACGCTGCTGGCCCTCGGGACCCGGCAGGTCATCGCGTCGGTCATGCCCGTCCCGGACGCCGAGACCGCGCCGCTGATGATCGCCTTCCACCGGCGGCTGGCGGCCGGGAGCTCCGCGGCCGAGGCGCTGGCACTGGCGCAGCGGGAGCTGTCGGGACGCGACGCGGCCGCGCGCGCCGCCGCCGCGGGCTTCGTCTTCATGGGGACGGACGCCTGAAGTCCATGGGGACGGGCGCCTGAAAGGGACGGGCCGAAATTTTTCCCGGCCGATGTATCAGAGCGGTTCCCCGCGTCCTCCGTCCAAGTGTCGGCAGTCCCGCGCCAGTCGCCGTGACGGCCGCACCGTGACGCCGATGCCGTGGGGCCCGCCATACGGGGGCCGGGCCCCACGACTTCGCGCGTCGCCCAGGGACCGGAGGGGCTCGGGGGCTCAGCCGGCACCGAGGGAGATGAAGGACAGGCAGGTGGCCGCCTCCACGGGCTCGACAGCGGACCCGGCGGAGGCGGCGGGGGAGGCGGCGCGGCGGGCGTCGCGCAGCGCGGTGGGGAGGGCCGCGCCGCGGCGCAGCTCCTGGTGGAGCGCGAGCATCAGGGGCACCGCCGCGACGTCGTTCACCGGGACGACGCTGGCGACGATGCCGGCCGTCCCCAGCTGGATCAGCGACGCGGCCAGGCCGAGCAGCTCGTCCGCGCCCGCCGGGGCGGTGCGCCCCGAATCGCAGCTCGACAGGACGATCTGGCGCGGCGGGCGGCGGAGCCGCTCCAGGTCGTAGACGGTCAGCGGGCCGTCGTCCATCCGCAGCGACGAGAACATCGGGCTGTCGGCGCGGAACGTGCCGTGCGCGGCGACATGGGCGAGCCGGGCGCCGTCCATGGCCGCCAGGACCCGCGCGGCGGCCGCCGTGCCCCAGCCGAGCACCGTCGGCCCGGCGCCGTCGGCGGCGTACCGCCCGGCGAGCCGCTCGACCTCCGTCCCGCCCGACTCCAGGCCCGGCCCGCGGACCAGGACGACCCCGCCCTCCGCCCGCGGGCCGGCGGTGGCGCGGGCGGCCCGGCGGGCGCGCAGCCACGACGCGGCGGACGGCGCGACGCTCAGCACCCGGTCGCGCAGCAGCGGGACCAGCGGCCAGGGCACGGCGTGCAGCCGCCCGGGCGGCACCACGATCGTCGCGCCGTCGCCGAGATGGCCTCCGGCGTCGCCGAGCAGCAGCGCGTCGAGCCGGCCGCCCAGGATGTGCAGCCGCTCCAGCAGGACCTCCGGGGGCACCGCGGACCGCCCGTGCGCCAGCCGGGTCAGCCCGAACCGGGCGATGTCGACCTGCCGGGCCGCGTCCTCGGTCCGTCCCGCCGGGAACCTGCGGACCCGTCCCGAGCCGCACACCAGGACGTGCAGCTCGCCGTCGACGTCGACCAGCTCGACGAGCCGGTCGTCGCCCAGCTCGTCCAGCAGGCCGGGGATGTCGCATCCGGCGGGGGCGATCCGGTCCGAGCCCTGGACGCGCAGCGCCCGCGCCCGGACCGCGCGCTCCAGCCGGACCTGCTCGGCGCGCAGCGGGGCCGTCGGGCGGCCCTGGGCCTGCGCGCGCGGGAGCCGCCCGGTGATGGCGCGCAGCGCGGCCAGCTCCGCCTGCAACCGCTCGTCGTCGGGCGGCCGGACGGGAGGCACGGCGAGCGTGCTCGCCCGCCACCGCTCGCTCCAGGCCAGCAGCATCCGGGGGCGGCCGAGCCGCAGCGCGTGCCGCAGGCCGAGGCTCGCCAGCTCCGCGCCGTGCGCGGTCGTCTGCGCGCGGAGCTCGGACGAGCCGAGCGTGCCCCGGTGGTCGTCGATGACGGCGAGCCCGCTGCGGCAGGCGTGCATCAGGCGGCGCGAGTCGCCGGCGGCCTCCGCGCGCAGGGCCTCCGCCAGCCACCCCACCGACCGGGTGAGCGCGGGCCCGTGCCGGCGGCCGCGCGCGGCGGCGGCCAGATGCCCCTCGGCGTCGGCGCGGCCGAGCGCGAGCGCGATCCGCCCGGCGACCAGGCGGCCGAGGGGCAGGTCCGGGGAGCCGAGCGCGGCCAGCTCGGCGACGCAGCGCTCGGCGTCCCCGAGCAGCGCGCCGGTCACCGGCCCCGCCGAGAACCGCGCGCGGATCCGCACCAGCCGCGCGTGCGCCCGCCACCAGCGCCGCTGCTGCCGCCCGAACAGCCGGGCCGCCTCGGCGGCGCTCTCCAGCGCCGGTCCCGGGCGGCCGGCCGCGAGCGCGCAGTCGGCGGCCGTCAGCAGCAGCTCGGCGCGCTTGGCGGGCCGCCCGCCCATCCGCTCCAGCCGGACGAGCGCCGACTCGGCCTCGGCGAGGGCGTCGCGCGACAGCCCGGCCGCCAGCAGCGCCGCGCATCGCTCGACGCTCAGCGAGACGTCGTCGGCGCCGAGCTTGCCGAACCGGTCGGCCGCGGCGTCGAAGCAGGTCAGCGCGGTCGGCAGCGCGCCGATCCGGAGGGCGAGGACGCCGCGGTGCACGGTGGCGTCCACCGACTCCAGTTCCTGGCCCGTCCGCGCGAACAGCTCCTCGGCGCGCCGGTAGTCGTCGGCGGCCCGGCGCACCCGGCCGAGCGCCAGATGGCAGGAGGCCCGCTCGGTCAGCCCGCGCGCCTCCCACATCAGGTCGCCGGCCTGGCGCAGCGTGGCTATCGCGCCGTTGAGGTCGGCGAGCGCCTCCCCGTGCCGTCCGAGGATCAGCAGGACGCCGCCGCGGCGCAGCAGGATCCGGCCGTGCAGCCTTCCGGTCGACCGCGCGGCGGCCGCGTCCAGGGACTTGCGGCCGGCGGTGGTGCGGCCGGCGAACACCAGCGCGACGCCGAGCGTGGCGAGGACGTCGGCCTCCCGCTCCGCCGACCCGGACCGCCGGGCGAGCCTGAGCGCCGCCCGAAGCTCGGCGACCGCCTCGCCGCTGTCGCCGAACTCGCGCAGGACGATCCCGGCGGCCTGATGGGCGACCGACGCGGCGAACGGCTCGGGGGACCCTGCCAGGACGCGGCGCGCGCGCACCAGCGCCTCGCGGGGCCGGGACAGCGCCAGCGGCAGCAGGTCGTCCTCGTCCTCACCGGCTGTGTCCGGACCGCGCCGCATACACCCCTGAGTAGTGGCTTCCGCTCCCCGTTCGCAAGCGGGTTCCCGTCCGGATGTATCAGAGTGGCCGCGATCGGCCTCCGCAGAAGTGGTCCCTGTGCGGCGTTTGAGAGGAAGTGTTGTGGACGCGGTATACGAGGCGCAGTTCAGAATGATCCGGGAAGCGTGCGCGCGGAAGGGGATGCAGATCGACGTGGCCATGCGGCCGGGCGGCGCGGCCGCCTACGTCTACCAGGTCGGACGCCTTCTGGTGCGCGACCAGGGCGACAATGTCCGCCGCGTGCACGCCCACCTGCCCGGCGTGTACCCCATCGACGAGCCGGCGCCCGGCGGCCTGATGGTGCTGGCGACCGACCGCCTGGAGGAGCAGCGGACCGTCCCGGAGGTGCTGGACGCCCTCGACGCCGAACTCGGCGACAACAACCCCGCGCTGCTCGCGGACGAGTCGCCGCTGGCCACCCCGATCCACGTCCTGCACCTGTCCCGGCTCTGCATGGCGACCGAGCCGGAGCCGCCGAACGCCGCGGACCCCGTCCCGTGGCCGCCGCCGTGCCGCACGCCGCAGGGCGGGAACGAGGTGCGGGTCGCCGTCATCGACAGCGGCCTGATGGAGGACTTCGACCCCGCCGCCTACCCGTGGATGGCCGGCGTCACGGGCGAGCACGACCCCCTCGGCCCGGCCGTGCCGCCGTCGGGCCGGCGCATCGAGGGCTACACCGGGCACGGCACCTTCGTCGCGGGCGTTGTGAAGTGCATGGCCCCGTCCGCGAAGGTGCACGTGACGAACCTGTTCGCGTCCACGGGCGTGGAGCTGGAGACCCAGGTCGTCGACGCGCTCGGCCGCGTGATGCAGGAGCACTCGCCGCACATCATCAACCTGTCGGCCGGGACGTACACCCGCAACCTGTGGACCTCGCTCGGCTTCGAGGCGTTCCACGCGATGTACCCCGACGTGGCCCTGGTCGCGGCCGCCGGGAACGACGCCACGAGCGCGCCGTTCTACCCGGCGGCCTACCCCTGGGTGATCTCGGCCGGGGCGCTCGGCGCCGACGGGCGGCACCGGGCCTGGTTCAGCAACTACGGTCCCACCGTGGACGTGTACGCGCTCGGCGAGGCACTCGTCAACGCGTACACGACCGGGACCTACACCTACAACGAGCCTCCGCGGGCGCCGGCGCGGCAGGACTTCGGGGGGATGGCGAGATGGAGCGGGACGTCGTTCTCCGCGCCGCTGGTCGCCGGGCTGGTCGCGTCCCGGATGGCGCGCACCGGCGAGACCGCGCCGGCCGCCGCGCAGGCCGTGCTGGACGCCGCGGCCATGCAGGAGATCCCCGGGGTCGGCCCGGCGCTGCACCCCTGCGACGAACCCTGAACGAACCGGGAAGGGAGGCCGGGACATGCGGGACGACCCCACCGTCGTCGCCCTCGTGACCCGTGCGCGCGACCGCGACAAGGCCGCCTGGGACGAGATCGTCGAACGCTACGCGCCGCTGGTCTGGTCGATCTGCGCGGCGCACCGGCTCGGCCGCGCCGACGCCGACGACGTCGCGCAGACCGTCTGGCTCACCCTGGTGGAGCGCCTGGCGGACCTGCGCGACCCGGCCGCCCTGCCCGGCTGGCTGGCCGCGGCGACGCGCCGCGAATGCGCCGAGCGTGCCCGGACGTCGGGCGCGGAACCGCCGGACCCGGCGGCGATCGACCGGGCCGTGCGGGCGGCGACGCGGAACGCCGCCCTGACCGAGGCGTTCAGGGGGCTCGATCCCGGCTGTCGGCGGCTGCTCGCCCTGCTCATGGAGCGGCCCTCGCTGTCGCACGCGGAGATCGGCGCGGCGCTGGGCCTGCCGGCCGAGGAGATCGGCCCGGCGCGCGCCCGGTGCCTGGAGCGGCTGCGCGGCTCCCCCGCCCTGACCGGTTCCGTATCGCAGGACGGAGGTGAGCGAGATGGCGTGGTGGGACGATGACGACCGGCTCTTCGCGGCGCTGAAGGACGCCGTGGCGGAGGCGAGGGAGGTGCCGCCCGAGTTCGTCCAGGCGGGCAAGGCCATCTTCACGTGGCGGGACGTCGACGCCGAGCTGGCGGCCCTGACCTACGACTCGGCGGCGGGCGACGACCTGGCGTCCGCCCTGCGCGGCGCCGAGGCGGCGCCGCTGCGCGCCCTCATCTTCGCCACCGCGGACCTGACCGTCGAGCTGGAGGTGGAGGCCGAGTCCCTGGTCGGGCAGCTCGACCCGCCGCTCCCGGGAACGGCGGAGCTGCTGCTGGCCGGCGGCGAGGGCGTCACCACCCCCATCGACGAGGACGGCTGCTTCGTCTTCCGCCCGCCGCCCGCCGGCGACTTCCGCCTCTGCTGCCGCCCCGCGCCGGCCGCGCCGGGGCACGGCGCGGCGGGCGTGATGACGGGGTGGATACGGCTGTGACCAGGCCGGGTACCGGCTACGGCCGGTACCTGGCCAGGTAGGCCGCGAAGTCCCAGCTCTCCGCGAAGTCCCGGGCGGCCCGCCTTCCGCTCTCGTACAGCCGCTCGCGGGTCTCGGCGTCGAGCCCGAAGTCGGTGGCGAGGACCCCGTCGGTGGCGGCGAACATCGTCCGCGCCACGATCGACGGCTCGTCCATCAGCACCCGGTCGTGCGCCTCGGCCATCGTGGCGATGACCGCCCGCGCGAACCCGACCGGCCCGCGGACCGGCCGCCACTGCGGGAACGGCCCGCCGTCCGGCGGCCGCGCCGACAGCTTGACGCCGAACGTCGGCCATCGCGGGGTCACGTGGTCGTGCCGGTCGAAGACGGTGATCGGGTAGTTGGACAGCATGCCGCCGTCCACATGCAGGGACGCCGACCGCCCCTGCGAGCGGACGCGCCGTGGCCGGAAGAACACGGGGATGGACGCCGAAGCGCGCACCGCGTCCGCGACGGACTGCTCGTCCGGATCGAGCCCGTACCGGTGGTACTCCCAGGGCAGGCACACCATGCGCCCGCTGCTGATGTCGGACACCACGACCACGAGCGAGTACGCGCGCTCGGGCGGGAGGTCGCTGTCCGGATCGTCCAGACGGAGCTGCCCGAACGTCTCGACGCCGCAGCCTTTCAGCCGCTTGGAGATCCACCGGTGCAGCTCGTCGCCCTTGTAGAGGCCCAGCCGGGTGACCAGCGACCAGCCGCGGCCGACGACGCCGAAAGGCGGGCTGTCCTGGAACCGGCCGTAGTCCACTTCCCGCATCTCCCGGGCCATGTCCGGCACCGGCATCCCGGCCGCCAGCATCGCCCCGATGATCGCACCGGCGGACGTCCCCGCGATCCGCGCGGGCCGTCCCAGCGTGAAGCCCAGCGCCTCCAGCTCGGTGATCGCCCCCACGAGCGCGATGCCCTTGACGCCACCGCCCTCCAGCACCAGATCGGCCCTGGACGAGTCGACTGTGCCCATGGCGCCGCTCCCTCCACGCTCTGTATTTATACAGTCACTCTAGAAGGAGGTGACGGCAACCCTCTTTGATACATCCGATTCGGCATTTGTCGCCGGACCCGGCCGCCCGTCCCTGTCCCCGGCTCCGGCGCCGCGCAACCGGACGGCCATGTACGCGAGAAAGCACAACCCGGCGACCAGGTAGCAGTTGGCGACGAGCGTCAGCCCCCAGTGGAACCCGTACTGGCGCGGGTGCCCGCCATGGGGCGTCCACCACAGCGGGGACAGGACGAAGAGCGCGTAGCCGCAGCCCACGGCGACCCGGTGACCGTTCCGCGCGAGGACGAACAGGACCGGCAGGACCCACACCCAGTGGTGCGCCCAGGAGATCGGCGAGACCAAGAGACCGGTCACCCCGGCCACGGCCGCCGCGCCCAGCCAGTCGTCCTTGCGCGCCCACGCGGCCGCCACCGCCAGCCCAACGACCCCCAACACCAGCGGGACGAACGCATACCAACTCCCGACGTGCTCCACGTCCCCGAGAATCCGGACCGCAGCGCCGTACGGGGATTGGTTGCTGATGTACGGGACGCCGACCCGCGAGGTGTCGTAGAAGATGTGCCTCCAGTAAAGCCGAGAGGCGTCCGGCGCGACGAAATGGGCGAAGCCGCTGCACACCAGAAACGTCGCACAAGCCGTCATGGCGGCTTTGATCCGTCCGCTGACCAGCAGCAGGACCACGAAGATGGCCGGCGTCAGTTTGATCGCCGCGGCCACCCCGATCCCGACCCCGGCGAAACGCCCGGCCGACAGGCGCCGAACATCGATCAGCACCATCGCCAGCAGAAACATGTTCACCTGGCCAAGGAAAATCGACTGCCACATCGGCTGCAACATCAACGCCATGGCGACAACAGCACAGACCGCGACCCGGGACCCGGCCATCCTCATCGTGTTCACACAGGCCAAGGCCAGTGCCGCGACCGACGCGACCTGCCAGATCACCCGCGCCGCACCGAGCGGTATCGCGCCGACGGGCACGAACACCGCCGCCATGAAAGGCGTGTTGGTGAACCAGTGGGCGACGAGCTGCTCGCTGTACAGGCGCGTGCCGTCCGTCAGGGCATGCCCGCCCTCCCAATAAATATGGAAGTCCAGCGAATCATAGGTGACGGCGAACACCAAAACACCAACCATTTGAAGCACCAGCACAAAAGGAACAGCCCAACGCCTCACAACACCACTCCGTCGCCCAATGACCACCAGGACGTCAACGGTGACGCGAAACGCACCACTCGAACATCGGGCCATCGGCCACATTCGGAGAAGGGTTTTGTAGCCCCGAGGCGTACGCCTTCAGGCCAATACCCCGGCAGGGAACCGCCGGATACGATCAGCGCATGTCCACCCGCGCGCTCCCGCCCGCATGGACGGCCCTGGCCTGGTGCGGCGCCGCCGCGTACCCCGTCGTCCTCTACTTCACGATGGCGAACGGGCGGTACGGCTTCGCCATCCCGGAGGTCGCCCTCTCAGGGATCCTCACCGCCCTGACCGCGCACCTGCTGCGGAAGCACCCGCTGCCGGCCCTCACGCTGCTGCTCATCGCCTGGACCGGCGCCGCCATCGAGATGCAGAACCTGCCGGTCCTGCTCCTGCAACTGCTGGTCACCGACCTCGCCGTCGGCTACGTCGCGGCCACCCGCTCGCGCCGCCTCTCCCTGTCCGCTGCCGCCGTGACGCTCGCCGTGCAGCAGGCGTCCGCCGCCGCCTACCCCTCCGCGCCGGACGTCCTCGCCGGCGCCATCGTCATCGGCTCGGCGATGGCCGCCACCTGGCTGGCGGGCAACTCACTCCGCGAGCGCCGCGAGCACGCGCGGGAACTGGCGGAGCGGGCCACGGCCCAGGCCGTCACCGCCGAACGGCTGCGCATCGCCCGCGAGCTGCACGACATGGTCGCCCACAGCATCGGCATCATCGCCATCCAGGCCGGCGTGGGCGGCCGCGTCATCGACACCCAGCCCGCGGAGGCCCGCGCGGCGCTGGCCGCCATCGAGGACACCAGCCGCGAGACCCTGTCCGGCCTGCGCCGCATGCTCGGCGCGCTCCGCCGCACCGACCCGTCCGTCGCGGCCCCCCGCGACCCGGCGCCCGGCCTGGCCGACCTCGACCGCCTGGCCTCGGCGACCCGGGACGCGGGCGTCGCCGTCGACGTCCGGTGGACCGGCGCCCGCCGCCCGCTCCCCCAGGACATCGACCTGTCGGCCTTCCGCATCATCCAGGAGGCGGTCACCAACGTGGTCCGCCACGCGGGCACCGCCCGCTGCCGCGTCTCCATCGACCACCGCGACGACGAACTGGCCGTCGAGATCCTCGACGACGGCCAGCGCCGCGGCCCCGCGTCCCCCGGCTACGGCCTGGTCGGCATGCGCGAACGGGTCGGCCTCCTGAACGGCGACCTCACCGCCGGCCCCCGTCCCGAGGGCGGCTTCCGCGTGGCGGCGCGGCTCCCGCTCCGATGACGGTCCGCGTCGTCCTGGCCGACGACCAGCCCTTGATCCGCGCGGGCCTGCGCGTCCTCATCGCCGACCATCCCGACCTGGAGATCGTCGGCGAGGCCGGAACCGGCGCCGCCGCCGTGGAGCTGGTCGAGGCCGTCCGTCCCGACGTCGTCGTGATGGACATCCGCATGCCCGACATGGACGGCATCGACGCCACCCGCCTGATCACGGCGGGCCCCACCGCGGCGCAGGTCCTCATGCTCACCACGTTCGACGACGACGACTACGTCTACGCCTCGCTGCGCGCGGGCGCGAGCGGCTTCGTCCTCAAGGACATGGCACGACAAGCACTCGACGCCAACGGATACGGCCACATCCAAGTGATCACCAGAGATGGAGCGCTCGGAGCCGCAGAGCACGCCCCGTTCGACCGCATCATCGTCACCGTTGGCGC
>NZ_SMKU01000171.1 GCF_004349215.1 Actinomadura rubrisoli | reverse complement strand
GTCGAGGCCCGGGGGGTCGTTCTCCGGGGGTTGGCGGTACCAGTCCTCGTGCGGCTCCAGTTCGGGCCGCCGGGACTGGGGGCGCCGTGCCTCGCCCCGCTTGGGCTCGTCCCGCTTGGGATCACGCCGCTTGGATCGCCGTCCGCGCTCCGTCCAGTCGGGCTGCTCGGACCACCAGGATCCTTCGGGCCACTGGGGCTCCTCGGACCAGCGTCCCTTGCGGGGCCCTGGTTCCGGGGACGGGCGCGCGGGCGCCTCCGCCCGCGGTGGAGCCTGCTCGTGGCTCCGGGACGCATGCCGGGTATCGCGTCGCGCCATGCCCTCTCCTGTGGAGGAGGTGGAGGGCTCGGCGAACGCCGGGCTGTTCCGAACCGCCAGGGCGCTCGGCCCGGCGGCGTTCCGCTGAGACATTCGGGTTCGCGGCGCCGGGAGCCCGCTCCGCTCCCACCGCGTTCCCGCGGGCTCTTGGCGAGCCCGCTCAATCAACCCCGGAGCATACGCCCCACGGGCCACTCAGATGAGAGTTAGTGCCAAAAAATCGTTTCATTAAGCGACCGTCGCCCTACGGTCTCCGTGCTGTACGCGCGAACGCCCTGGCGCGTTCACGCATCCGCGCGATCGGTTCCGGAGTCCGCCCGCGCGTCAGCGGGAGGCGGCGCGCAGGAACCTGGCAGCCAGGGGCGCGGCGACCTTCGGGCCCGATCCGCCGGCCGAGACGAAGACCGAGAAGGCCAGGTCGCCGCGGTAGCCGATGAACCAGGCGTGCGAGCCCTCGCCGAACTCGGCGGTGCCCGTCTTGCCCGCCGTGCCGTCCGGCAGCCCGGCCCGTGCCGCCGTGCCGCCCGTGACCACCGCGCGCATCATCGTGCGGAGGTCGCCGACGCCGGGGATCGGACGGGGTTCCGGCGTCCGCCCACCGCCCTCGCGGATCAGCTTCGGCTCCAGCAGGCGCGGCGACCGCCACGAGCCGTCCGCCACCGCCGCCGCGATGGACGCCATCAGCAGCGGGCTCGCCTCGACCCGCCCCTGCCCGATCGCCGCCTCCGCCAGCGCCGCGCCGCTGCCCGGGTCGGGGAAGCTCCCGGCCCTCGCCTGGACTCCGGGCGTGAGCCGCTCGCCGAACCCGAAGGCCCGGGCGCTCGCGGCCAGCTTCTTCGCGCCGAGCTCCTCGACCGCCAGGCGCGCGAACGTGGTGTTGCAGGACTGCGCGAACGCGTTCCGCAGCGCGGTCCTTCCGAGCGCGTGGTTCTCGTCGTTGTGGATGGTGCGCTGCGCGGTGACGACGACCGCCGGGCAGTCGGTGGTGGAGCCCTCCCCCATCCCACCGGCCAGCAGCGCCCCGGCGGTCACCACCTTGAACGTCGAGCCCGGCGGGTAGCCGCTGACGAACGCGCCGAGCCCGCCGAGGCCGTCCGCGACCGCGAGGATCTCGCCGGTGGACGGGCGGACCGCGACGATCGCCGCCTCCTGGGAGCCGACGGCGCGTTCGGCCGCCGCCTGGACGCGCGGGTCCAGGGTCGTCCGGACCTTCTTGCCGGTCTTGACGTCGAACAGCTTCAACCGCTGCGGGGGCCCGCCGTTGTCGCGCAGCTCGATGGCCCATCCCGTGTCGTCCTCGCCCTCCATCCGGTCGGTGAGCCCGGCGAGGTAGGGCTCCAGCGGGCCGTCCTCGGGCAGGGCCTTGCCGTCCCGGGCGACCAGCGTGAGGGCGGGGACGGTCACCTCCCGCCACGTCCACGTCCCCTTGCCCTTCAGCCCGGGGTAGAGGGTGGCGGGCGACCACAGGACGCGCCACCGTCCGCCCACCCGGCCGAGCCGCAGCACCGCCTGGAACGACCAGGTCCCGCGTCCGAGCATGTCCCGCGTGACCGTGAAGCCGGCCTGCGCCGTGTCGGGCCCGGATCGCGCCACGGGCCGCGGCTTCAGCTCGATCGCGCTGACCTCCAGCCCGCGCGACAGCGCCCGGTGCTGGTCGGCGAAGTCCTCGGGCGGACGGGCGACGAGCCGCCGCATCTTGTCCAGCGATCCGTCGTTCCAGGCGGCGAAGTAGTCGGCCGCCACCTCTTCCGGACTCTTGTCGGCCGGCCCCGGGAGCAGCCACGCGGCCCCCACTCCGGTGGCAAGGACCGCTGCCACCAGAACCGCCAGAACCGCGACGCCCCGCGAACGCATGCGACTCTCCTCCAGCCACCCCCCGACCGGAGATCGATCATCCCAGCGCAGGACGCCCCTGCCCATACTCCCTAAGGCCGACATTCACCGCGGAATCAGGAGATGACTTAGCGTTGACTGATCGGCCCCTTAAGTCCGGTTTAACGGGGGTGCCGGGTGGTGTTCCGGGGCTTAGCTTCAGGGGTGTCGGCGAACCTATGACGGCAGGAGGAGTCCCGCGATGACGATCATTCCGGCGGGACGGCCCACCCCCTGCCCCGTCGCCGCGCCCCGGCCGCATCGCGGCCGGGACTCCTGCCGGGGCCGTGCCCCGCGCTCCCGTCCACGCGACATCCGATCCGGCTCCGCCGGACCGGCCGCCACGGCGCGCCCTTCTCCAGGTTCTCTCCCTTCGGGGGCGCCGGGCCGGTCAGCACCGGATCTTCTCCCCCCTCGGCAGGGGCAGCGCGTGGAACTGGTCTCCGGGAGCGGGGCGCGGCCCCGATCGGCCCGCCGGTCCTGAGACGGGGTTCCCGCCCACGGCGCGGGGGCGGGGTCCTCGTCTCGGGGCCGGCGTGGGCCGGTCGCCGCCGCGGGACGGGCGGTCAGCGCGTCCAGGGCAGGCGGAGGCCCTCCAGTTGCGGGTCGTCCAGCACCGCCTCGATGAGCGAGGTGGGGCCGACGACCTTCGTTCCCCACAAGTCCCAGTCGCAGTAGACGACCCAGGAGCGGTCGGCCGCCCACAGGTCGGACGGGCAGCTGACCATCTCCGGGTGGTCGTAGAGCCGGGCCGCGTCGCCCAGCCGTCCCGCGAGGACCGTCTCGTTGTCCCAGTCGGCGGTGACGAGCGGGCAGTAGTACGCCAGGCAGCGCGTGTCGACGCCGGTGGGGCTGTGCCGCAGCAGCACGCCGATCAGCCGGTGCCAGCTCTCCCGGTCCAGGCAGCCCTCGGCGGGCGGCTGGATGGCGGCCGACCAGCTTCCGGCGGGGTGCCCCTGCCGCAGGCACCGGTTGCCGGGCATCTCCCCCTCCGGGACGACCGGCTCCCCGAACCCGCGGGCGAGCTCCTCCCAGCGCAGCCGCCGCCACCCCGCCCCGGGGTCGCCGCTGCGGCCGAGCTCGGTGCCGGTGACGATCGCGCCCTCCAGCAGGTCGCCCACGTCACCGGGGAACTCCCCCGCCGGGTCGGCCGGCTCGGTGAGCCCGGCGGCCGCGACCGACTGGTGGACGTCGTCGTGCGTCGTGGTGACCAGGCCCTCCTCCCACGCGTACATGGCGTGCAGGAGCCAGACGGAGTCCGGGCCGCGCGGCGGCTCGAATCCCGAGTAGCAGTGGTCGGGATCGAGCTCGTGCAGCCATCGCGCGGCCTCCCCCGGAGCCCGGGCCCATGCGTCCTCGATGTCCGCGTTCTCCATATCGGCATCCTGTCACCCTTGGTACCGGCCGCGGTACGCGGCATGACCTCAGGATTCCCTGAGATGGCCCCGGCGCCACATCTCAGCCGCCGAGCAGCGCGCCGAGCCTTGCCGCCTGGAGCGCCCAGCGCCATTCCCGCTCGACCCAGCCCCGGCCCGCCTCGCCCATCTTGCGGGCCCGCCCGGGGTCGGTGAGCAGGCCGGTGAGCGCGTCGGCGACGCGGGCGACCGAGCGCCCCGGGACCACCGTCCCCGTCTCGCCGGGCAGGACGGCGTCGGGCGCGCCGCCGGAGTCGCCCGCGACCACGGGCAGTCCCGTCGCCGAAGCCTCCAGGTAGACGATGCCGAGGCCCTCCACGTCCAGGCCGCGGCGCCGCGTCCGGCACGGCATCGCGAAGACGTCGCCCGCGTCGTAGTGGGCGGGCAGCTCCTCCCACGGCACGCTCCCGGTGAGGACGACGGAGCGGCCGACGCCGAGGGACGCCGCGAGCCTTTCCAGGTCCGCGCGGTACGGGCCGCCGCCGACCAGCAGCAGCGCCGCGTCCGGGACGGCCCTCAGGACGCGGGGCCAGGCGTGGATCAGGGCGTCCTGGCCCTTGCGCGGCACCAGCCGGGACACGCAGACCACCACGGGACGGTCCGCCAGGCCGTGCCGGGCGCGGATCGCGTCGCCCCCCGCGCCGGGACGGAACGTCCGCTCGTCCACGCCGGGGGCGAGCCGCGCCATGCGGGCGGCCGCCGCGGGCGACAGGGCCCGCGCCATCCGGGACCGCGTGTACTCCCCCAGGTAGGTGAGCACGTCCACGCCGTCCCCGATGCGGCCGAGGACGCCCCGCGCGACCGGCAGCGACGCCCAGCCCGCCTCGTGCCCGTGCGTGATCCCGACCAGCCGCTCGGCGCCGCGCCTCCGCAGCGCGGGGGCCAGCAGGCCGAGCGGGGCCGCCGCGCCGAACACGACCGAGTCGCAGCCCTCCGCGCGCAGGACGTCCCCGGCCCGGCGCAGCACGCCCGGCTCCGGCAGCATCAGCGAGCCCGGATGCCGGACGACCGGGAACGGCTGCCGCGCGTCGAACGCGGCGGCGCCCTTCCAGGCCGGGGCGTACACCACCACCGAGCCGGGCGGCCGCCGCGCCACCAGGCCGTGCACGAACGTCTGGATGCCGCCGGGACGGGGCGGGAAGTCGTTGGTGACGACGAGGGTCTTGGTCATCTTCCGCCCCAGCATAGAAGAGGGCCCGCCGCCGGTGTTCCGGTGGCGGGCCCTCCCAGGTGCGGTGGAGCGGCGCGGCGGCTCAGTGGCTGAGCTGCTCGGGCTCCTTGCCGCCCTCGATCTCGCCCTGCTCCCCGTGGCCGTGCCCGTGCTCCTCGACGGGGATGTCGTCGAAGGTCCAGGCGCGGTTGAGGCGCGAGCGCAGATGCCCGAGCGGGCCCTTGGTGTCGGGCGCGGGGATGCCGTTGGCGTCCCGCGCGGGGGCCTCCGGACGGGCGTTCTCCTTGGACAGGATGATCGCCCGCTTCTCCTCGCGCGCCGGCTCGTGCCGCTCGGAGTACTTGCCGTCCGGCGACATCATGATGATGCCGCTCTCCTCGCCGTGCCCGATGATGCCCGCGTCCTTGCGCTGGAGGCCCAGGCAGATCCGCTTGGTGATGACGAACGCCAGGTACGGCCCGATGAAGACCGCGAACCGGAAGAACCACGTCGTGGCGAACAGCGACACGTGGAACCTCTCGGCGACGACGTCGTTCGCGCCGGCGATCCAGAGCAGCCCGTAGAACGTCACCGCGGCCATGCCCGTCGCCGTGCGGACCGGGGCGTTGCGGGGCCGCGTGTTGACGTGGTGCTGCCGCTTGTCGCCGGTCACCCACGCCTCGACGAACGGCCATACGGCCGCGCCGGTGAAGATGATGCCGAGCGGCCCGAGCGCCGGGATCAGCACGTTGAAGCTGACCGTGTGGCCCCAGGCGGAGATCTCCCAGTTCGGCATGATGCGCAGCGCGCCTTCGAGGACGCCCATGTACCAGTCCGGCTGGGAGCCCGAGGAGATCGCGCCCGGATCGTACGGGCCGAACAGCCAGATCGGGTTGATCTGGACGAACGCCCCCATCAGCGCCAGCACCCCGAAGGTGAACAGGAAGTAGGCGCCCGTCTTGGCCATGAAGACCGGGTAGAACGGGTAGCCGTACACCTGCTGCTCGGTCTGGTTCTTGACCGGCATCGCGGTGTGCTTCTGATGCCACATGATCATCATGTGCGCGGTGATCATGCCGAGGATCAGGCCCGGGATCAGCAGGATGTGCAGCATGTACAGCCGCGGGATGATGTCCGTGCCGGGGAACTCGCCGCCGAACAGGAACATGTAGACGTAGGTGCCGACCAGCGGGACCGACTCCGCCACGCCCTGGGTGATCCGCAGCCCGGTGCCCGACAGCAGGTCGTCGGGCAGCGAGTACCCGAACAGGCCCTCCAGCATGCCGAGCGTGAACATCCCGATGCCGATGAGCCAGTTCAGCTCGCGCGGCTTGCGGTAGGCGCCGGTGAAGAACACCCGCAGCATGTGCGCCAGGATCGACGCCATGAACAGGATGGCCGCCCAGTGGTGGATCTGCCGCATGAGCAGCCCGCCGCGGACGTCGAACGTGATGTGCAGCGTCGAGGCGTAGGCCTCGGACATCTTCACGCCGTTCAGCTTCGTGTACGAGCCGTCGTACACGACCTCGGTCATGCTGGGGTTGAACCAGAGCGTCAGGAACGTCCCGGTCAGCAGCAGGATGATGAAGGAGTACAGGGCGATCTCGCCCAGCATGAACGACCAGTGGTCGGGGAAGACCTTCTTGACGTTGCGCTTCAGGAAGGTGGTCGAGCCGAGCCGCTCGTCGAGGAACCCGAGCGTGCCCTCGACCGCCTTCGGGGCTGTCGCCTCGCTCATCCGCGCTCCCAGAAGCTCGGGCCGATCGGCTCGTGGTAGTCGCTGGTCGCGACCAGGTAACCGTCCTCCTCCGCCAGCGGAAGCTGCGGCAGCGGACGCGCCGCGGGGCCGAAGACCACCTTCGCCGCGTCGGTGGCGTCGAAGGTGGACTGGTGGCACGGGCACAGGATGTGGTGCGTGGTCTGCTCGTACAGGGCCGCCGGGCAGCCGACGTGCGTGCAGATCTTGGAGTACGCCACGATCCCGTTGACGTGCCAGTTCTCCCGGCCCTTGGCCGGCTTGAACTGGTCCCTCGGGATGTTGATGAGGATGGTGACCGCCTTGGCGGTCTGCGTGAGGACCTGGTCCTCGCGCACGTGCTCCTCGATGCCCTCGGGCAGGACGGTGATCATCCCGCCGGGCGAGGAGAAGTCGCTGACCTTGAGCGGCCTGTTGGTGCCGTCCACCACCAGGCGGACGCCCTTCTTGCCCTCGGCCTGCGCCTTCTTGACGGCCTCGGCCCAGAAGGTGTGGCGGAGCCGCTTCTCCGGCAGCGGGCCGAGGTCGCGCAGCAGCACCAGCGGGGCCAGGCCGAGCGGCGCGGCGGCCAGCAGCAGCGTGCGGCGCAGCAGCGGCCGCTTGGTGATGCCGCTGTCCTCGGCGCCCTCCAGGAAGTCCTTGGTGAACGCCTCCCGGGTCTGCTGGTCGGCGGCGAACTCGTGCCGCTCCTGGACGATCGGCTTGCTGGTCATCAGCCGGCGCACCCAGATGGTGACGCCGATGGCCAGGGCCAGGAACGACAGCGCCATCATGCCGCCGAGCCAGAAGTTGGACTCCCGGGCCCGCGTGACGCCGTGCATGCCGCCGTCGCGGCCGCTCCAGCCGATGTAGTAGGCGATGAACGCCACGCTGCCGGCGAAGGCGAGCAGGAAGAACGCAGCGACGATCCGCTCGGCCCGCTTGGCCGACGCCTCGTCCAGCTGCTCTCCCGCGCCCGCCGGGGCCGAGATGTCGTCCTCGGCGAGCAGCGCCCTGTCCCTCGCCGGCGACGGCGTGCCGATCACGCGCCCGCGCGCGCCGCCGTCCTCGCGGGGCTCCTTGGAGCCCGCGGTGTCCTTGTTGTCGTCGCTCATGGGTTCTTCAGCTTCTTCGGCTTCTTCGCGGTGATCCACATGGCCGCCAGCACCAGCAGGCCGATCCCGATCAGCCAGCCGGCCAGGCCCTCGGAGACCGGGCCGATGCGGCCGAGGCCGTTGCCGCCCGGGTTGGGCTCCTCGCGGGTCTGGACGAGGTAGGCGATGATCGCCTGCTTGTCCTTGGGCGTGAGGGTGGTGTCGTTGAACACCGGCATCGCCTGCGGGCCGGTCAGCATGGCCTCGTAGATCTGCGTCGGCGTCACGTCGTCCTCGGCCAGCGTCGGGGCGAACTTGCCCTGCGTCAGGGCGCCGCCCTGGCCGGTGAAGTTGTGGCACTGCGCGCAGTTGGTGCGAAACAGCTTCCCGCCGAGCGCGACGTCGCCCTTGGACGGGTCGGTCGCCGAGGCCGGGGGGATGTCCGGCCCGTCGCCGAGCGAGGCGATGTAGGCGCGCAGGTCGGCCAGGTTCTTCTCCGCCTGGGCCTTCTGCTTCTCCGCCGCCTCCCGCTTCTCGTGCTCCTCGTAGTCGGTCTTGATCGAGGTGTTGAAGTCGGGGACCGGCTCCTTGCGCGGCATCTGCGCGCCAGGGTTCATCGCGGGCATGCGGCCCGTGCTGACCTGGAAGTCGACGGATGCGGCGCCCACCCCGATGAGGCTGGGTGCGATCGGCTTGCCCTTGGCGTCCTTCGTGCCCTCGGCGTTCAGCCCGTGGCAGCTGGCGCAGTTCTTGTTGAACAGCTGCTTGCCGTTCGCCAGGTCCTGCGCGGCCTGGGCCGTGTTCTGCGCCTCGGCGCGTTCAGTCCGCGGCGAGAAGCCGGCGTAGATGACGCCGATCGCCGCCAGGGCCGCCAGCACGACGGCGTAGCCCGCCCAGGGGCGCCGTCGCCATGCGGTGAACCTTTTCACGGATATCCCCGTTCGGGTCTTGTCGTCTGGTAGGTCAGCGGGTCACAGGTCCAACGGGTCACAGGTCCAGCAGGTAGATGGTCGCGAACAGGCCGATCCACACCACGTCGACGAAGTGCCAGTAGTAGGACACGACGATCGCGCTGGTCGCCTGCTCGTGCGTCCATCTCTTCGCCGCGTACGTGCGCCCGAGGACGAAGAGGAACGCGATGAGGCCGCCGGTGACGTGCAGACCGTGGAAGCCGGTGGTCAGGTAGAAGACCGAGCCGTAGGCCGAGGACGAGAGCGTGAGCCCGTCCTTCGTGACGAGGTTGTAATACTCGAAGGCCTGCCCGGCCACGAAGTAGGTGCCCATGAGAAGGGACAGCACGTACCACTCGCGCAGCCCCCACCGCCGGAAGTCGAGCAGGCCGCCGTCTCGGCCCACCTTGCCCGCCTCGGCCCTGAACACGCCCATCTGGCAGGTCACCGAGGACAGCACCAGAACGGTCGTGTTGATGGCCGACAGCGGCAGGTCCAGCTCGGCTCCCGGCCATGCGCCGTGCCCGTGCTGGCCGATCGTCACAGAGCGGATCGTGAAGAACATCGCGAACAGCGCCGCGAAGAACATCAGCTCGGACGACAGCCAAACGATCGTCCCCACGCTGACCAGATTGGGACGGTTCGCCCGAGCGTGCGGTGTTGTCTCTATCGCGGATGCTGTTGCCACGGGCAGCATTATTGCGTCCCTATCCCGTGAGTGACGCATGACCCCCCTTCTAGAGTTCCCGAGCGTGTCTCCCAGCCCTGGGGAACCGGGCCGGGATCCCCGCCGGGATCCTGGCCGGGATCTCGTGCGCGCGGACCCGACCGGGTAACCTTCACTGCCATGAGCACCGCCCCGGAGAGCCCGATGAAGGTTCTCGTCTACAGCGACGACGCGAACACCCGCGCCCAGATCCGGCTGGCGGTCGGGCGCCGTCCCGCCGCCGACCTCCCGCAGGTGGAGTTCGTCGAGCGCGCGACGCAGCCCGCCGTGGTGGAGCGGCTCGACGAGGGCGGCATCGACGTCATGATCGTCGACGCCGAGGCCCAGCCCGCGGGCGGGCTGGGCGTGTGCCGGCAGGCCAAGGACGAGGTCTACGACTGCCCGCCGGTGCTCGCCGTCATCGCCCGCCGCGACGACGGCTGGCTGGCGACCTGGTCGCGCGCCGACGCCGTGGTGAGCCTCCCGCTCGACCCCATGGCGCTGGCCAACGCCCTCGCCGGGCTCATGCGCCGGCGCGTCCAGAACCGCCTTCCGGCCCTGTAGGGCCGGGATGGACACGCGCACCTCCTGGCCCGCCCTGCTGAACGCCCTGCTGGACGGCGACTCGCTCACCAGCGAAGAGACGTCCTGGGCCATGAACCGCATCATGTCCGGCGAGGCCACCGACGTGCAGATCGCGGGCTTCGCCATCGCGATGCGCGCCAAGGGCGAGACGGTCGAGGAGGTCTCGGGCCTCGCCGAGGGCATGATGGACAACGCCACCCCGATCACGGTGCCGGGCCGCATCGCCGACCTGGTCGGGACGGGCGGCGACCGGGCCCACACCGTCAACATCTCCACGATGGCCGCCGTGGTCGCCGCCGCGTCGGGCGTGCGGGTCGTCAAGCACGGCAACCGGGCCGCGTCGTCGTCCTGCGGCGCCGCCGACCTGCTGGAGCACCTCGGCGTCGCCATCGACCTGCCGCCGGACGCCACCGCGCGGGTCGCCGAGGAGACCGGCATCACCTTCTGCTTCGCGCCGCTGTTCCACCCGGCGCTGCGGCACGCCTCCAAGGCGCGCGGCGAACTCGGCACCCCGACGGTGTTCAACTTCCTCGGCCCGCTGACGAACCCGGCGCGGCCCGCGTCGCAGGCGGTCGGCGTGTTCCATCCGCGGATGGCGGGCGTCATCGCGGGCGTGTTCGCCGCGCGGGGCTGCTCGTCCCTGGTGTTCCGCGGCGACGACGGGCTGGACGAGCTGACCACCACCGGCACCTCGACGGTGTGGATCGTCCGCGAGGGCACCGCGACGGAGACGACGTTCGACCCGTCCGCCCTCGGCATCCCGCCGGCCAAGCCGGAGGACCTGCGCGGCGCCGACGCCGCCTTCAACGCCCGGGTGGCCCACGAGGTGTTCGACGGCCGGCCGGGGCCCGTCCGCGACATGGTCCTGCTGAACGCCGCCGCGCTCATCACCGCCTACGAGGGCGCGCCGCCCGCCGGCGCGCTCACGCCGACGCTGGGCGCCGCGTTCGAGCGGGCGGCGGCCGCGGTCGACTCCGGCGCCACGAGCGCGCTCCTGGAGCGCTGGATCGCCGCGTCCCAGCGCCTGCGGCCCTGACCCGGACGGGCACGCCTAGGGGACGGTGCGGGCCCCGGCCGACAGCCGCTGGGCGATCCAGATCGGGACCACCGACAGGACGATCAGCACGGCGGCCAGCACGTTGACGACCGGCGCCTGGTTCGGTCTGAACAGGTTGCCGAAGATCCAGATCGGCAGGGTCTCGGCGCCCGGGCCCGCCGTGAACGTGGTCACGATGATCTCGTCGAACGACAGCGCGAACGACAGCAGCGCCCCGGCGAGCATCGCCGAGCGCAGCCCGGGGAGCGTCACGTACCAGAACGTCTGGAAGGTGTCCGCGCCGAGGTCGGCGGACGCCTCCTCCAGGCTGGTGCCCGTCCGGCGCAGCCGGGCCAGCACGTTGTTGTAGATGGTGACGACGCAGAACGTGGCGTGCCCGACGATGACGGTGAACAGTCCGAGGCCGATCCCGAGCGGCTTCAGGACGACCTGGAAGGCGTTGCTCAGCGCGATGCCGGTGACGATGCCGGGCAGCGCGATCGGCAGCACCACCACCAGCGACACGGCCTCCCGTCCGAAGAAGCGGTGGCGGGCGACGGCGAACGCCGCCATCGTGCCGAGGACGAGCGCCGCGGCCGTCGCGCCGAGCCCGGCCTTGACACTGGTCAGGACGGCCCGCCGCGCGCCCTCGTTGTCCAGCGCCTGCGACCACCAGCGGCCCGTGAACCCCGATGGCGGCCAGCCGAACGCCTTGTCGGCGTTGACGGAGTTGACCAGCACGACCAGCAGCGGCACGTAGACGACCGCGAGGCCGAGGGCCATGACGATGCGCAGCGCGATCCGCGCGGCGGGCGAGAGGGTCATCACAGCTCCCTGAGGGCGCCGGTCCGGCGCGCCGCGGCGAGGTAGCCGAGCATCACGACCACCGGGACGGTCGCGACGGCGGCGGCGAACGGCAGGTTGTTGGCGGCGCCGACGTTGTCGTAGACGACGTTGCCGAGCAGCTGCCCCCGCCCCCCGACGATCTTGACGGTGATGTAGTCGCCCAGCGACAGCGAGAAGGTGAAGATCGACCCGGCCACCAGGGACGGGAAGACCATCGGCAGCACGACGGAGCGGAACGCGCGCAGCGGCCCGGCGCCGAGGTCGCCCGCCGCGTCCAGCAGCGAGTCGGGCAGCCGCTCCAGGCCCGTGTAGAGCGGCAGGATCATGTAGGGCAGCCAGAGGTAGGCCAGGACGATCACGGTCGCCGTGAGGCCGTATCCGGGGCCCGACAGGCCGAACGGCCGCAGCGTCTGGTCGATCAGCCCGCCCTCCGCGAGCATCACCCGCCAGGCGTAGGCCTTGACGAGGTAGGCGGCCCACAGCGGCGCCAGGATCGCGATCACCAGGTACGGGCGGTGCCGGGGCCGGGCCACCTTGGCCATGTAGAGGGCCATCGGCAGGCCGATGGCCATGTCGATCGCGGTGACGGCCGCGGCGACGCCGAGGCTGCGCAGCGCGATCGTCCGGTAGACCGGCTCGTCCCGCAGGGCCTGGAAGTTCGCCAGGGTGAACCGCCGCACCACCTCGCCGGTGAAGGTGTCGGTCGTCCAGAACGCCGTCACGAAGATCGCGGCGAGCGCGCCCAGGTAGGCGACGACCAGCCAGGCGAGCGGCGCCGACAGCAGCAGCGACAGGCGCAGCCACGGCCGGCGGTGCAGCAGGGCGGCCGCCCCCGCCGGAGGTCATCCCTTGATCGTCGTCCACGCCTGGGTCCACTTGGAGTAGTCGACGCACTTGACGTCCTTGCGGCCGTCGAGGCACTGCGCGATCGGGGTCGTCCAGAAGCGCACCTTGGAGAAGTACGTCTCGTCGGTGGCGTGGAAGGTGTCGCAGAACGTCTTGTCCGCGGTCATCCCGCAGGCCTTGGCGTTGGAGGGCGCCTCACCGAACCACTCGGCGACCTGCGCGTTGGCCTTCGGCGAGACGATCCAGTCCATCCACTTGTAGGCGCAGTTCGGGTGCTTGGACTTGGCCGCGACCATCCAGGTGTCCGACCAGCCCGTCGAGCCCTCCTTGGGCAGCGCCACCTGCACCGGCGCCTTCTCCGCCTTGGCGAGGTTCGCGATGACCTGCCACGTCGTCCCGAGGACGGAGTCGCCGCTCTTGAACGCCTGGACCTCCTTGGTGTAGTCCGACCAGTACTCCCCGACGAGCCCGCGCTGCGCCTTCAGCAGCGCCACGGCGGCGTCGAACTGCTTCTGGTCGAGCGCGTACGGGTTCTTGATCCCCAGCTCGGGACGGGACGACATCAGGTAGAGCGCGGCGTCCGCGATGTAGATCGGCGAGTCATAGGCCGTGATCTTGCCCTTGTAGGGCGAGTTCGCGTCGAACACCGCGCCCCACGAGTCGGGGGCGGTCTTGACCTTGTCCGTCCGCCACATGAGCAGGTTGGCGCCGCGGCCGTGCGGGACGCCGTAGGCGACGCCGTTCACCGAGTTCCACGGCTTGAGCTTGAGCCCCGGGAACACGTCGGCGTAGTTCGGCACGAGCGCGGTGTTGACCGGCGCGACGGTACCGGACGCGATGAGCCGCAGCGAGGCGTCCCCGGAGGCCGAGACCGCGTCGTACTCGCCGGTCCGCATCAGGGTGACCATCTCGTCGGACGTCCCGGCGACCTTGGTGCTGACCTTGCAGCCGGTCCGCTTCTCGAACGGGTGGACCCAGTCGGCCTTCTTGTCGTTGGAGCCGTCCTCGGCGTACCCGGCCCAGGCGACCAGGTTCACCCGGCCCTCGCCGGCGCCCAGCGACTGCCGAGCCGCAATCTTGGGGACCGTGAAGCCGCCCTGCCCGGCCGCGGTCGCCTTGCCGGCCGAATCGTCGCCGCCGCAGGCGGCGGCCAGTCCGATCGCGAGCGTCGCCGTGGCGGCGAGCGCCGTGCGCGTGGACCACATGGGGAACTCCTTATTTCGGGGGAAGGGGGAAAGCGCCGGGGACGCGGAACTCGTGCGCCGCGTGCCAGCTGATCCGGACGCGCGCGCCGCGGTGGCGCATCACGTCCATGGAGGAGGTCCTGAGGTTCTGCTGGAGCGCCACGACCCGGTCGCCCGAGTCCAGGTCGACCACGAACCGCGTCGCGGCGCCCGCGTAGACGACCTCGGCGACCGTGCCGAGCGCGTGCCGGTCCCCCGAACCGGCACCGCCCGCCGCCTCCGGCCCGGCGGCCGCCCCGCCGGGCCCGGCGCCGCCCGCGCCGGTGCCGCCCTCGTCCGTGCCGCCCGCGTCGATGCCGCCCGCGTCCGTGTCGACGTGGAGCTTCTCCGGCCGGACGCAGACGTCCCCGATGCGGTTGGACGTGCCCACGAAGCCGGCCACGAACGCCGTCGCGGGCCGCTCGTACACCTCGGCGGGCGTGCCGACCTGCTCGATCCGCCCGCGGTCGAGGACGGCCACCCGGTCGCTGAGCGTCAGCGCCTCCTCCTGGTCGTGGGTGACGAACACGAACGTGATGCCCGCCCGCCGCTGGAGGGCCTTCAGCTCGACCTGCATCTCCTCGCGCAGCTTCAGGTCGAGCGCGCCGAGCGGTTCGTCCAGCAGCAGGACCCTCGGCTCGTTCACCAGCGCGCGGGCCAGCGCGACCCGCTGCCGCTGGCCGCCCGACAGCTCCTGCGGACGGCGCGCCGCCATGCCGTCCAGCCGCACGCCGCGCAGCGCCTCCAGCGCCCGCTCGCGGCGCTCGGCCCGCGGCACCCGCCGCACCTTCAGCCCGTACTCGACGTTGCGGACCACGTCCAGGTGCGGGAACAGCGCGTAGTCCTGGAAGACGGTGTTGACGTCGCGGTCGAACGGGGCGAGCGCCGTGACGTCCCGCCCGCCGAGCTCGACCGTCCCGGCGGTGGGACGCTCGAACCCCGCGATGATCCGCAGCACGGTCGTCTTGCCGGAGCCGGACGGGCCGAGCATCGAGAAGAACTCGCCGTCCCCGATGTCGAGGTCGACGCCCGCCACCGCCTCGACGGAGCCGAAGGTCTTGCGCAGGGAGCGGATCCGCACCGCTGAAGCCGGCATGGCCGAAAACATATGGAGTCATAAGTTTAGATTCAAGTGACCTTCCGGTATCACTGTGTCAACGATGGGAAGGGGGTCCATGGACAGCGCGCGCCTCGCCGTGTTCGCCCCGGTCGACAACACCGCGCGGGTGCACGCCGTCGTCCGCCGCCTCAGCGACGCGATCGCGCTCGGGCTCCTCGCCGACGGGGAGCAGCTGCCCAGCGAGACCGAGCTGGCCGGCCGTCTCGGCGTCTCGACCGTGACCCTGCGCGAGGCGCTGATGGCGCTGCGCCGGCGGGGCCTCATCGAGACCCGCCGGGGCCGGGGCGGCGGCAGCTTCGTCCGCACCCCCGCCCACCCGTTCGACCTCGACGAGCGGCTGCGCCCGCTCGCCGCCGAGGAGCTGCGCGACCTCGGCGACCACTACGCGGCCATCGCCGGCGCGGGGGCGCGCCTGGCCGCGCTGCGGTCGCTGCCCGGCGACGTGGAACGGCTCCGGCGCTCGCTGGCGGAGATGTCCGCCGCGTCCGGCGCCCAGCTGTGCCGGCTGGACGGCCGGCTCCACCTGGAGGTGGCCGCCGCGTCCCAGTCCGTGCGGCTCACCCGCGAGGAGATCCGGCTCCAGGCCGAGATCGGGCCGCTGATCTGGGCCGTCCACGACGCCCCCGGGAGCCGCGACCGCGTCCGCGCCGAGCACGCCGCGATCGTCGAGGCCGTCGCGCGCGGCGAGGGCGCCCGGGCCCGGCATGTAGCTGAAAGTCACGTCGCGAATGCGGTAGAACATCTGATTGAACGACGGCTCGCCCTCTGATCCCGAGGTGACCCAATGCTCCCCGAGCCACCGGCCGTCGGCGCGGCCGCCGCGCATGTCCGCGCGACGCTGGACGGCGTCTTCGCGACGGTCGCGCGCGTGCGCGACGCGTCGGCCCGGCGCCTCGCCGAGGTCGGCGACACCGGCCGCGACCCCGTCAGCGCCGACCTCGCCCCCCTGCGCCCGCTGCTGCTCGCCCACCTCGGCCCGCTGGTCTCCGGCCTCGGGTTCATCGCGGCGCCCGGGCTGCTCGCCGACGCCGCCTGGTACCTGGAGTGGTGGCAGACCGGGCCCACCGGCAGCCCGTCCCAGCTGCTGCGCGACCTGAACCCCGAGAGCAGCGCCCTGTACGACTACACCTGCTGGGACTGGTTCACCGGCCCCCGGTCGGGCGCCGAGAAGACCGTCTGCGGCCCGTACGTCGACTACCTCTGCAGCGACGAGTACGTCCTGACGTTATCGGCGCCGGTGCGCGTCGCGGGCGCGTTCGTCGGCGTCGCCGCGGCGGACGTGTACGCCCGCACCTTCGAGAACGAGATCGTCCCGGCCCTGCGCGAGATCCCCGCGCCCGCGTTCGTCGTCAACGCGCCCGGCCGGGTCATGGCGTCCAACACCGCGAGCTGGGCGCCCGGCGCGGCCTACCGGGGCGACCCCGGCTTCGCCGCCCGCCCCTGCGGCGACCTGTCCCTGTCCCTCGTCACAGCGGGCTAGGACGCTCCGGGCGGCGGTCAGTCGGCTTCGGGAAGCCCCAGCGCGAAGGCTGCTTCGAGGTCGTGTTGGGAGTAGGTCCGGAACGCGATGTGCGTCTCGGTGTCGACGATGCCCGGGACCTTGTTGAGCCGTCCCGGGATGACGTCGTTGAGCTCCTCGTGGCGGTGCACCCGGACCATCGCCATCAGGTCGTGCTCCCCGGTGATCGAGTAGACCTCGCTGACGCCGTCCAGGGCCGCGATCGTCTCGGCCACCTCGTGGATGCGCGCGACGTCGGCCTTGACGAACACGATCGCAGTGACCACTTCACCCTCCCCTGCGTGCGGACGGGACGACTCTACCGGGGCGCCGCCCGGGCCCCTCAGCCGCGGTTCAGGGCCGCCAGCCTGCGCGCGGGCCCGGCCCGGCGGGCCAGCAGCGCGAACAGCACCCCGGCCGCGAAGCCGTAGATGTGCGCGGTGTAGGCCACGTTGCTCTCGTCGTCGCCGAGGGACAGCCACTGCAGGACGAACCAGTAGCCGAGCACCACCCACACCGGCAGCCGGACGACGATCACCGGCGGCACATAGCTGACGATGCGGCCCCGCGGGTTGAGGATCACGTAGGCGCCCATCACCCCGGCGATGGCCCCGGACGCGCCGATGAGCGGAACCCCTGAGTCGGCCGAGGTGTAGGCGAACCCGTAGACGGCGACGAGCCCGAAGAACAGGTAGCCGAGCAGGTAGCGGAGCCGTCCGAGCCGGTCTTCCAGCCCCATCCCGACGACGAACAGCGCCACCAGGTTGCCCAGCAGGTGCAGCGCGCCCGAGTGCAGGAACATCGAGGTGAACGCCGACGTCCAGGGCGCCTTGCCGAAGCTCGCGGGCCCGCACTGGTGGACGATGTCGGACGGCAGCGGCTGCTGCTCCCCGGTGGTCAGCTCCTTCGGGACGGCGCCGTACTCGTAGGAGAAGTGCATGGCCTTGCACTCGCGGACGTCGTCGCGGCCGTACCAGGTGGCGAAGTTGGACATGGGAGTGAGCAGGAACACCACCACGTTGGCCGCCACCAGCAGGTACGTCATCCACGGGACGCGCCGGGCGGGCTGGCTGTCATAGAGGGGCAGTGCCATGCGGGAAGGTCATCTCCATACGCGGGATCTCCCGGGTCACCTTAGTGGCCGCCCGCTCCTGAGAGTGTCCGGCTCGACGCTCACGTAGGCGTTGTCGATCCACCGGCGCAGGCCCTCGGCGCCGTGGACGGGGCACGTCCACGCGCCGTCCAGCTCGACCAGGCGGACGCCGGGCAGGTCGAGCCAGCGCAGGACGCACTCCATCTCCTCGGCCGTGGCCCCGGCGGACGGCCCCGCGCCGAGGGCGACGCCGCCGGGCGCGCCTCCGGCGGGCGGGAACACCGTCTCGGCGGTCGCGGTGAGGGCGTTGACGTAGGGCCACGGGTCGGCGCGGGGAGGGATCGTTCCAGCCGCGGCGAGCCGCCCGTACCGCACGACCGACAGCTCCCAGCCGCCGTCGAAGCCCGGACGGGCGGCCACGAGCTGCGGGACCCGGGCCAGCGCCGCGAGGCGCTGCCCGCGCGCGGCGGCGCGGACGAACGCGGCCAGCCGGTCGCGCTGCGCCCCGGCCTCCTCGTAGCGCAGCTCGGAGGAGAGCCGGTCGATGCGCACCTGGGCGGCCGCCACGACGGGCCGCACGTCGCCCTCCATCACCGTCCGCGCGGTGCCGGCGTGCAGGGCGTAGGCGTCGGCGGACTCGCGGCCGTCGCACGGCGCGCCGCACCGGCCGATCTCGGCGAGGGCGCAGGTGCGGGCCCGGCCGCGCTCGATCAGCCGGGGCGTCAGCCGCTGCGTGCACTGCCGCAGCGGGACGGCCTCGTGCAGCGCGGCGCGCGCCTCCTCCGCCTGCCGCCGCGAGGAGATCGGGCCCAGGTAGCAGGCGCCGTCGTCGCGGCACTCGCGGACGATCGACAGCCGGGGGAACGGCTCCACGGTCAGCTTCAGCCAAATGGCCCGCTCGGGGAACTTCGAGCGGCGGTTGTAGCGGGGCTTGTGCTCGGCGATCAGGCGCAGCTCGCGGACCTCGGCCTCCAGGCCGGTGGCGCACACGATCGTCCGGACGCGCTCGGCCAGGCCCACCATCTCGCGGACGCGCCGGCGGGTCTCCGAGCCGGTGAAGTAGCTGCGCACGCGGGACCGCAGGTCACCGCTCTTGCCGACGTAGAGCGCCTCGCCCCCGTCGTCCTCGAACAGGTACACGCCGGGCGCGCTCGGCACGTCGTCGGCCAGGTGCCGCTTGCGGCGCTGCTCGGGGGTGGGCGCCTTGGCGAAGCCGCGCATCTCCTCCAGCGAGGTGACGCCGAACGCGCCGAGCCGCTCGATGAGGCCGTGCAGGACCTCCACGGTGGCGCGCGCGTCGGCCAGGGCGCGGTGCGTCGGCTCGGTGGCGGTGCGGAAGAACCGGGCGAGCGTGCCCAGCTTGCAGTTGGGGACCTCGTCCTTGCCGAGGACGCGGCGGGCCAGGTCGACGGTGTCGACGGTCGTGAACGCGGGCCAGGCGTAGCCGTTCGCGGCGCACGCGGCCTTGAGGAAGCCGATGTCGAACGGGGCGTTGTGCGCGACGAGCACGCAGCCGCGCGCGAACTCCAGGAACGCCGGCAGCACCGACTCGATGCGCGGCGCGGCCGTCACCATCGCCGTGGTGATGCCGGTCAGCGCGGTGATGAACGGCGGGACGGGCCCGCCCGGGTCGACCAGCGTGCCGAGCTCCCCCAGCTCCACTCCCCCGCGCACCTTCACCGCGCCGATCTCGGTGATGGCCGAGTCGGCCGCCGAGCCGCCGGTGGTCTCCAGGTCGACCACCACGAAGGTGACCTCGGACAGGGGGGTACCGAGGTCGTCCAGGGTGCCCTGGACGCCGTGCGCAGCCGTCATGCCGGGGACCGTAGAGGACGCCACTGACAGAAGCTCCGACCGCTAGGGTTGTGACCGCGCCGGCACGTCCCGTCGGGCGGGGGCCGCGGGGACGGGCCCGGGAGTGCCCGTCGCGCCGGCCGATCCCTACGTTCACGCTGGTCGTCCCGTGTCCTGTGCCGGTTAGGGTGCGTGGCGCTCGGGAAGAGACAGCCCACCGGCGGCAGAGCCCGGAAGGAGCGGGAACATCGACAGCGGCCCCGAAGCGACCTGCGGCGGCCCCGCGCACGCGGAGCGCCCCCACCATCCGGGGGAGC
>NZ_SMKU01000170.1 GCF_004349215.1 Actinomadura rubrisoli | reverse complement strand
CCGGCAGCGGGTAGCAACGGCTCAAGCTGCGCCCACGCCCGATCAGTCAACTCACCACCACGCACCACAGACGATCATCCAACCGGACCAGCACCCGCAACACGATCATTTATCAGACACCGCCTAGATACGGTCGCCTGGGGACAGACGTGCGTGCGCCTCGCGCGCCCGCTCCTCCCGTACCCGGCCGTAGTGCTTGGCCATCTCCAGGGACTCCCAGCCGCCGACGCCCATCAGCGTGACGACGTCGCCCTCCCAGGTGGACGCCATCGTCCGCCGGAACTTGTGCGGTGTCGCCGCCAGCCCGCACTCCGCACCGCGCCGCTCGATCATCTGCGCGATGCCGTGCGCGAGGAGCCGGTGCTCCCCCGCCGCCGTCGTCCGGGAGTCCAGCGGCAGCCACAGCCACGGCGAGTCTGCGTGCTTGTGCCGCTTGCGCACCCGGATGTACCGGTCGAGCGCCACCGCCGACTTCTTCCCGATCGGCGCCCAGAACTCCCGGCCCCCCTTCGACCGCACCCGCAGCAGGCGCCGGCCCAAGTGGACGTCGTGCAGCGCCGCGTCGTCCGGCGCGTACCGCAGGCCGGCCAGCCCGGACACGCGAACCCCGTTGTCCATCAGGACGCGCAGGATGGCGTGGTCGCGCCGGTCCTCGAAGCTGTTCCCACTGCACGTCTTCAACAGCGCGGCCAGTTCCTCATCGGAGAAGATGGGCTGCGCCTTCGCCGCCACCTCGACCTTCTTCACGCGGTCCATCGGGGACGGCGGCGTCCGCTCCCCCTCGGCGACGCACCACCCGAAGAACACGCGCAGGTTCCGGAAGTCCTTCGCCGCGGTGCCCGGGCTCGTGGTCCGCTTACGGTGCAGAAGGTAGGCGCGCAGATGCTCGGTCCCGATGTGCTCGACGTCCGGCACGACCGCACTCGGCTCCCCCGCCGAGCCCGTCGCCCCGACCGGGCACACCGCGGGCTCGTCCTCGTCACCGTCCGCGCACGTGCACCGGTCCCGCCGGGCCAGCCACGCCGCCGTCATGGCGACGGTGTCGAGATACGAACGAATGGTGCCCGGACTCTTCTCCTCCTGATCGAGGGCGAGCCGCCAGGAGCCGGTCAGACCCAGGATGTCCGGCCCGTCGCCGAGTTCATCAACGACCGGGCCGGTGCCGGTTCTGAAGGGAATGACCTCGCCCATCTGCGCTCCAATCCGATGCTCCCGTGACCTTGTCCGGCTATGCTACGGTAACCCTGCTTCACTGAAACCACAGCTCAACCCAGAGTTTCAGGCGCCCGTAGCTCAGCTGGACAGAGCATCGGACTTCTAATCCGACGGTCGCGGGTTCGAATCCTGCCGGGCGCGCCCCACCCCACCTGCGGTGTTGCAACCACAGGCGCCAAGATCAATGTCCGAAACGTCCCCGAGTCGGACGGCACCGGCCCAGTACACGCCGGCAGAGGCAATGACCCTTTTTCATCCTCGGGTGACCTCGTAGTTTTGTAGGACGGCGATGGCCTTGACGAGGTGGTGGCAGCGATGCTTGGCCGAATAGTGCGGCCGGTCGGCACGGACCCGGTCGCAGGCGATGAGCGTCCCGTCCGGCACCAGCAGGTGCAACCGGTCCTTGCGCGCCTTCCGCAGCGCCGCTGTCGGCTTCGGTGACCGCGCCGACAACAGGACCACCGCTTCCGTTGCACGCGACACATCGACGCCGGCACAGTACAAAAGCATGCAGAGCCCCGGCAACTGGAGGCTTCTCCCCGCGGGGTTCGGCGAAGCAGCCACTCCGTTGTTCGTGCTGCATCCGCTGCAGGGCCGCGGCAGAGTGCTATGCGAGTGGCTCAACTCCCGCAATACAGGAGCGTGACTCGACACGAGCGCTCCTGGAAGAGATCAAGGACTTCCGCAACGGCTCCCACCACGCCCACGGCATCCGCGCGAGCCATGAGATCGACGAAGACGTCGAGAAATTCGAACCACGCGTGGTCTCGGTCAACTGGCTGTCGGGTATCGAGTGGTACTGGGTAGAGAGCTGCGAGTACCTCGACAGCGATCCGTCAAGCCGCCCAGTCGATCTATGGCCGCTGGCAATAGCCGGCATCTGCCCGGACTGCCGGACGCGGGAACTGTTCCTGCTCAACCAAGTACGAGACGGACAAGTGACCCTCCGCAGCCTGGAGGAGCACTCTCTGGAGCTCCCGTATCGCACTTCCGAGGACTCATAGAGCTCACGCCCGAGCAGACGCTCATCGGCAGACCAGCGCATTTCCGTCCGCGGGCCTTGGTTCAGGTGCCGGAGGCCATGCAGGCGGCGAGGATGTAGTCGGGGTTGTTGCGGGCTCGGTCGTAGCGCATAGTGGTGCGCGTGTCTGCGTGACGTGCAGCGAGCAGGTCATCGCCGACGGCAAAGCCGGGCCGCTGGCACACCTGCCCTCTGGGCATTTCAACGCCAACGCCACCGCCCCCATCCGCGCCCACCTGGTCGGTGTTCCGTGCCCGCCTGGCCCGCTCGGCCCGCCGCCTGGTGCTGAACCTGCCCCAGCGATGGCCTTGGCAAGACGCCTGGACGCAGTTGTGGACCACCGTCCACGCCCCACCCGAAACGGCCTGACCCGCTCTGTCCATCAGTCCGACAGGACCCCGACCGCGGGCGAACAGGTGGAAAGGCTGGGAGCAGGAACGATCCGGTGTTCTTGTGTGCGAGCAGAGCGGCCACAGGTTGATCTGGCAGTTGCTGCAAAACTGCCTGGACCTGCGGGCGGGGCGCGAGTGGCAGCGGCTGCAGGCCGATCGCCTGGCGGCCCGGAGTCCCTCCCGAGGCTCGGTACTGTGTGCGCGAAGATCGAGAGAGAGGTCGGCACGATGGCGGACGACTTGGCATGGATCGGCGACCATTGGTATTTCGGTGGGCTTGTCCAGGACGGAATGCTCTCGGATATCTGTCTCACGGCGGTACGGGGCATGGACCCGGTGGACCTTGTGGTTCGCCTCGGTGCCGACCGCCGCATGGCCGAGCGGCCCGTGCCGTTCAAGGATTTCGACCGGCGGAGCGTGCCCTTGGCCGACAGCGTGGCGATGTTCGGCCGCAGCGGCGATTGGGCTTACGTTCTGGAGGTCGAAAAGTCCACCTGGCACCTGATCTTCCTGGACCGGTCGGGCAGGGACACGTTGGTGCCGCAGGGCTGCGAACTCGTCTGCCTGGACCGCTTCCTGCATGAGCACCCGTGGGTGTACTACGTCGACGCCGCCGGCGAAGCGAGCGCCGCCGAGCCCGGGGACAGCCTGCTGGCCGCGATCTCGCCCGAGGACCGGCTCGGGGCGTTCGCCGCGCTGGATGCGGCCATGCGCCAGGCCGGTGCGGTGCGGGACACCTTTCCCGGCTGCGAGGATCCTGAGGATGAGGACGGGGAGTTGGCGAGGCGACTGTTCAGGGCGGTGGGCGAGCATCTCGGGCTGTCGCTGCCGCGTCGGGAGATCGAGCAGGGGCTGCTGCCCGCGGTACATCTGCCCTCGCCCCTGTGAGCCGGTAGCAGCGGGGGCGCCGCGCCCTTTCGGCGCGACACCCCCTGATGAGCGGGGTGCTGCTATTTGTTGTTCGCGGTCATGGTGCACTCCACGGTCGCGCTGTCGCTGACGCATTTCGCGCTCATGTTGGTGTTCAGCCAGTACGGGTCCCGGTCCAGCAGACGCTGGTTCACGTTGAAGGCCGGGAACGCGGCCATCGAACCGCTGTTGTGTCTCCCGGAGATCGCGGACCGTCCGCAGACCTCCTTCCACGTTGGCACCAGACCGTCGATGTTGAACAGGTGCACGGCGTCACCCTGTTTGGTCGCAAAGGTCTGTACGCAGGCGCTGCCGCTGCTGACCGGGTTCAGGCCACCCGCGAGCGCTGGCATTCCGCCGCTGTTGTAGGTGGCGTTGAACGCGAACTCGTCGCAGTTCAGCTTGTCCGTCGCACCGCTGAGGACGCTGGGGTCGCCGTTGGCCGCCGCCCATCCATCGGGGCAGATCACCGCCCGGTTGCCGGGGAGGTCACTGTCGGGCAGGAAGTACAGCGGCTTGTTGTCGGCCTTGCTGCCGGGATGGTTGGGCAGCTTGTGCTCGATCAGCCAGGCATGCGACGACGCCTGCGGGTACTTCGCCGCGTCAAAGGTGTAGGTCGGCACGTAATTGTGGAACACGCAGCCGGTCGTCGGCACCTTATTGACAATCTTGGTGTTATCGCATCGGATCTGATTGACGTATCCGTCCTTCTCCAGATCGGCATTCTCCCAGCCGCTCACGACGTCCCTGAAGGTTGCGGGTGTCGAATACTCATCCGTGGTGCCCGCGATCAGTATCTTGCTGTCCATCGAGACCTGACGGCCGAGCTTCGTCACTTGTTGAGTGGAGGGGGAGTTCGGCGTCCAGCCGTAGGACACGTCCGTGGCCGCGCTGTGGGACGGGGCACCGGGAATCCAGGTGGCCACGCCCTGCCAGCCGCCGACGTTCGGGGTGCTGCAGTTGCCGGGCTTGCAGTCGACCTTCGGGGTCTTCAGGGTGAACGAGAGGATTCCTGTCGTCGGAATGCTCACGTCGAGGACGTTGATCCGCTCAGTGATGTTCGCGGAGGCCCGGTCAAGCTTGCGCTCGTCGACCACCAGTGCTTTCACGATGCCCATGGGGGTCTCGTTGACCTTCACATCCCACGTCAGAACGAACGCCGAGCATTCCTCAAGACGAGTGGTCCAAAATCCTTCCCGCGGGTTGGCCAGGTCGCAGCCGCTGACCAGGGACCGCTGCGTGGCGGCCCTCGCACCGGTTCCCCGGTGAAGGTCGAAGTTGCGGCCATTGTAGAGCTCGGCCTTGCTGCACACTTTTACTCCGCCTGAGGAGGTGGTGCAGTGGGTTTCGAACAGCCCGGGGGGAGTCGAGCCGGCGCGGTTCGGGCTGGGTGCGGGCTTCCACGGAGAGGGCGGCGCCATTGTGTTCGTGTACGGCTGGGCGGACTGGTCCGGGTTCGGCGCCGCCTCATTGGGGTTGGGCAGGGTCAGGTCGAGGGTCCGGGTGAAGCGGAATCGTGCCCACGGCGACCACGACGTCTCGTACAAGCTGCCGTCATAGGCGGAGGTATGGAAGATGTAGGTGACGCCGAGCTTGAGCTTGCCGGACGGCACGGTGACCGACGCGGGTCTTGCCCGAGGCGAACAAGCGGGGCGAACGTGATCTTGACCCAGTTTCCAATGCGCCGCAACCCCCCGGATGCCGCATAACGGCCCTGCGCGGGCTGAAAAAAGTGCGCACCAAAACCCAATTCGGCTGGTAGGTCGCGGTATCTCCATCGAGCATGACCCGATATGACACACCCTAAAGCGGCGCGGAGCACTGCGAGACGTCCCAACTTGGCCACTTGCTTGACAAGATCAAGACTGTCGGGTCACTGTCGGCCCCGGATCGCTATGAACAGGCCAGGTTCGGGTTCGGAGAGGATGCCCCGTCCGACCGGGCGCTTGAGCTTGGCGCACATGGCTCGAAATGTCGGGGCTCGGTCCCGGTGTCCAGGGCGCGGCACAGATCCTTTGCGAAAAGCCCGTAAACGCTCGCGGCCACTTCCCGACCGAACAGGCCGTCCCTCAGTGCCTCTGCCTGGCACTGATAAGCCTGGACCCCGCCGGCCGAGGCCGCGGCAAAGAGCACTGTTCTCGGGATGTTGAACGATCGTCGTGTGGTTACGCTGCTTGCCACCCGGATGGTTGGGAGCATCGGGGATGGGTTCGACACGCTGGCGTTGTCGTGGGGAACGTTGCAAGCGGGGCATGGACCGGGTGGGTTGTCGGTCGTGCTCGCCTGTAGGCGGCGCCAGCGTTGTTGGGGCTGGGCGGTGGGTTGTTGGGTGATCGGTTCCGGCGCTGTTGGGTGATGGCTGGTGCTGATGCCCTAGCGGCGGTGATCTGGGCTGGATTGTCTGTGCCCTTCCTTACTGATGTGGCCCCGCCCTTTACGGCCGCGCGATAGGTATGGGTTTTGACACTGCAGTTCACGGTGGTGATGGGCGCAGGGGCGTCGTGGCTCGTGTTGGCGGCGGCGATGCCGCTGCCGGGGGTTTGTCAGGCGATGGAGAGCGACGCTGCAAAGCGTGCTTCCGCGTCATGTGCCGGCGCGCGTGTCGGCAAGCTCAATGCCGCTCCGGAGTCCGTTGCTGTCACAGCCCCCACGCGTTACCGTCGCCTCGACGGTGAGTAAAACTAGCGGTCGGCGGTGGGCGATGGCGCGTGGGTCTGATCCGTACAGTTCTTACCGCGAGTGGGAGAAGGCCCGCCTCGCCGATCAACGGGCCAAAGAGCAGGCGACCCGCCGCCAGGAACAGGAGCGCAAGGCCCGCGAGCGCGAGCAGGCCCAAGCCGACGCCACGGCCCGTGACGAGCAGGCCACGGCGCGGAATGCCGCCGTCGAGCAGCGGATCGAAAAGTTGGAGACACTGCTCCGGTCATCGCTGACCTGGGATCCCCGGATCTCGCTCACCACCCTGCGCCGCCGGCCTGACATCGCGCCACCCGACCTTGGTTCGCTCGCCGTCCCCGAGCCCGTCCCTGACTGGACCGACTTCGCACCCGAACCGCCACGTGGACTGGCGCGAATGCTGGGTGGACGGCAACGCCACGAAATGGAACTCCGGGCGGCCGAAGACGCCTTCGCCAAGGCACAAGACGGGTACCGCGAACGCGAGGCCAGCAGGCAGGCACGGCTGGCGCGAGCCCGCCGCGCCTATGGACAGGCCGTGGCCGACGCCGAACGCGACGCGGCCACCCACAACGCGCACCTCGACCGGATCGCCGCCGGTCTGCGCGACGGTGACCGGCATGCAGTCAGCGACTACATGGAGATCGTGCTAGCCCACTCCCCCTACCCCGACGGCTTCCCCACCGAGCGCCACGCCGGTTATGTCCCCGAATCATCCCTGCTAGCCGTCGAGTGGTACCTGCCCCCAGTCGAAATCGTCCCCGAACACAAGAGCTTCCGGCACATCAAGACCCGCAAGGCCGTCGAACCCACCATCCGTCCTTTGACGGAGATCCGGCAGATCTACCAGCGCGTCATCGCCCAGATCGCCCTGCGCACCCTCCGCGAGGTCTTCGACGCCGCCCCTGCGGGCCTGATCAGCACCATCGTGTTCAACGGCCGCGTTCACGCCGTCGACCCCGTCACCGGCCGGCGGATCCAGCCGCACCTGATCACCCTGCGGGCCACCCGTGAGCAGTTCCAGCCGCTCGTCCTGAGCGAACCAAGTTCAAACCCGTCGAGTGCATCCGCCGACACTTCTTCGCCGACGTCTCCCCCCACCCCGACGAACTGGTCCCGGTCGAGCCCGTCATGCCCTACAGCATGGCCGACCCGCGCGCCATCGACCCCGTCGACGTCATCTCCGACATCGACAAACGCCCCAACCTGATGGACCTCAAACCGAAAGAGTTCGAGGCTTTCGTGCAGAACCTGTTCGCCAGGATGGGCTTCGACACCCAGCTCTTCCAAGCCAGCGGCGACGGCGGCGTGGACTGCGTGGCCTACGACCCCCACCCCATCACCGGCGGAAAGTTCATCGTCCAAGCCAAGCTCTACACCAAGACCGTCGAACCCACCCATGTCCGCGACCTGTGGGGCACCGTCCAACACGAAGGCGCCACCAAAGGAATCATGATCACCACCTCCGGCTACGGCCCCGACAGCTATAAGTTCGCCGCCGGCAAGCCCCTCAACCTCATCGACGGCAGCGGGCTGCTCTCCCTCTGCCACGACCACAACATCCCCGCACGCATCCTCAACCACGGCAAGAAGAAAAAGTCTTAACGTAGCGGGCCTGGGCGGTCGCGGGTTCGAATCCTGCCGGGCGCGCCCCACCCACCCTGCGGTTTCACCACCGCAGGAACCAAGGTCCACGCCCGAAACGTCCTGTGTCAGCTTGGAGTGAGCGCCGCCAACGCGGCAGGGGCGCCTTTTGGATTATGGTGCGGGCGACAGCTGTCGGGCCAACAGGCTCTCAATGAGAATGTCTTTCTTAGGTCGCTAATGGACGGGATCGGTCCAGCTCCGCGTGGATCGTCTCCCGGACGGCCCTGACCTCGGTCTGTCCGGCCTCCTTGCCGAGCTGCCGCCAGATGGCCAGGCTCGCCTCGGCGTGTTCGAGGGCCTCCTCCAGCCGTCCGAGCCGCCGGGCCGTCTCCATCAGTTCCTGTAGGGCCATCGCCTCCTGGAAAGGGGAGGCGAGGGCGCGGCTGGCGGTGAGCACGGCTCGGAAGTCCTCGATCGCCTCGTCCGGACGGCCGAGGGCCCGCCTCGCCCGGCCGCGGTTGATCATCAGGTACTGCCAGGCGAACGACTGTCCTCCGACCTGGTCCACCAGCGCCAGCCCGCGCTCCAGCCACGGCAGCGCCTCCAAGGGCCGCCCGATTCCGATGATGTAGAGAGCGGCGATGTTGTTGAGCACCTCCAGCTGCGGCCACCAGTTTCCGGAGCGCCGGCTGACCGTCAAGCTCTCCTGAAAGATCTTGAGCGCCTCCTCGTGATCTTGCTGGTCAAAAGCGAGCAGAGCAGACACGTTGAGCAGTCGGTCCAGGATCGCCTCGTCCCCGCCGTCATGGGCCGCCCGGATGCCGCGGCGGATCTGCGCTTCGCCCTCGGCGAGCCGGTCGACCTGCCAGAGCCCGCCGCCGAGCATGTATCGCGCCCGGGCTTCGGCGGGAGACTCGCCGCGGGCCTGGGCGGCGTCGGCGATCTCGGCGGCGGGGCCGTTGAGCCGCGGCCACAGGAACGCCACGTCGCCCATGGGGTCGAGAGCGAGCAGCAGGTCCGCGGCGACGGCGACCGGCGCGCCGGGGTCGGCGGCGGCCTTGCGGACGGCTCCCAGGATGCCGTCGAGCTCGTTCAGCAACCAGGTCTGTCCTTCGGTCGGGTCGGCGAACGCGACCCCTGCCGAGTGGGTGGCCGCCAGTGCGTCGGCGAGCTTGCAGCCGTTCCGTTGCAGCCGGTAGAGGTTTCGGGCGGAAGCGAGGTAGTGGTCGAGGATGCGGCCCAGGACGGCGCGCCGGTCGGCCTCGGTGTCCTCCTCAAGCGTGAGGTGGGCGGCGTAGGTGTGCAGCAGGTCGTGGAAGCGGTACCGGCCAACGGTCCGTTGTTGCAGCAAGTGCATGTCCAGCAGGTTCTCCAGGAGCTGCTCGGCCTCCTGGAGCGTGATGTCGGCGATCTGGGCGGCGGTGTGAGCGTCGAAATCGGTACCCGGGTGCAGGCTCAGCAGCCGGAACAGCCGCTGCTGGACGGGAGTGAGGTGCCGGTAGGAGAGGGCGAACGCGGCGGCCACACTGCGGTCCCCTGTGGCCAGTTCACCCAGCCGTCGCCGCTGGTCGCCCAGGCGTTCGGCCAGGTGGGCGAGGGTCCACGTGGGACGGGTGCGCAGCCGGGCGGCGGCGATCCGGACCGCCAGCGGCAACAGGCCGCACAACCGCACCACCTCGTCCAGGGCCTGCGGTTCGGTGACGGCGCGCGCGTCGTCGGCGATCCGGGTGAACAGTGCGGCCGCGTCGGCGGACGGCAGCACCTCCAGCGACAGTGTGCGGGCGCCCTCCAGGTCGGTGAGCCGGCGGCGGCTGGTGATCAGCACCAGGCTTTCGGGGTCGCCGGGCAGCAGCGGCCTCACCTGTGCGGCGGTGGCGACGTTGTCCAGCACGATCAAGGCCTTGAGGCCGGCCAGTTCGGCCCGCCATAGCCCGGCCCGCTGCTCCAGGCCGTCGGGGATCCGCTCCCCCGGCACGCCCACCGCGCGCAGGAGCGTGTCGAGGGCGGCGGCCGTGATGCCGAGTTGGTCTCCGGCAGTGTGCGCGTGCAGGTCGATGAACAATTGCGCATCGGGGTAGCGGTCGGCCAGCCGGTGCGCGGCGTGTACGGCTAAGGCGGTCTTGCCGATTCCGGCCATCCCGTCAATAGAGTTGATCACTACCGCGGTGGTCGTCTCCCTCTCGTCCGGCAGGGCCGACAGGAGCCGGTTCAGTTCGGTGGCACGGCCGGTGAAGTCGGCGAGGTCGTGGGGCAACTGGTGAACGCGCTTGCGTCGATCCGGTGGCGACGCCGCGAGGCCGGGGTCGCTGACCAGGATCTGCTGGTGCAGTCCCTTCAAATGGTCGCCGGGGTCCAGGCCCAGTTCCTCCGCCAGCGTTTCGCAGGTGTCGTAGAAGACCCGCAGCGCTTCGGCCCGCCGGCCGGCTCGGTGCAATGCCAGCATCAACTGCCCGGCCAGCCGTTCCCGCAGCGGGTGCGCGGCCACCTGCTCGGTCAGCTCGCTGATCACGCTGTGGTGTCGGCCGAGGTCCAGTTCCAGCTCGATGTCCTCCTCCAACGCCGCCGTTCGTCGTTCCTCCCAACTGGTCATCTGCGGCTGTAGCGCCGGGCATTCCAGCCCCGCCAGCATTGGCCCCCGCCACAGGTTCAGGGCCGCGCGGAACTGGGCCACCGCCTCCGCCGGTTCCCCGTCGGCGGCATGCCGGCGGGCCCGCCTCACCCGGCGGTCGAACACGGCAGCGTCCAGTTCGTCCTCTCCGACCTCCAGGCGGTACCCGGCACCGGACGCCACCGGCCCGGCCGAACTGCCATCGGCGAGCAGCCTCCGCAGCTCGGACACCAGATTGCGGACGCGTTTCTCCGCGGTGGCGGGCGGCTCTTGTGGCCAGACCACGTCCACCAAGCGGCTCAGCGGCACCACATGACCTGCTGACAGCAACAATGCGGCCAGCACCTTCCGCTGCCCGGCCCCGCCCAGGCGCAGTTGCTCCCCACCGGTCCAGACCTCCAGCGGGCCCAAGATCTTGAATTCCGCGCCCATATGATATCAACTCTCGGCATCTTGGCATGCAAGGTCGATCGCCACTCAACTCGACACTGATCCCAAACACAATACAGCCACAGAATGGTTCACAATAGGTGAATTAATGCCTTCCTCACATGCACCGGAAGGTTCGGCCGTCCGATTGCGCGCCTGACATCATCTCGGGACGGTGGTCTCGGCCATGACCTCTCAGGATCCGGCTCGTCTCACAACTCTCCGTAAGCCGACGAACCTCCGTTCGTCCCGCTCCCACCCCGCTATGGACCAGGCATGGACCATCCATGGACGGCACCCGCCAAGCTACTCACATGGAAAGGCCCCAGCAGCTCTCCCTTGCGCACCTGACCATGGCCTTCGCCACCAGCCACCCCGCCGCGATCGTCCCACCCGGCACCGTTGTCAACGTCCTGGACGCAACGCCATGACCGTCTGCGACAGCCAAACCCTTAACCGCACCGCTCCCGTCCGCCAGAATCTGCTGACACGCGGCGACAGATCGGCGCTCGAAACGGTGGCCCTCCTGTGCGGGCTGGCCCTCCTGCCCGTCATCACCGCGCTGCTGGCCTCCCTGATCGGCCCCGCCACCGCGAGACCCGCCTCCACCGCCGGCAAGCAGGCCCCAGCCGAGAAGCCCGCCGCCCTGCCCGGCCGAACGCCAGATCACGGCAGAGCGATCGGCCGCACGACCGCGTTGACGGCCACCACCCGCCGATGGACTCCCGTCGCCCACACCACCGTCACCTTGAACAAGCGGGGCGCGTACGAGGTGACACAACAGGTCCGCGGCCAGTTCATGACCGCACAGAACCAGTTCACCCGCGCCTGGATCACCTCTCGGTTGTTCAACCTCACCACCGGAGCCCCAGTCGAGGAAAGCAACCTGCTCGTCGTCACCAGCGCCAAACGCCCGCCCGGCACCAATCGCGGTTACGGCACCACCGCCACCGGCCGCATCTTCCTCGACATCGACGAACCCACCACCATCCGCCTGGAAGCCATGCAGGCATGGGACGCAGGAACAGTGACCAAAAGCCAGGTCATCTCCGACCCCAACGGTTTCACCAAGATTCTCTACAAAGAACTCGCCTGACCCGCCCAGGCAAAGGAGCACAAGATCCCCGCCTCAAAATCTGGTCCAGGCCACTCAGGCGGCCGGGTCGGTCAGTGCGCCCGGTCGAGGGAGGATTCTTCGAGGTCAAGGACGCGCTGGACGTTGCGGACGGTGCGCTCGCCGATCTCGCCCCGCTCGTGGAGGCGGTGCAGCTCCGCGACCTCGGCGGCGATCAGGTCCCGGCGGGTCGCCACGTAGGCGCGGGAGATGTCGTCCACGTCACCGTCGCCACGGGCGCGCAGCTCACCGCGTTCGATCCGGTCGAGCAGGACGACCCGCAGGCGCTCCACCACCGTTCCCGGTGCGGCCTCCAGGTCCTCCAGTTCCTGGAGACGGTTCATGGCAGCCTCGGCGATGCGCAGGCGGGCTAGGGCGTACTCCTCGTCCAGGTCCGAGGGATCGACGCTGATGCCCGCGGCCCGCACCAGCGGGGCGAGGGTGAAGCCCTGGATGGTCAGCGAGATCGCGATGACCGCCGTGGCCAGCACCACCACCAGTTCGCGGTGCGGCAGCGCGGTGCCCGCCGTGGTGGTGAGCGGGATCGACAGCGCGGCGGCCAGCGGGACCACGCCCCGGGCACCGGCCCAGGAGACGACGGCGGGGACCTGCCAGGACGGACGGGCGCCTCGTCGCCACTGCTGCAGTGCCGCCAAGGGAAAGACCCAGGCGACGCGGACGGCGATCAAGGTCACCGCCACGACCACGGCGGGCACCAGCCATGGCTGCCGGTCGTCGGCGAGTCCTCGGATCAGCGTTGGCAGTTGCAGCCCGATGAGCGCGAAGACCACGCTCTCCAGCAGGAAGACGACCGTGCCGTAGACCGCGGCGAGCTGGAGGCGGATGTTGGCGGTGGTGAGCGCCGGTGCCTGGTTTCCGATGATCACGGCGGTGACGATGACCGCGGTCACGCCCGAGGCGTGCGCCACCTCGGCCAGCACGTAGGCCGCGTACGGGGTGATCAGCGCGATCACCGTCTCCAGTACCGGGTCCTCGGTGCGCCGCCGGATGACCGCGATGCCGGCGGCCACCAGGGCTCCGGCGAGCACTCCCCCACCGGCGAGCAGGACGAACTCTCCCGCGACGTGCCCGGGCGACAGTCCCTGCGCCGAGACCACGACCACCACGGCGATCCGGAACAGCAGCAGGCTGGTGGCGTCGTTGAACAGGCTCTCGGCCTGGACGAGCGTCTGCACGCGTGCCGGTAGCGCCAGCCTCCGGCCGAGCGCGGTGACCGCCACCGGATCGGTGCTGGCCAGCACGGTACCGAGGAGGAACGCCATGCTCCACGGCAGCGAGGTGAGCGCGGCGGCGACCAGGCCGACCACGGCCGCCGAGGCGATCACCAATCCGACGGCCAGCAGGGAGACCGGCTTCCAGACGGCCTTGAGCGCGCGCCAGGACAGCTCTTCCCCGGCGGTGTAGAGCAGCGGCGGCAGGACGACCAGGCTCACGATCTCCGGCTCGACCCGCACGTCGGGCACCCAGGTCAGCGAGCCCACGAGCAGACCGGCCAGGACGAGCAAGGAGGGCGCGGGCGCCCGCAACCGCTTGGCGGTCACCGCCACGACGGTCGCCAGGATCACCAGAGCGAGGACGACCTCGACACCGCGCACGATTGCTCCCGGTCGACCCGATATGACGCCGACCAGACTTCCCGGCACACCTCCTCGAACCGTACCAGGCCAGGAAAACCGCTGCACCTGGGAGTTCGCCTGGCCATCGGGAACTGCGCCCGGGGCAGCGCGTCCTGCTGACGTGGGAGTCACCGGGACAGGACGGCTACGGCTTGCGGGCCGTCCATGTCGAACCGTGACACGCGCGTTCAGTCGGAGTGGCGCCGCGTCTCGGCGTCCCCGATGGCGTGGCCGACGAGCGCCAGGGTCACGCCGAGAAGAGCGCCGACCATCACCAGGGCGAGCAGCACCTCGCCGGGCTCGACGGCGAGCGCCGCCAGGCCCGCCAGCACCAGGGCGAGTCCGGCGGCGAGCATCCACGGCGCGGCCTCCTGCCGAAAGCCGTGGTCCGGCGTGGCGCCCTCACCCGGCTCGGCGGGGGTGCCGAGGCGCCGGGGGCCACCGGGCCGTCGCTTGACCGGGTGCGCCGCGGCCCCCGGAAGGGCCACGCCCGCGATGATGAGGATCAGGCCGAGTGCTTCGTTCATTTCTCCTCCCGACTGTTCAGGGCGTCCCCGCCGGTTGCTCCGACCGGTCCGCGACCGCCTCGCTCTCCCGGAGGGGGGCCATGCGGAAGCGCAGCCGGCAGACCACGGCTTCGGTGTCGCGGCGCAGCGCGTGGGCCAGGACGGCCCCGCGCTGGTTCTGCAGGACGCGCTGCCACAGGTGCTCGGGCTCGACCTCGGGGATGAGGACGAACACGTGCCGCTCGGGGACGTCCCGGACATAGCGCACGATCGGCTCGACCAGCCGCAGCCGCTCGCCGTTGACCAGCACCAGCTCCACCCCCGGCTCCCAGCGCTCCCACTCGGCCAGGAACCGGCGGCGTGCGTCGGCCTCCTCGGGGTGCACCACGCGGACGGCCACCACGCGGTCGCCGAGGCTGAGCGCGGCGGCCAAGGCTTGGCGGGTCAGGCCGCTGACGCCGCCGACCGGCACGATCACCAGGGACCTGCGGGGGCGCGGCGGGGCCGGGACGCGGCCGAGCTCCAGCTTCTCCCCGATCGTCCGGTAGGCGCGGCCGACACGCTCCATCACCGCGACCATGGCGGGCAGCGCGAGCAGGATCAGCCAGCCGCCCTCGCTGAACTTGGAGACCGCCACCACCAGAGCGGCGACCGCCGTCAGCAGCGCGCCCAGCCCGTTCAGCGCGATCCGCCCCCGCCACCCGCGCGTGCGGGTCGCCAGCCAGTGCCGCACCATCCCCGCCTGCGACAGCGTGAATCCGACGAAGACCCCGATCGCGAACAGCGGGACCAGGGTGTTCATGTCGCCGCCCGCGGCCACCAGCAGCACCGCCGAGGCGACCGCCAGGAAGCCGATGCCGTAGCGGTGCACCTGGCGTTCGGCCTGCAGCGCGAACAGGTGCGGCAGGTGGTTGTCGGCGGCCAGCAGCCGGGCCAGCACCGGCAGCCCGCCGAAGGAGGTGTTGGCGGCCAGCGCCAGCAGCACCACGGTCGCGAACTGCACCACGTAGAAGCCGACGCCATGCCCGACGGCCGCCTCGGTGACCTGGGCCAGGACGGTGACGCCCTCGACCGGGCGGATGGAGAACCGCTCGATCAGCAGCGCGATCCCGATCAGCATCAGCGCCAGCAGCCCGCCCAGCGCGATCTCGGCGCGCTGCGCCCGGCGGACGCGGGGGCGCCGGAAGGACGGGACGGCGTTGGCGATGGCCTCCACGCCGGTGAGCGCGGCGCAGCCGTTGGCGAACGCCTTCAGCAGCAGCAGTACGCCGACCGTCTGCAGGCCCTGCGCCTGCGCGGCGGCCGCGTGCTCGGTGGCGGCCGGCCCGCCGCGCAGCAGCCCGGCCGCGATGACCGTGAGGATGGCGCCCACATAGACCACGGTCGGGGCGATGAACAACCGCGCGCTGTGCGCGATCCCCCGGTAGTTGACCAGCGTGATCGCCGCCAGCACCGCCAGGCAGATCCCCGTCCGGTACGGCACCAGCCCAGGGAACGCCGAGGTCAGCGCGGCCGTCCCGGCGGCGACCGACACCGCCACATTCAGCACGTAGTCGACGATCAGCGAGGCGGCGGCGATGAGCGATGCGCGTCGTCCCAGGTACCTCTTGGAGACCCCGTAGGCGCCGCCGCCCTCCGGGAAGGCGGCGATGACGTGCCGGTAGGAGAACACCAGGACGCCCAGCAGCGCGGCGATCGTGAGCGTGACCGGCAGGGTGAACCCCATCCCCGCTCCCCCGGCCAACGCCAGCACCAGCACGATCGCCTCCGGGCCGTAGGCCACCGACGCCATCGCGTCCAGTGACAGGGCGGCCAGCCCGCCGACGACGCTCAACCGGTGCCGATCCTGCCGATCAGGAGGCTCCTCTCCGGCGTCGGCCACACCTCGGTCGGGGGACTTACTCATTCTTCCTCCACATATCCCCGGCTGATCCAGACGTCGGCCGGGTGGGTCCGAGCCCCATGCCGAGCCTCCTCGACAGCGATCCGAATCCCCGTTCCATCGGGCTCTGCAGTGAGTAGAACGCCAGGTCCAGGCCGGCGTCAGGGCTCTTCATGCGTTCTTAGCGGGCCCGCCGCCAGGCTTAACGCCCCCATAACGCGGCGCGGAAGACCACGCTCATGGCGTCCAGACCGATCGTCCGCGAATCCGCGGTGTCGAACGTTCCGTCCGTGAACGCGGCTCGCGGAAGCCGCGCACCGAAGAGATCGCCGGTGGCGAGCCCTCCTGCGCGTTGCCAGATCAGCGGCGCAGGACGCTTTGAAGCCGGTCGAGGGTTTCCGTCGCGGTGGCCAGGTTCTCCTGGACGGCGCCGGTCGCGTTCCGGAGTTCCCTGCCGATCGAGTCGCGGTCGCTGATGAGCGAGTTGTCCCGGCCTAGAAGCTCGGTGAGCCGCTCCTGTCCCTCGGATTCGGCTTCGCGTTGGGCCTGGCGGATGAGATCCAAGATGGTGGTGGCCAGTTCCTGCGCGCCCGCCCGCATCGCGCGGGGGTCGATGTGGAGGGCCCGCACACCCTCGGAGCTTGAGTACTCCACTGCCACACGCTGGTCCGCTGATTCCGCGCGCGTGGTGACCGCGGTGCCGGCCGCATGCATGTCGCGGAGCTGGCCGAAGAACGCGTCGGCGTCCTTGGCCAGCTTTTCCGGGTCGAAGCCCAAAGTGTCCTTCAGCTCGTCCACTCGTTCATCACTCCCAGGGGTACTGATAGGAGCCGTCGGGATTCTGCTCCGGGGCCAAGCCACCGGTGAATACCTGGGCGCCGTCGTTGTACTGCGTCTCATGGAAACCCTTGGCGCCCGCGGCCTGCGGCCACCCAGCCGGGACGGCCTCGCCGGCCCGGCCGCGGCTCGTCCAGCCATAGAAGCCGTTGGCGGGCATCCGGCCGCCGATTCCGAACGCGGTGGCGTCACGCTCCACGCGGTTCGCCGTCCCCCAGATGAGCATGGGCCCCTGGGCGAGGGTGGCACTGATGAAGTCCCGCACGCCGCTGAAGTCGCCTTGCGCGGCCTCCACCAGGACGTCTCCCGCGATGAGCGATCCAAGGAGACCGGCGCAGGTGTGCAGCACGGTGTTGAGCGTGGATTCCACGGACTTGAGCGTGGCGTTCAGATTCGCCAGCGTCATCGTGGCCGACAGGCGCGCCATCCCGGCGCTGATCGGGGTGATGGTGGCGATAGCGACCCAGGCGGCCAGCGCCACCAGGACCGCGGCGATCAGCGCCATGAATACGATCATGGCCATGGTCAGCGCGGCGGCGGTGAACAGCACCGCCGCGACGAAGGCCGCCCGCAGCTCAACCGACAGCAGGTCCGCGAGATAGCGGTCGATGCGTTGCTTGAACGCACGGCCGTCTTCGCTTTTCCACCCGTCTTGCTCCACCCCGTCGACCAGTTGCCGGATCTGCTCTCGCGCCTTCTGCACGTCCGAGCCCATTCGCGCCCACGCCGTACCTCCGTCCCAGAACGCCTGGGGGTTGTACTGGTGAATGTAGAAGGACGGGACGAAGGGCCACGCCGCCGGAACGCCCATCGCCGACAGCGACAAGGCGGCGACGGTTCCGACCTGCAGATTCTTCTTCGCCAGCCAGGCGCCCTGCGCCAGAGCCGCCACAGCTCAGGCCATCCTGACGGTACTGGCGTGCTCCGCGGCCTCCCACGCGTCGGCCGAGTACCTCACGCCGTCCCGGATGACGGCGGTCTCCTCGGCCCGATGCTTCAACTCCCGCAACGTGTACGCCTCCACCTCGTTGTAGGCGATGGCCAGCGAATAGGTGAACGAGGTGAACGACGCCTCCGCGACCTGCAACCCGACCACCTCCTGGACGGCCTTCTCCAGGGGCCGCGCCGCCACGGGCAGTCCCGACTGGATCCCGCGCAGCCGCTCACGCTCGATCCGCACCTCCTCCGGACTCGCGGTTGGCGGCACCGGCGGCCATCCGGCCATGACCGGCTCACCACGGGATGAGCGTCCGGCGGTACCGTTCGAGCCGCGATCGGGCGCAGGCGTGTTCAAGATCCGGTCGATGTGGTTCACAGCACCTTCCAGCAAGGCGACGAAGATGTTCAACGAGAGGCATCATTCAAGATCATTAAGATGCTTCTCCGCCAGCTCATTAACGACCTGCTAACGACTTATATACGTTTTCCTGATGACGTCCGGCCAAGGTGGACGCGTCGTCCATACACGCCACGTACAAATCTCATGAATATTCGAGGAAGGCAGCTGTGATCGGCTCCGAGCGGCCCGCGCTCTTCCAGGTCGGCACCCTGACGTTCGCGGGCGACCGGTCCTACCGGGACACCAGCGACGGGACGCTCCTGGCCCAAGCCTTCCAGCGTGACCGGTCACCCTGGCGATCGCTCATGACGGCCGGGGAGATCATGGACTTCCGCGACCCCTCGGGCGCGGCGCTCCTGTCGGTCGGACGAATACCCCCAGGCTTCCGCCTTCGCAGGTGGGCACCCATCTTCTGGCCGAACGACCAAAAGGCCGGCACGATCAAGCCAGTTGGTTTCGTCCATTGCGACTTCCAGCTCTGCGGCCTCGACGGTGCCACTTTCGCGACAGCCGAACGCCAAGCAAGAGGATTCAGAGAGTCCTACCAGATCCTTGACGGTCATCGAACACCGCTCGGCACCGTGATCGAGCCCGAGGCGTCCGTCCGCGCCATGAGCGAGCGAGGAGCGCTTCCCACCTCACGGTGGCTGAACGTCGAGCTCGACCCCGGCATCCCGGACATCCTGCACCTGCTGATACTCGGGCTTCCCCAGGTCATCCGGATGCGCCACGGCTGGGACCACCGGCAGGCATAGAGCGCCTGCACCGCATAGAGCGACATGGTCCCAGGCAAAGCCACGGAGACGCCGACGATGTTCGATCAAAATCGTATGTGATTCTATGTAGCTAATCGTATCCGCCTGCTCCGCGTCCAGAGTTCGCACAGGATCCAAAGCAACAGGTAGAGCGGCAAGTTCGTTTGGGCTCGAACGGTTAAATCGTTTGGGATCGAACGGTCCACCCGATCGGCAAGCGGAACGAGGTAGGCTCGCAACCAGCGAGTAATATTGAAAATCGTATGTGAAATCATCTAGAGAGATGTGTATGATCTTGGGAATCGCGGGAGGAGAACCGGGTGAGGTCCGCGAGGAAGCCGGGCACGACCAAGGAGAGCAAGGCCGAGCTCTGCTACGAACTGCTGCGGTCACGCATCCTGGACGGCACGTACGTGCCCGGGTACCGGCTGGTCGTCAAGGAGCTCGCCCAAGAGATCGGGGTCAGTACGATCCCGCTGCGCGAGGCCGTGCGCCGGCTGCAGTCCGACGGGCTGGTCGAGGTGGTGCGCAACGTCGGCGCCCGCGTCGCGGTCTTCGACGCCGACCAGGCGGAGCACACGCTGCAGATCCTGGCCCGCCTTGAGGGCTACGCCACTGCCGCCTCCGCACCGCATATGACGACCGTGCAGGTCTCCGCGTCCCGCGAGATCAACGATCGTATGGTGGAGGCGCTGGTGGAGTTCGACCCCGCGGCCTTCGCGGCGCTGAACCGCGAGTTCCACTTCTCCATCTACCGGCACTGCCCGGACGCCCGCCTGCGCTCCCTGCTCGAAGAGCAGTGGACCCTCCTGGACCACATGCGCCGCTCAACCTTCACCTACATCTCCAGCCGCGCCCATCGTTCCGTGGTCGAGCATTCGCACATCCTCGCGCTCATTTCCAAGAAGGCGGACGCCGCCGAGATCGAGCGCTTCGCCTGCGCTCACAAGAACGCCGTCGCCGACGCTCTCCACTGAGCCTTTTCCATCTTGATCGTGCTGGTCACAAGGTGGTTGCGGTGGACTGAGTCGGCCGGTGACGCGACGAGGCTCCTGGTAGATGCGAAGTCGACCAAAACAACCGCCCTGCCAGGAGCCTCTGG